>NZ_FOEB01000016.1:0-150335 GCF_900110515.1 Methylobacterium sp. ap11 | reverse complement strand
AAGACGACCACGTGGATAGGCTGGATGTGCAAGCGCGGTAACGCGCTGAGCTGACCAGTACTAATCGCTCGATCGGCTTGATCGCTCTCATGATCCGTGTCCGGATCAACCCAACCACAACACGATGAAGACGCGCGAACCAGCCACCCGGCTGCCACTCGCAAAAACATGCTTGCCGGACGACGTGCTTGGCCGGTCTGGTGGTCAGAGCGGGGTGATCAGAACCCGATCCCATCTCGAACTCGGCCGTTAACCGCCCCAGCGCCCATGGTACTGTGTCTCAAGACACGGGAGAGTCGGTCACCGCCAGACCTGCCAAGCACGTCATACATTCCCTCGTCACGATCCGAACCACGAAGCCCGCCAGGCGTAAGTCTGGCGGGCTTCGTCGCGTTTGGGATCATCGATGCAGGTATCGTGTGGCCTGTTCGATTCCTCGAATTCTCATCCTCGCCGCGTCCGGAACCGAGTCGTCGGCCATCGATCGGATGTCGGTCGCACTCGCCCGGTGGGACCGGGCTCACTGCCAGCGCGGTTCGTCATGCCGGGAACGCACGGCCGGGTACCGGGTGCGGCAGGGGAGGCGGGGGATGCCCAGCCGTCAGCCCCCCGCCGCCTGGCGACCGGTCCAGGTCCGCCGCTGCCAGACGTCGAGATGCGTGAAGCTGTCGTACAGCCCGATCCCGCCTCGGGAGAAGAACGAGGCGGCGAGCGCCACTGCGCGGGGCGGGTAGCCGCGCACCTGGATGTCGGCCGCGTAGCCGTAGAGATGCATCGAGTTGCGCGCCGCGTTCTCCAGCGCGGCGTTGTGCTCCGGCGTGCGGTAGCCGCTCGTCACCATCACGGGTAGCGGGCTGCCGTGCACCGCCGACATGCTGGCCTGCACCCCCGCCAGGAGATCGAACAGGCTCGGCTGCATCCAGACCGCGCGTCCGGCGTCGCGGATATCGCGCATGAACCAGGACAGGAGCAGGATTTGGGTCCTGTCGTGGCCGGCCCCGGTGCGGAAACGGCTGCGCAGTTCCGACCCGTCCGGCCGCATCAACCAGAGCCGGTCGCGGCCGGCGGGCGCGTCCCGCAGCGAGTCGGCGGCGCCCGCCAGGGCCGAGGAGAGACCCGGGCCGAGCCCGGCGCCGAGGCCCACGCCTCCGACGAGCCCGCGGCGGGTGAGGCCCGTCACCGGAAGGCGGCCGGCGGGGCCGCCCGAAATTTCGGGCTGACCGTCAGGTGGATGACGCGCTCGCCGACGAAGGCCCGCTCGCCGCCCGCCGCGACCCGGACCGGATGGTGGGTCCGGCTGAGTGTCGGCAGGCTGACTGCGCCGCTGCGGGCGAGGTCGTGGTAGCGGCCCATCCCGGTGAAGTCGCGGTCGAGGCGGTTGAAGTTCGCCGCGAAGCTCGCCCGGGCCTCGGTGATGCCGACCGCGAGGCCCGCCTCGAGCGCGACGCCCCAGACGCCCTCCTCGGTCGAATCCTCCGGACGCACCGCCGCCGCCGGCCCCGGCGGGGCGGGCGGCACGCCGGTATTGTAGAGGTAGTCGCGCCAGTCCGGCGGACGCAGCGCGAGACGCGCCGGGCGGACGATCTCGAAGGCGCCGAGCGTCAGGTAGAGCGTGCGGTCGCCGACGCGCTCGGCGAGCCGGTGGAGCTCGGTGATCACCGGCGGCACCAGGGTGCGCTCGATCATCAGCGGGCCGAAATCGTAGCGCCGGTCGAGCTCCGCCCCGTAGGCGCCGTCGAGCTCGGCGTTGAGCCGCGCCGTCTCCTCGGCGAAGCCCTGGCGGATGCCGACGCCGCGGGCGGCCTGGGCCAGGACCTGCTGGCGCAGGTCGCCGTTCTTCGATTGCAGCGCCCCGTAGCGCCCGAAGACCGGCGAGCCCGGATCCTGCAGCAATTCGTAACTGGTGGCGGGGTCTGGCGCCGAAAGCCCGGCATTCCCGCCTCCCGGCGAGCCGCCCTGTCCTCCCGCCTGACCGCCGCCGCCCTGTCCACCCCCGCCTTGTCCGCCTCCGCCCATGCCGCCGAGAAGGCCCTGCATCGGCGTCGCGCCGGCGCGGGGCGCGATGTTGGGGTTGGGCTGGCCCTGGGTGAGGGGGTTGAGGCCTGGATTCTGTGTCTGGTAGGGCGGATAGCCCCCGTAGACGTAAGGGGGAACGCCGTAAGGCACGCCGTAGGGGGCGACCGGTATCCCGGGCACCTGGGTCGCCGCCACGATCGGGCTCAGCTGCGCGAAGGCAGGCCCACCCGCGACGGTTGCGAGCGCCGCCGCCAGAATCGCCGCCCTCACAGCCCGCGCCGTCCCATCTCCTCCTTGAGGAAAATGCGCGTGCTCTCCGGAGATCCCGGGCGGCTTCCCGTGAGGGAGCAGGCCTGAAGGCACGCAGCACAAGAGAGAACGATAAGAAGCCATAACAACTTCATGTCCGATCGTCCGCACGCCACTGCTCCGGTCATGATCTCTCGCCATGGGATCGTCAATCGCCTACGGGAATGCGGATCGATCGCGGCAGAAACTGTGGCATCGGGGGCACAGGATCTAGGGAACGACGCCGGTAAAATAACAGCTCCGTCGGAGAAACGCTTGGTCCGGGCAAAATGTGCTGGACGCCGTCGATTTTCCTGCGATCTCGACCATTGCTTTCCCGCACTCCCTTGCGTCATATTGCCAGCCTGTAAGGGGCGTTCTCGGGGACAGGCGGGCCGGCAGGATGGGGGGACGGATCCGTACGGTGGGACTCGCCGCCCTCGCGGCGGCGGTAACCTGCGGGGCGGCGGACGCGCCTGCGCAACCGTGGCGCGTGGCCCAAGCGACCGGCGGCGCCGTGACGAATCCGGCCCCGATTTCTCCGGCTCCGATTTCTCCGGCACCGCCTTCCGCGGCGGCGCCGGTTCCCGGGCCTTCTCCCGCGGCCCCGCCCCAGGCGGCCGTTCCGGCTCCGGCTCCAGCTCCGGCTCCGTCCGAGGCCCCGCGTGCCGCCTCGCCGCCACCGCCGCGTGAATTGACCCCGGCGGAAATCTCGTCGCTCCAGACCGTCATGACCGATCGGTCGGGCAGCGCGATTCTCACTCCCGGCAATGTCGGGGCGATCCGCAACCGGGTGATCGACGCGCAGCGGGCGGCCACGGCCCCCGGATACGGGGACGAGGGGCCGCCGAAGATCCGGCCGCGGCTGATGAGCGTGCAGCCGCAGGTCGACATGGCCACGCCCCAGACCGTCCACCTCGCCTTCGGGATGGTGACGCCGATCACGATCCTGGATGCCGGCGGCCGGCCCTGGCCGATCGCCGCCTCCGCCTACGATCCGCGCAGCTTCGCGGTGGATGGCGGCGGCTGCGGCGGGCAGGCCTCGGCGCCCGCCGAGCGGCCGACCACGATCCACATCATGCCCTGCCGGGTCTCCACCTACGGCAACATCTCGATCACCCTCGAGAACTATCCGCTTCCGATCGTCCTGATCGTGCAAAGCGGCGGCCGCGGGGGCGACGCGGTGGACCTGCCGGTGACGATCGAGGTGCGCGGCCGCGCCGCGCCGCTCACCGCCCGCTCCGGCGAGCCGGCCGCGCCGACGAATCCCGCCGCCGCTGCGGCGCTGCGTCCGCCGGACGCGATCCCGGTGCCGCCGGGCCGCCACACTGCATTGGCGGCGGCCCCCGACGGGGCCGTACGCACGATCGCCGCCCGGGTCGGACGGGGCCGCGCCGCGCGGGCGACGGGCGACCTGCCGGACCGGTTGATGGACGAGTTCGGCCTCGGCACGCCGCCGCGCGGCGCGGTCCGGCTGCGGGTCGACGATCCGGCGGTCTCGGCCTGGATGCTCGGCGGGCGGCTCTACGTGCGCGGGCCGGTGGTGGTGGTGAATCCGGTGCAGGACGCGATGGCCCAGACGCCCGACGGCGTGCGGGTCTGGCGCTTCGACCGGCCGGTGCCGCGCCTCCTCGTCACCGACGCGGACGGGCGCGAGCGTGCCGTCGCAATCGATGACTGAGCGCGCGACGACCTTGCGGGCGCGCGCGCTCCCGGGGAGCCCGCCCCGACCGGCCATCGGGCCGGCCAAGGGCGCGACGACCGGGGATGTCCGGGGTACCGCCGAGAGAGGACGGACATGCCGATCACCGCACTGATCCTCGCCGCCACGCTGGCGGGCACGCCGCTCGTCCGGGTCCAGGCGGACGGGCAGGTGGCCGGGCAAGGGGGCGCGGCGGCCAAGGAGGCCGGGACGCCGGCGCCGGTCCAGCCGACGCCGCAGGCGACGATGCCGTTCATCCAGCCGCCGCTGCCGGGCCAGGCCCCGGCGGTGCCGAGCGTGGTCTATCAGGGCCCTCCGGGCCAGGTCCTGTCGGATCCGGCGATCGAGGCCCGCATCAACGCGCAGATCGAAGCCCTGATGACGCCGCCGAGCGGCGGCTTCACGGTGCAGCGCTACGCCCGGCCCGAGCCGGCGGCCCCGGCCAATCCGGGATCCGGCGGAAGCGGCACGCGCTCCGGCTCCCCGCTGCAGCAGGCGGCCTATCCGCAGCCGGGCGGCTCCGGCGGCGGAGTCCCGGGCGGGCCGGGCGGGTTCGGCCAGACCGGCTTCACCCCAGGCAATGTCGGTCAAGGCAATCTGGGCCAGGCGGCCGCCGGTCCCAGAGGCTACGGCCAGGGCGGCTACGGCGGAGCGCCCGGGCAGCCCGGTCTCGGCCAGGGTGGCTATGGCCAGGGTGGCGCCGGGCAGGGGAATTTCGGCCAGCCGGGCCAGGGAGGCGGATTCGGGGGTGGACCCGGCGGCATGGCGGGCGCCTATGGCGGCGCGCCGGCGCAGCCGCGCGAGCGGCTCTACGCCGTGGCGCGGGCCGGCGACACCGTCTACGCCTCCCTCGACCAGGGCTTCAACTCGGACGATCCCCAGGCGCCGATCTTCGCGACGGTCTACGACGTCGACGGCGCCCAGCGCGCCGGGCCGCTGCACGGAGTCCGGCTCATCGGGCAGATCGTCTACAGCACGAACCAGGCCGCGATCCAGTTCACGCAGCTCGTCCTCCTCGACGGTCGCCAGTATCCGCTGAAGGCCTACGCGATCTCGCCGCGGGACGCCCGCACCGGGATCTCGCGCGACGTCGACGACCACGCCTTCGAGCGCTACGCCGGGCTGTTCGCGGCCGCCCTCGTCCAGGGCGCCGGCCAGGCCGGGCAGCTCCTGCTGCAGACGAGCCGCAACGTGGCGATCGACCCCGCGACCGGCTTCGCGCTCTCCACCCCCGGGGGCGGCCAGCGCACCCAGGCGGCGCTCGCTGCCCTCCTGCCCCTCGGCCAGACCGCGACCGCCATCGGCGCGCAGAACTTCAACAAGCCGGCCACGATCGCGGGCGTGCCGGGCCTGCCGATCGGCGTCGTCTTCCTGGAGCCGCCGGCCCTGCCGCGCGACGCGGTCCGGATGGGTGCGACCGGCGTCGCGCCGCTCGGCCGCTCCCGGCTGAACTGAGGCGGCGGCGCGGGGTGCGGACGACGCGAGACGGCCGAGGCGGGCGATGACGCTGACCCTGCGAGTCCTGCAGGCGCCGGAAGGCGTGCCGGAGATCGATGCGCGCCGCCTCGAGCCCGGGGCCGGCCCGGTCTCGATCGGCCGCGGCCCGGACAGCGACTGGGTGTTGCCGGACCCCGAGCGGCACGTCTCCAAGCTGCATTGCCGGATCGAAGCCGGGGCGGACGGATTCTACCTCGTCGACCTGTCGAGCAACGGCGTCTACTTCGCCGAGGACGTGCGGCCGGTGGGCCGGGGCAACCGTCGGGCGCTCGATGCCGGCGACAGCTTCCGGATCGGCGACTACCGCATCGGGGTCGGGCGAGAGCCGGGCTCCGGGAGGGGCTGTCCGACGGGATTCGACGCGGCGCAGGACGGGAGCGCGCCTGGATTACCGCTGCACGAGGGCGGCATCTCGGCGATCCTCGCCGGCACCAGCGAGGCGAGCGAGCCGCGCGCCGCGCGCGGCCTCGGCGGCCCGGCGAGCGACTGGCTCGCGGCCGTGCCGGCCGGCGCCGCCGACGCCCAGGTGGTGCAGCCCTACGGCTGGCAGGCCCCGCCCGCCACGACGCTCACCGACCTGCCCGAGGCCGAGGAGGCCTTCAGCGACTTCGCGAGCCGCAGCGAGCACGTCCCGCCTATCAACGAGGCGCTGCAGCTCGCGCCGGCCCGCACCCTGTTGCCGACGGACTGGCATCTGGGCGACGCGGCAGGGCCGTCTCCCGCCGTCGGTGCGCCGGTCCCCGCCGCCCCCGACTGGAGCGAGGCCTGCGCCGCCCTGATCGAGGGGACCGGGCTCGGCGGCCTCGCGGCGGGGCCGGCTCCCGGCGACCGCGCCGCCCTGGTGCGGGCCGGCCAGCTCCTGCGCCGCCTCCTCGACGTGCTGGCGACGGTCGAGGCGGTCCAGCGCAAGACCGAGCGGGACCTCGGCCTGACCCCGCCGGACCGCCAGCGGTCCGGCGGGGCGGCGGCCGGGGCCCCTGCGGTCGAGGGCTTGGCAGTCCGAGACTTGGCAGTTCAAGACTTGGCGGGACTGGTGGCGGAGCTCCTGACGGCGGGCGCCGAGGATGCCGGCGACCGCCTGGTCGCGCGCCTCGCCGGGGTCGCGCGCGACGCCCGCGCGCTCGGCCTCGCGGTCGCCGAGACCGCCGACACGGTCGGCGCCCAGATCCTGCCGGACGCGATCGAGGACGCCGCCCGCGAGGGGACGCGGCTCGCGGTCGGCCCGCTGCTCAAGGCGGCCGCCTGGGAGCGCTACGCGGCCCTGCACGCCGCCCTCGCGGGCGGGGAGGGCGCCGCCGCGGCTGACGCCGTCCTGGCGCCGCTGCGCGGCAGCTACGCCCGCAAGACCTGACATCCGGGGAGCCCTGAGAGCCGATGCTGAGCGAGAACCGCGTGGTCTGGTCGGAGGGAATGTTCCTCCGCGTGCAGCATTTCCAGCAGGCCGACCGCTGGACCGAGCGCTTCGTGCGCGGGCTGACCCGCGACCTCTCGCCCTATCCGTGGGGCTTCTCGGAGATCGGCATCAACCGCGAGCTCCTCGGCGTCGGGCGCTTCGCGCTGTCGCATGCCCGCGGCATCTTCCCGGATGGGACCCCGTTCGAGGCCCCGGGCGACGCCGACCTGCCGCCGCCCCTCGAGCTCCTGCCCGGCACCCGCGACGTGACGATCCACCTCGCGGTGCCGATGCGCCAGCCCGGCAGCCCCGAGGTCGGCGCGGATCGGCGCGAGGACGTGGCGACGCGGCTGCGGCGCACCGCCTGCGACGTGCCCGACGCCAACGGCGACGGCTTTGCCAGCGCCGGCCTCGAGGTCGGGCGGCTGCGCCTGTCCTACGCGCCCTCGAACGGGCCGCTCGCCGGCACCGAGCGGCTGGCCGTCGCCCGCGTGGTCGAGGTCCGCTCGGATCTCGCGGTGGTGCTCGACGATCGCTTCGTGGCGCCCTGCCTCACCTGCGCCGCCGAGGGCCAGCTCGCCGCCCTCGTCGCCGAGCTGCAGGGCCTGGTCTCGCACCGGGCGGAGGCGCTGGCGGCCCGCATCGCCGACCCGACGACCCGCGGGGCCGGCGAGATCGCCGACTTCCTGCTGCTGCAGGTCCTCAACCGGGCCGAGCCGCTCCTGCGCCACGCCGGCGCCCAGGCCGGGCGGCTGCATCCGGAGGCGTTCTACGGCCTCTGCCTCGCGCTCGCCGGCGAGATCGCGACCTTCACGGCCCCCTCGCGGCGGGCGCCGCACCTGCCGGACTACCAGCACGACGACCTCGCGGCGACCTTCGCGGCGGTGTTCGCGGAGCTGCGCGCCGGCCTCTCGGCGCTACTCGAGCAGGTCGCGGTGCCGATCGACCTGCAGGAGCGCCGCCACGGCGTGCGCGTCGGCGCCATCAACGACCGCACTCTCCTGCGCGGGGCCGGATTCGTGCTGGCGGTGCGCGCCTCGCTGCCGCCCGAGACCCTGCGGCGCTCGCTGCCGAACCAGATCAAGATCGGCCCGGTCGAGCAGATCGCCCAGCTCGTCAACGTGGCCCTGCCGGGCATCGCCGTTCGCCCGCTCGCGGTCGCGCCGCGCCAGCTGCCCTATCGCGGCGGCACGGTCTACTTCGAGCTCGACACCACCAACCCGCTCTGGCGCGACCTCGAGCAGTCGAGCGCGGTGGCGATCCACATCGCCGGCAACTTCCCCGATCTCGACCTCGAGCTGTGGGCGATCAAGGGCTGATAGGGATCCCGCACGGGCCGCGGGCCCGCGATCGCCGCGCGATCGAAGATCCGGGCTCTTCGGCGACCGGATCGCGCCGGCCTGCGTCGTCGCGACCGGTCCGGTGCAAAAGGCGGAGTCGATCGCGCGCCGGAGCGCCGGGATAGTCTTTTGCCAGCCCGCCGTTCCTTCGGGAAGCGCCGGTGCGACATCTCTCGGGACGGATATTTTGTCGGTCGCGATGCGACGATCGGGCGTCTCGCGCATTGTCCGAACCGGGATGACGCAAGGGCGAGCACCCGCGATGACGAGAATTCCGGTCGGGGAACGGTGATGGAGGCGGATCCGCGCGGCTACGATTCAGAATCGACGGTGGTGAAGCCCACTCCGGGCGGCGTGCGTGCGCCGACGGTGCTCCGCGTCGATGCCGGAACGGCCGATTCCGGAACGGCCGGTCCCCGCCCCCCCGATTCCCGGGACGCCGGCCCGCGGGCGGCCCCGTCCGCCGCGACCGAGCCCGAGGCGGGCGACTTCGCCCGGGCCGGGATGCCCCCGATGGTCGAGGCGGCCCTGCCGCTGCTCAGCCTGATCGCGCGGCTGCGCACCCTGTCGGGCACGCCCGATCTCGAGGCCTTGCGCCTGCGGGTCATCGCCGCCGTCAAGGCGTTCGAGGCGGCGATCCTCGGCGTCGCGGTGACCCGCGAGCGGGCCCAGGCCGCGCATTACGCGCTCTGCGCGACGATCGACGACGTGATCCTGAACTCGTCCTGGGGCGCCTACAGCCTGTGGGCGCGCCAGGGCATGGTGTCGACCTTCCACACCGACGTCACCGGCGGCGAGCGCTTCTTCGACCTCCTCGCCCACCTGCACAAGGATCCGGGCTCGAACCGCGACGTCCTGCTGCTGATGTACCACTGCCTCTCCCTCGGCTTCGAGGGGCGGATGCGGGTGCACCCGCAGGGGCACCTGGAGATCGGCCGCATCCGCGAGGGCCTGTTCCGGACGCTGCGGGGGGATGCCGAGCGCGAGCTGTCGCCGGCCTGGCGCGGCGTCGACGCGCGGCTGGCGGCCTCCGGCGCCCGCCACCTGCTCTGGGCGGGGGCGGGCCTGGCGGTGCTCGCCCTGGCGGGCCTGTTCCTGCTGCTGCAATCGGCGGTGAACCGGCGCTCGGACGCGACCTTCGCGGCCTTCATCGCGGCGCCCCCGAACACGCCGCCGAGCCTGCGCGGCGGGCCGCCGGGCCCGGCCAGGGCCCCGGTCGCCGCCAAGGAGCAGAGCCGCCTCGTCGACGGCCTGCGCCGCACCCTCAAGCGCGAGATCGACGAGGGCGCCCTCGACGTCGTGCCGAACGGCAACGGAGCCACCCTGCGCATCCGCAATGCCGGCCTGTTCCAGAGCGGCAGCGCCGAGGTCGCGCCGGCCTACACCGCCCTGTTCGAGCGGATCGGCCGGGCGGTCCGGGGCGAGGACGTCTCGGTGCAGGTCATCGGCCACACCGACAACGTGCCGATCCGCACCGTACGCTTCCCGTCGAACTACGAGCTGTCGGTCGCCCGCGCCCAGGCGGTGGCGGCGATCCTCGCCCGCTCGATCGGCACCGACGCGATCCGCGCCGAGGGGCGCGGCGAGGCCCAGCCGGTGCGCCCGAACGACAGCCCCGCGAACATCGCCTTCAACAACAGCCCCGAGGGCCGGGCGCAGAACCGGCGCACCGAACTGGTGATCCGGCGCAACGGCCCGCAGGCGGCGCCCGACGGGTCCGTGCCCGAGAGCGCGCGGGAAACCGGGCAGGAGAGCGAGGAGGTCCGGCCGTGAACATCCTCAACTGGATCTACGAGATCCGCTCCTACGCGACCGCCTATGCGAGCCGGGTCAAGGCCTGGTGGCTCGTCGCGCTGATCTGGGCGCTCGTCGTCGCCTGCGTGGTGTTCTTCTACGGCGAGGCGGTGTCGTTCGGGACCTGGCGGCCCTTCGCGGCGCTCCAGACCCGGATCTACGCCGTCGCGGCCATCGCGGCGGCCTACGTCGTCTACTGCGCCTACCACCTCGTCCGCGGGCTGCGCCGCGACGAGGCGCTGATCGACGCGGTCTCCGGGACCGACCCGGCCCGGTCCGGTCCGGGCGACGTCGCCGAGCTGCAGGCGCGCCTGCGCGAGGCCCTGCGGCTCCTGCGCCGCACGATGGGCCGCCGGTCGGTCTACGCCCTGCCCTGGTACGCGCTGATCGGCCCGCCGGGCTCGGGCAAGACCACGGCCCTGCGCAATTCCGGCCTGCGCTTCCCCCTCGCCGACAGCGTCGGCGAATCGGTCGAGGGGGTGGGGGGCACCCGCTCCTGCGACTGGTGGTTCACCGACGACGCCATCCTGATCGACACCGCCGGCCGCTACACCGCCCAGGACGGCGACGGCGAGGCGGATGCCGCGGGCTGGCGCGGCTTCCTCAAGCTCCTGCGCAAGCACCGCCGGCGCCAGCCGCTGAACGGCGCCATCGTGATGCTGGGGCTCGACACGCTGGTCCAGGCCACCGCCCCCGAGCGGCTGCACCATGCCCGCACCATCCGCAAGCGCCTGCGCGAGCTCGACGAGGCCTTCGGCCTGCGCGTGCCGGTCTACGTCGTGCTGACCAAGGTCGACCGGCTCGCCGGCTTCGAGGCCTTCTTCGAGGCCATGCCGAAGAGCGAGCGCGAGCAGGTCTGGGGCACCACCCTGGCCCTGCCGAGGACCGGGACCGAGGGGCGCGACCTCGCCGACCGGCTCGGGCGCGCCTTCGACGACCTGATCGCGCGGCTCAACGGGCTCCTGCTCGGGCGGCTGCAGGACGAGACCGATCCCGAACGGCGCGCCCAGATCTTCGCCTTCCCGAGCCAGCTCGCGCTCGTCGCCGAGCCGCTGCACGAGGCGCTGGGCGAGATCACCGCCTCCTCCCGCTTCGATCCGCCGCCGCGCCTGCGCGGCCTCTACCTCGCCTCGGCCGAGCAGGACGGGCAGGTCGTCGACCTCGTCGGTCGCACCGCGAGCCGCCACTTCGCCCTCGACCTGCCGCGCTTCTCCCCCGCGGGCGCGGGCGGCCACCGCAGCTTCTTCCTCGCCCGGCTCTTCCGGGACGTGATCTTCAACGAGGCGAACCTCGTCTCCACCAACCCCGCCGCCGAGCGCCGCCGCCGCCTCCTGCGCCGGGCGGCCGCCGGCCTCGCCGCCGCCCTGGCGCTCGGCCTCGCGCTGACCTGGCTCGCCGCCTACCTGCGCCAGGACGGCCTGCTCGCGCAGACCGACGCGCGGCTCGCCCGCTACACCGCGGCCGCCGCGACGTTGCCGGTGGAGGAGGTCGCCGATGCCGACCTCGTGCGCACCGACGCGGTCCTGTCCGAGGCCCGCGACGCCGCCACGCCCTACGCGCAGGACCGCACGCCGCGCCTCCTCGACACGTTCGACCAGGGCGCGAAGGTCCGGGCGGGGCAGGCCAACCTCTACGAGCGGGCGCTGACCGGCTACCTCCAGCCGCGCCTGCTCGTCGCCCTCGCCACCCAGTTGCGGGACGGCGACGGCACGACGGAGGCGGGCAAGTCTCTCGCCGACAAGTCTCTCGCCGACAAGCCTTCCACCGACAGGTCCCCGCCCGGCTCCCCCGGGACGGAGGCCGTCGCGCCGGCACTCAAGTCCAAGGCCGAGCCGTCGCCCGGGCGGGCGGCGCGCAAGCCGGGCGAGGCCGCGCCGCCGTCCGCGCCCGACCTCGCCGAGGCACTGCGCCTCTACCGGATGCTCGGCGGCGAGGAGAGCCTCGACCGGGCCTTCGCTGTGCGGCGCCTGTCGGGCCTGTTCGCCCGCCTGTACCCGGGGGAGCGCCAGGCTCCCCTGCGGGCGAGCCTCGACGGCCACGTCGCCGTCCTGCTCTCGCGCCCCCTGATCCCGATCGCCCTCGACGACGGACTGGTGGCGCGGGCCGGCGACCGGGCGAAGGTGCAGGACCTCGCCGGGCGCTGGGCGCAGGCCGGCGGCGACCGGGCCTGCCGGGCCGCGACCGAGCGGCGCTACCCGTTCGACCGGAGCGCCACCGCCGAGGTCGGGCTGGCCGAGTTCTCGGCCCTGTTCGGGCCGGACGGCCTGTTTGCCCGCTTCCTGCGCACCGACCTCGCCGACCTGGTCGAGACCGGGACCCGGCCCTGGCGCTGGCGCGGCGAGGGGGCCGGCGACGAGACGGTCCTGCGCAGCGTCGAGGCGGCGGACGAGATCCGCCGGGCCTTCTTCCAGACCGGGGCCGCGCGGCCGGCGGTCGGCTTCGAGGTCACGCCCCTGCGGCTCGACGCCGAGGCCACCACCGCCTCGCTCGTCGCCGACGGCCAGGAGGTCACCTACACCCGCGGCAGCGCCCGCCCGCTGAAGCTGACCTGGCCGGGCCAGGGCCCGGCGAGCCCCGCCGCCCGCGTCGTGGTGCAGCCCGGCCCGCCCGAGGCCGCCGCGTTCACCGGGCCCTGGGCGCTGTTCCGCCTGGTCGAGGCCGGCCGGCCCGAGCCCGCCGGGCCCGACCGGCTGCGGCTCACCTACGACGCGGGCGGTCACGAGGCGAGCTTCGAGCTGCGCAGCCCGACGCGGCCGAACCCCTTCGCGCTCCCGGCGCTGCGGTCCTTCCGCTGCCCGAGGTTCCGGTGACCGGACGGCCTCCGGCCGCCGCGCCGGACTCGGCCGCGCCCGGGCTGTTCGGCAAGGTCCCGAGCCGGGGCGACTTCGTCAGCCGCCGCCTCGGCGGGGCCCTGCACGGCGCCCTCGACCAGTGGCTGTCGCGGGCGATCGTGGCGAGCCGCCGGCAGCTCGGCGAGGCCTGGCTGCCGGCCTACCTCGTCGCCCCGGTCTGGCGCTTCGTCCTCGGGCGCGACACGATGGGCCCGCATGCGGTCGCCGGGGTGCTGATGCCCTCGGTCGACCGGGTCGGGCGCTACTTCCCGCTAGTGCTCGCCGCCGAGATGCCGGGCCTTCCCGATCCCTGGCGGCTGTTTCGCCGCGCCGGGCCGTGGTTCGACGCCGCCGAGGCCCGGGCCCGGGCGTGCCTGGCCGACGATTTCGACTTCGACGCCTTCGAGGCGGGGCTCGCCGCGCTCGGCCTGCCGGAGCCGTCGCACCGGCCCGCCTCAGACGGCGCGGAGGTGTCGCGCCGCTTCGCCCTCGGCGACGAGATGGAGGCGGTCCGGGCCTATGCCGACGTCCTCGAGGCGGCGATGGCGGGCTCGCGCCGCAGCTTCACCCTGTGGTGGACCACGGGCTCCGAGACCGTCGCGCCCTCGCTCCTGATGCATCGGGGCGCGCCGGCGCCCGAGCAGTTCGCGGCCTTCCTCGACGGGCGCTGGGAGGCGAGGGGCTGGCACCAGGGCGGCCGACAGGACTCGGCACCGGAGGTCCGCCCGCCGCCGCCCGCGCCTCCTCCGGCCGACGCGCCGCTCGCGGCGCCGCCGCCGGCCGAGGCGGTGCGGCTCGTCTCGGCGGCGCGCACCCATCGGGGCACCCGGCGGCGGCGCAACGACGACGCGGTGGTGGACCGGCCCGATCTCGGCCTGTGGGCGGTCGCCGACGGGGCCGGCGGCCATGCCGCCGCGGATGTCGCCGCCGCCGCCGTGGCGGAGCGCCTGGCCGGGCTCCCGCCCGGCCCGGAAGCGCCCGGCCGCGGGGCGATCGAGTCGCTGCTGTCCGAGGCGAACGAGGCCCTGCGCGCCCGCGCCCGCCGCCTCGGCCCCGACGCGGTGGTGGCCGCGGTCGTCGTGGTGCTGATGGTGCGCGCGGGGCGCTACGCCGTCGCCTGGGCGGGCGACGCCCGCGCCTACCTGCTGCGCGGGCGCGGCCTCGTCCCGCTCACCCGCGACCACGCCACCCGCGAGGGCCGCAAGGTCGTGACCCGGGCGGTCGGGGCCGAGGACGCCTTCGCCCTCGACTGGGCCGAGGGCGCGGTACGGGCCGGCGACCGGTTCGTCCTATGCAGCGACGGCCTCGTCGGGGCGCTGGGCGAGCGCGGCCTCGCCCTGGTCGCCGGCCACGGCACGCCCGCCGAGGCGGTGGCGAGCGCCATCGACGACGCCCTGATCGCCGGCGCCCGCGACAACGTCTCGGTGGTGGTGGTCGACGCCTCCGGCGGGAGCGAGACGCGATGAGCCGGGCGGAGGAGGAGGCGCGCCGCGAGACCCTGCGGGTCCAGGTCAGGCTCGATGCGCTCGCGGCGGCGATCGGCCGGGACGGCGACGGGCGGCCGCGCCCGGAGCCCGAGCGCCGCATCGTCCTCGACGCCGCCCGCTCCGCCCTCGACCGCCTCGCCGATCCGGGCCTGCCGGCCGCCCCGCCCGGCGCGGCGGACGCCACGCTCCTGCCCGAGACGATCGTCGCCAACACCTACGCGGTGCGCGAGCGGATCGGCCGCGGCGGCCTCGCCGAGGTCTACCGGGTGCGCCACCGCGACCTGCGCAGCGATCACGCCGCCAAGGTCCTGCGGCCCGACCGCGCCGTCGATCCGGTGCTGGCGCGCCTTCATGTCAGCGAGGCCCGTGCCCTGATGAGCCTGTCGCACCCCGCAATCCCCCGGGCCCGCGACCTGCTGCGCCACGGCGACGGCCGCGCGGTGATCGTCATGGACCTCCTGCGCGGCGAGACCCTGGCGGAGGCGTTGCGCGCCCGGGGGGCCCTGCCGTCGCAGGACGTCGCGGCGCTGGCCCGGCGGCTTTCCGGGGCGCTCGCGGCGGTCCACGCCGCCGGCCTCGTCCACGGCGACGTGTCGCCGGAGAACGTGATGCTGTGCGGCGGGGCGCAGGGCGCGACGCTGATTGATTTCGGGGTGGTGCGCCGGGCCGGCGAGGCGCTGCCCGACGTCGAGTTCGCCGGCAAGTGGTCGGTCGCCGCGCCCGAGCAGCTCGACGGCCTTCCCGGCGGCCCCCCGGCCGACCTCTACGCCCTCGGCCTGCTCCTCGCCGCAGCGTCCCGCGGCGAGCGGGTCGGGACCGGCCGCGACCGCGAGAGCGCGCAGGCCGCCCGGGCGAGCCTGCCGGATCCGAGGATCGACGGGCGGCTGGGGCGGGTGGTGCGGGCGCTGCTCGCCCGCGATCCGGAGGACCGGCCGGACGCGGAGGCGGTGCGCGACCGCCTCGACGGGGGAGGGGTGTTCGGATGGCTCCGCCGGCCGTCACGCGCCGGCGCGTGACGGCCGGTGGGCGTTGCGGGTATTATGCAGCAAGCCCATCGGAAAGCGTTGATGGAGATGAAAGGTCGGGGGGCCGGAGCTTATCAAGCAAGATTTTCAACAAGCCGGCGTTGCAAGTTGACATGGCGGCTTGACAAGCAGCCACCTGAGCGGCACGTTGCATCGTGCGCAGAGTGCCGCCTATGATCGATCAGAACCCAATCGACGCGCTTATGCGAAAGCGTAGCGCCAACGCTGCAAGGATTACTCGCCTTAGCGAGAGGCTTGCGACTTTGCAGCGCGATAACGAGGAGATCCTTGTCGCCATAAGGGCCCTGGAGAAATTGGGGTTTAAGGGTGCGCCACTTGGCAGGCTTGATGATCAGCCCGTTACATCAGGAGTCCAAACGAAGCTGATTGATATAACAGTACCCGATATGATCTTCGCTATTCTGAGCGAAGATATTTGGGGGGAAGGCGTCGACGCAACCACAATAATCTCGGAGATCAAGCGTCGTTATATGCCCGATCCAGATCCAAATATTATCAGGCCAACGCTTTGGCGCCTGGCGAAGGCGAAAAGGCTGGTAAAGAGCGGCGGAAAGTATTTTCTTCCAGATTCATCCTCCACTGAGGAGGAGGAAGAAGACGAGTCCGAGCCTAGCGGCTCCTCATCTTCTAAGAATGAGCCGTCCAACGGTCGTGCGTCGGACGGCTCAGGTGCTGAGTCAGAATATGAGGACGATATCCTCTGAAATCTGGCTCTCCATTCCACCCCGCGTCCGGTCAGGCGCCAACGAGGAGAACGATATTGCGATCACTCACCCCCTCTAGGAGAGGGGAGAGGCCGGATCGGCGCTTCCGACGCCAACCCGGCCACGAACCTAACCAACCGGCCTACGGAGAGACTGGCGTGTAAGGCCCCGCGGCCCTAATGTTGCACGTCTAGAGGCATCCTTCAAGCCGGGTAGTTCGAAATCGCACTCAGGCGAGTTAACTACTTATGGCTAAATACGAGTTTCCCTGCGACCGCGAGACGGCAGGGCATATCATTCACGCTGTCAAAGTGCTTGGCTGGTCTCAGGCCAAGGCGTCCCACTACTTCTGCGTTAACGGCGGCACGGTCAGCAAGATCGTGCGCGGCCTCGCGCATCACGGAGTTGGACCGCTTCCTTTCTGATCTGACTCAGAAGCGTCGCCCGTAAAGGCGATCCCGGCCGGGCGTCCAACATGGTGAGCCCGGCTTCCTCAAACGCGCGCTTCATCGCCAGCCGGTTGTTGGCGATGGGCGTGCGCGAGCCGTTCTCGAACTGGTGGATCGTGCTCAGCCCTACGTTCGAGCGTTTAGCTAGGTCGGGCTGCGACCAGTCCAGCCACCGGTTACGACAACCATTTTGATGCGACAACATCAACGCTTTCCGGTGAGCTTGCTGCATAATACCGGGCGTTGCGGGTCCGTCCCGGGTCTCGTTTCAGGTCCCCTTGCCCGGCGCCTGGCCCGGGCAGTCGCCGACCCGGCGCGACAGGGTCAGGATCTCGGAGGAGTATTCCGGCCGGTCCGTGATCAGCGTGCGGGTGGTGGAGGAGACCGAATCTTTTCCGAAATGGAAGGTCAGGACGACCTTCGATCCCTTGCAGTCCATCGCGAAGGCGAAGCCGTCCGGCATCTCGCGGCTGTCGCCGAGCCGGCATCCCTCCAGGAATTCGGGATTGGTCTCGTACTGGGCGAGCGTCTCGCGCCGGAACGCCTCGTAGTCGGCTGAGGGAAAGCAGGTCCGGCTCGTCACGCCCTGGTCCCGGAACCGGCTGTTGCGGCTCTCGGTCTCGTAGAGGCCGGGGACGAAGACCGGCCTCGGGGTGAGGAGGGGGGCGGCCCGACCGGACGGCGCCTGCGCGGCGGCCGGCCCCGCGAGGGCGCCGAGGACGAGGACGGGGAACGCCGCAGGGAGGCATCGGCCGCCTCGCGCCGGCGCCCTGAGCAGACTTGCGTAGGCAGGCCAACGCTTCGCCCGCTCGGGTTCTTGTCTTGTCGCAGATGTCCGGCACCGAACCGGTAACCGCTTCGTCGAAATCAGCTTAGCCACCGACGGCCCGGATCGTGTCGAGTGCATCGTCCACCTGCCTCTCTTGGCTTTGCCCGAGCCAGACCTCGGGCACGATCGCGGTGATCCGGGTGCGGAACACCTCTGCGCACGCCCCGTACCGGCGCGCGAAGTACAGGCCGGCCGCCCAGCGGTTGTAGATGCTCTGGCACGGATAGCGCGCGGCGAGGTCCTCGTAGCCGCGCATCAGCAGATCGACGTCGCAGAGCGTGTCGCGCACGTCGTGGTCGCCGATCGCGTAGCCGCGGCCGTAGATCAGCGCGTAGAGGCCGGCGCCGAACCGGTCCTGGCCGACGCTCGCGGCGTGGCGGGCGAAGCTTTCGAGGTCGCCCATCCCGTCGCCGAACCAGCGCGGCAGCAGGCGCACGCCGTGGGCGACGCAGATCTGCCAGTTCGCGGTGTCGAGCGACCAGGCGCGCATGAAGCGGCCGTGGAAGTCCTCGAAGCCGTCGTTGCCGTGCAGGCCGTAATCGTAGTGCGTCCAGGCCCAGGGCAGGCTGCCGGCGCCCGACGCCGCGCAGGCGTCGAGCACGCCCCGGCCGGTCTCGATGCGCGCGTTGAACGCCGCCCACTGCGCCTCCGACACCGTGTCGACGTAGCCGCCGCCGCGATGCGCGAAAGCCGCGGAGAGCAGGGCCGAGGCGTAGGCCGCCCCGGCCATCGGCGTGCCGCTGCGCTCCCACCACCGCGCGAAGGGCTCGCAGAGCCGGTCGAGCGCTCGTCCGTCGCCGGCGCCCTCGGCGCGGGCCAGGAGCTCGGTCCAGAGCACGACGTGGAGCTTCAGGGCGTTGCCCATCATCAGGTCGCGCGCCTCGGCCGCCGCGTAGAGCGCGTCGAAGCGGTCGAGTTCGCCCGCTTGCCACAGGCGGTCGAGTGCGGCGAGGTCGTCCTCCGCCTCCGGCATGTCGCGCCGCAGCGGCAGGACGGCGAGCCCGTGCCGCTTGAGCGCGGCCCGGCGCTGCCGGGCGGCGCGGCCGTCGCGGATCCGGCCCCGCAGCGCGTCCAGTCCCATCATCGGATCCTCCCTCTCACGAGGCCGCCGCGGCGGGCGCGGTCTCCAGCGTCCAGCACGGCCCGTCGCGGGTGTCGGCCGAGGTGACGCCCCGGCTGGTCTCGTCCTCCGGAAAGCCGAACAGGATGCGCCGCCAGGGGCTGTCGATCTCGGTGTCGAGGCGCCGCATCAGCGGGTCCCACGGCTCGGCCTCGTGCGCGCCGGCCCAGAACGCCCGGCCGACGACGAAGTCGCGGCCGTAATCCTGCCAGCTCGCGAAGCTTAACGAGACCTCGCGGGCGAGGTCGAACAGGTAGGCCCTCACCTCGTCGAGCGACAGGAAGCCGAGGACGTAGCCGTTGCGGGCGAGCTGCGCGGCGCGGGCCGCGTCGAAGGCGAGGAAGCACGCGGTGCGGCAGCCGAGGAGGTCGCGCTCGACCGCCCGCATCCGCCACAGCGCGGTCCGCGCCGAATCGTTGCCCGCTCCGGCGTGCTCGGCGAGCATCGCCTCCCGTTCCCGCCAGGCGGGGCCCGGCAGGGCGCAGTAGCGCCGCACCAGGGCACGGTGGTCGCGGCGATGGCCGTCGCGGCCGAGCCAGCCCATCGCCGCGACGAGGTCGACCCGGTCCTCGACCGACCAGTCCCGCCGCAGCCATCCCTCCGCCCGGTCGCGCTGCGGGCGGAACCGCCGCCCTGCGGTCTCGGGATCGAGCGGCAGATCGACCGGATATTCGTGGTAGAGGTTGTAGCAGGCGCCGAGCGCGTAGGCCGAGCGCAAGGGCTCGCCCCGGTAGCCGGCGTCGTCGAGGTAGAGGAAGGGCGGCTCGGTCATCGGGACGGCTCGGTCATCGGGACGACTTGGGGCTGGGGGACGCGGCCCGCTCGCTCTGCCGCTTATGGGCGGCCAGGAGCGCGGCCGGGTCGTAGACCTGGTCCGAACTGCTCGCCCCGCTGCGGATGACGACGCGCAGCGTCATCCGCTCGGAGGTCGTCGGGATCGGCTGGAGCGGCGCGGTCGCGATCGCGTCCCAGTCGAGCACCCGCTCGGGGGCTCCGGGCGCCGCCCGCAGCCGGATCTCGCGCAGGCCCGCCCGGTTGGCGGGCCGCAGGATGTCCGACAGGTCGAGATACAGGGTACCGTCCCGGACGGTCAGCTTCGGCTGGAAATGGACGTCCGACGCGGAGGGCTGCGAGGCCGTGTCGTCCTCGGCCTCGGCCTTCCGCACGGCTTCGGCGAGATCGAAGTCGTACAACTCCGTGACGGCATCGTCGTCGAACACCAGCTGCACCCGCAGCGTCGTCCCGCCGGGCGGTACGAAGCGGATCGGCTCCCGCTCGATCGCCGCGAGGTCCAGCCTGGCGGGCTTGCGGTCGGGGGGGCCGATGCGGACCGCCTTCAGGACCGCGCGGGCCTTCGGGGACAGGAGCGTCGAGAGGTCGAGCCCGAGCCGTCCGTCGGCCTGTCGCGTGTGCACCGGAAAGTTCATCTCGACCGGCGGCCGGCGCGTCGTCGATTCCCGCACCGGCCAAGGTGAGGACGAGGACGCGGACACGGCCGCGGGGGCCGGCGGCTCCGACCCGCCCTCCCAGTGTTTGGCGACGTTGCCCAGGATGACGATGGCGAGCCAGACCATGCCCAGAGACGACCATTTCCATCGGCTCGGCGGGTTGATCGGCGCCCGGCTCGCGGCCTCGGCGGCCTCGCCCGGTGGCGCGACGGCCGCGGACGGCGCGGCGGCGAGCGGCGCCGCCCCGAGGGCGCCGCGCAGGGCCGCGAGGGTGCGGGCGTCGATCAGACCGTCGACCTCGGCGAGCGGCCCGATCACGGCGTTCAGCACCTCGACGGCGACCTCGCGCTCGGCATCGTCGAGGCCGCGGTCGAACAGCCCGACCCGGTAGGGGCCGAGCAGGCGCAGCAGCACCGTGTCCCCCGGCGCGCCCTCGCCCCGGCGGACCGCCTCGGCGCGCCCGCGCAGGGCGTCGGCGATCTCCATTCCCTCGATCCGCTGCCGCAGCAGCGCCAGCCCTTCCGCGTCGCGCGCCCTCTGGCGCGTCGTCGCCTCGCCCCAGGCGAAGCGCTCCGACAGCCCCCGCAGCAGCGCGGGGCCGGCCGAGGGGTCCCGGGCCAGGCGGTCGAACAGGCCGTCCTCGACGCTCTCGCGCCAGGCGATGTCGAGGCCGCCCGAGAGCGCCGCGTCGACGACCGCCAGGGCGCCCGCCGCATCGCCCCTGCGCCGGCGCGCGTCGAGGCGGTGAAGGAGGTCGTCGCGGGCGGCCGGATCGACGGTCGGGGCGGGGCGGGCATCCGCCCCGGCCCCCGGATCGCCGAGCGTGCCGCGCAGGGATTCGTAGGCCGCGCGCAGGGCCTGGAATCCCTCCGGATCGACGTCGGGCCGCACGGCCTTCAGCCGGCGCGCATAGGCGCTCTTCAGCGCGCGCTCGTCCGCCCCGGGTTCGAGGCCGAGGAGGGCGAGGGCCGCCCCGCGCTCGTCCGCCACCCCGGTCTCCTCCGCCGGAGCGGGGCCGGACGGCCCGGTCACGGGGCGGCCTCCAGGCTGCGGATCGTCGCGCGCAGGTCGTCCGCGGCCTTGGCGATCACCTCGACCTCGCCGGAATCCAGCGCGCGCTCGAAGGCCGCGATCGCCCGACCGACCGCCTCGCGCGGGGCGCCGAGCGCCTCGGCGAACAGCCGCTCGCCGCGGGCCAGGAGGGCGCGGTGGGCCTCGGTGTCGCGCGGGGCGATCTTCAGGTCGGCGAGGGCGGCGAGCCGCGCCTCGATCTCGGCCGGGTCGAGGGGGGTGGGCGAGTTCTGGATCACCAGCCGCTCGCTGCGCCCGTCGACGGTGCTGGTGGCCGAGACCTCGAGCACGCCGTTGACGTCGTAGGTGAAGCGCAGCTCCAGCGCCTGCCGGTCGATCGGCCGCGGCTGCAGGGTCAGGGTGAACTCGCCGAGCGGGATGTTGTCCTTGGTCAGCCGGCTCTCGCCCTGGAACACCGCGCAGGTCACCCGGCGCTGGTCGTCCGCGCAGGGATGCACGGTCTTCGTCCGGCTCACCGGGATCAGGGTGTTGCGCTCGATCACCGGCATGTAGAGGCCCGGGCGCAGCCGGCCGGAGGCGTCGGGCTCGGAGACCTCGACCCCGAGGGTGAAGGGCGCCACGTCGGTGAGCACCGTCTCCTCGAGCGCGGCGTCGCCGGCCTTGAGCCCGGCCTGGACCGCGGCGCCGCGGGCCACCACCTCGTCCGGGTCGAGGCTCGACAGCGGCAGCCGGCCGAACAGCCGGGCGGCGAGCCGGCGCACGATCGGCGCCCGGGTGGCGCCGCCGGCCAGCACCACGTCGGACAGGTCGCCGAGATCGAGCCGGGCGTCGCCCATCGCCCGCTCGACCGGGCGGCGAAGCCGCGCGAGCAGCGGCTCTGCGAGGTCGGCGAAGCGTGCCGCGGTGAGGACGGCCCGGTGCTCCCGGTCGCCGGCCTCGATCCGGATCTCGACCTCGGGCTCCCGGTCGAGGGCGCGCTTGGTGAGCTCCGCCTGGCGGCGCAGGCGCGCCCGGACGCCGGGATCGGCCCCGGTGAGCCCGGTCGTCGCCTCGAACCAGGCCACGATCGCGTCGACGAAGTCCTCGCCGCCCAGGAAGGCGTCGCCCGCAGTGGCGCGCACCTCCATGACGCCGTCGAACATCTCCAGCACCGAGACGTCGAAGGTGCCGCCGCCGAGATCGAAGACCAGGATCTTGCCGCCTTCCGCGTGCCGGGCCTGGAGGCCGTAGGCGAGGGCGGCCGCGGTCGGCTCGTTGAGGATGCGCTCGACCTTGAGATCGGCGAGCTGGCCGGCGGCGCGCACCGCCCGGCGCTGCACGTCGTTGAAGAAGGCCGGCACGGTGATCACCGCCTCGGTGACCTCGCGCCCGAGCGCGGCCTCGGCGTCGGACTTGAGCTGGCGCAGGATGAAGGCCGACAGCTCCTCCGGGCGGAAAGTGCGGCTGCCGAGCCGCACCTCGTGCCGGCTGCCCATGAAGCGCTTGAACGCCGCCGCCGCGAGCCCGGGCTGGGCCACCACCCGGTCGAGGGCGGGGCGGCCGACCGCGACGGTCCCGTCCCGGTCGAGGCAGACCGCCGAGGGGGTCAGGACCTCGCCGTAGACGTTCGGGATCAGCCGGGCCTCGCCCTCGGCCCAGACGCCCACGAGGCTGTTGGTGGTTCCCAGATCGATACCGACGATCATGCATCCTTCCTTCTCGCTGTCGCGGCGGTCGCGCGGCCTCAGAGCGCGCCCCGCATGGGGTCGAAGACCGACTGGTCGGCGTCGCGCTCCGCCGGCAGCTGGCGCAGCCAGGCGTTCCAGCCCAGCGCCGGCGCGTCCGCGCCGAGCCGGGCCTCCGGCACGTCCTCCTTGCGCAGGAGCACCTGCACGTCGAAGTCGAGGCCCGGATCCATGTAGAGCCGCACCAGCTCGACGAGCTCGGCCATGCGGGCGCCGCCCGGGGCGAGGTCGGCGAAGGCCGCGGCGTCGACCGGGCCGAGGACGACCCGGAAGGTGCTGGTCGCGTCGAGGACGCCCGCGCCCGCCACCGCGTCGACCCCGAGGCGGCCATAGGCCGGGGCGGGCCCGGCGAGCCGCGTCTGCTCCTCGGGTGCGATCGGCAGGCGCCGGACCCGGAACGGCTCCACCCGTACCGGCAGGCCGAGCCGGTCGGCGAGCAGCACCTCGAGCCCGGCGGCGGAGCGCACCGCGCGGCCGAGGAGCCCGGCATAGGGCAGGAGCTCGGAATCGGGCGTCGCCAGACGGTCGCGGTGGGCCGGCAGCATCAGGCCGGCGATGCCCCGCAGGGCCTCGGTGATCCGGTCGCCGCCGTCGATCCCGTGCCTGGCGATCCGGGCCGGCAGCCGGTACTTCTCGTCGGCGTCGAGGAAGGCGGCGGTCGCCCGCGCGAGGAACAGGTCGAGGAAGGCCGAGAGCCCCGGGCTGCGGGCGCGCCGCTCGCGCAGGGCGACCTCGGTGTAGACCGGCGGCAGCGGCCCGAGCGGCCCGACGAGGCCGACGAAAGCCGCCTCCGGCAGGCCGCGCCGGTCGAGCCCGAAGGTGCCGGGGGCGGCGAGCGGCGTGGCGACGTGGCGGTTCGTCACCGCCCCGACCGCGAGCGCGGGCTCGGGGACGGCGTCCCGGTCGCCGGGCCGGCCCTCGCCGTCGCGCCCGCCCTCCGGCGTCCGGAACGCCTCGATCAGGCGCAGGGCCTCGAACGGGTCGAACCGGTCGATCTCGGCGTCGAGGCGCGCGCCGAGGGTCCGCGTCTCGCCGGCGCCGCTCACGCCAGCGCCTTCGCGCCCGAGCGCGGGGCCCAGGTCTTGATCGGTACCGCCGCCCCGCGTTCGCGCAGGGTGAGCCGGGTGAAGCTGTTGAGGTTGACGTAGAGGCCGAAGAACCGGTCGAGCACCTGGCCGAGCAGGAAGGCGGCGCCCGGCTCGGCGAAGCGGCGGTCGATCTCGACCTCGATGTCGAGGCCGCGGGCGAGCCCGCCCTCCGCCACCCGGGCGGTGGTGCGCCGATGGGTGACCGAGACGATCGCGTCGATCAGGCTGCGGGTCTCGGGCGCGTCGCGGTAATCGTAGAGCCGCAGGATTTCGCGCAGGGCCTCCGGCCCGCCCTCGGCGTTCGACAGCGACAGGTGGCCGAGGGTGAGGTGGGAGACGAGCCGCCACAGCAGGCCGTCGCCGGGCTCGAGCCGCAGCGTCGGGGTGAAGGGCGTGAGCGCCCGCAGCCGGCCGACCTCGCCGGGGCCGCGCAGGACCTTGAGCACCGGCTGGTCGCCGCCGTAGGGCAGGCGGGCCGGCAGGTCGCGGTTGAGGCAGGTGGTGTCGATCGACAGCACCGCGTCGGTCGGCGAGGCCGGCGAGGCCTCGGCGTCGACGAGGGCGAGGCGCGCATCCGTGCCCTCGCCGCCCTCGGGCAGGTGACGCCGGCGAAGCTGCCAGAACAGCGCGCCGGCCTCGTCCGCTCCGGCCTCGTGCGCCCCGGTCAGCGTGCGGCCGAAGAGCGGCACGGCGTCCCGGGTCTGGCCGGCCCGGTCGGTCAGGGTGACGCGCTCGACCGCGTAGACCTCCCGGGTGGCGTGCCGGCGCGAATCCGGCACGATCGGGTATTCCCGCGCCGCGTGGGTGAGGGTGATCGGCTCGGCGGCCTGCGGGAACAGGTTGACCAGCGGCGTGCAGGCGAGCGCGAAGGTGCCGGGCGCGCAGGCCCGCTCCAGGTCGGCGGCGTGGCGCGAGAGGTAGACGAAGATCTCGAGCCGGTTGCCGGCCTGCCGCAGCGTCCGGGCGGAGATCCGCGTCAGGTCGACGAACAGGAACTTCTGCGGGTAGGCGAAGAGCTCAGTGAGGAGCCGGTAGGCCGGATGCGCCCGGGGCGCGGGCGGCAGCACCGCCTCCTCGGCCTCGAAGCCCACGGCCCGGATCGCGTCGCGGCCGAGGAAGGTGGCGGAGCGGTCCTCGGGATGGTCGGCGATGGCGACCTCGACGCATTCGGTGAGGAGGAGCCGGTAGAGCGCCACCGCCTGGCGCCAGGGCGCCCGCAGGTAGAACCGCAGGGAATCGAAGCCGAGATCGGTGAAGGTGACCCCCGGGTCGAGGGTCTCGAGGACGAGGCGCAGGCTCGCGGGCGCCTCGATATGCGGGCAGGGCGGCGCGACGAGCGGTCGCCCGGTGAGCGCGGCTGCGGTGACCCGCACCGGCCACAGCGAGACCTCCTGGGTGGTGCGGAACCGGCAGATGTCGCCCTCGACCGGGTCGGTCTCGACATTCGTGCCCCGCGGCAGGACGATCGCCTGCTTGAGGTCGGGCGGGAAGTCGACCTGCGCGACCGCCAGCGCGGGGATCGGCGCGAGGTAGTGCGGATAGAGGAATTCGAGCAGCGATTCGGCGATCTCGGGAAAGTCGTCGTCGAGCTTGAGCCGCAGCCGCGCCGCGATGAAGGCGACGCTCTCGATCAGCCGCGCGACGTGGGGATCGTCGACCGCGTCCGGCGACAGCCGCAGCCGGCCGGCGATCTTCGGGTGCGCCCGGGCGAACTGCCCGCCGAGCCCGCGCAGGGCCTCGAGCTCGGAATTGTAGAAGCCGTAGAGGCGGTCGTTCACGGGCGGCGGCTCCGTCCTTGGATCGGGCATCGCGGCGCGGGCCGCTGCAACCTCACCTTAGGGAAAGGATAGGGCGGCCCGGCGACCCCGGCCACGGGCGCGACAGCAGAAATCCGCCCCGAACGGACAACCCGTGGCGGCAACCTTCCCCGGGCCGGTGGTGCCGTCGGGCGCCAGACGGCCGCGTCACGGGCAACGTCTCGATCCCCCTACCACCGTCGCCGCGGTCCAGGCCGGGGCCGTTCGGACGGCGTGCTCAGTGGATCGTCGGATGACCGGGGAAGTCGATCCGCCCCCAGCCGTGACCGTCGAAGCGGGCGATGTCCCTGATGCTCATCGCCTACAGGTGGGCCGTCCCGGGTTTCCCGGAGGCTCCCCCTTCTGAGAGGATGGAGCCATGACGAAGCGAACAGCCCCGTTTTCCCCCGAGGTGCGCGAATGCGCCGTGCGGATGGTACGCGACCATGAGGGCGAGCACGGCTCGCAATGGTCGGCGATCCAGTCGATTACTGCGAAGATTGGCTGCTCGGGCGAAACGCCGAGGAACTGCTTGGTTTCAAGCGGTCATCGCAACACCATTTTGCACGTCCGCAAGAACAGCGTCGAGTGCCTCTGCCGGCGTCTTCCAGTTCAGCGTTTTGCGCGGTCTGCCGTTGAGGGCGGCAACCACAGCAGCAAGATCGTCCACGCCGTGGGCGCTCAGATCCGAGCCGTTCGGGAAGTACTGTCGCAGCAACCCGTTCGTATTCTCGGCCGTCCCCCGCTGCCAGGGCGAACGTGGATCGCAGAAGTAGGCCTGCAGACCCGCGTCGATCCGTAAGCGCGCATGCTCGGCCATCTCGGCTCCCTGTTCCACCCCGGGACGACCCGGTGACCGACGCGTCTCTCGAAGACACCGATCCGAACGCCGCCGACCTGCCATCACAACCGCCCCCCCGCCAAGCCGTTGCGACGACCACTTGAATCCACCCAATACTTGGCTCTACGGTACACAGAGCGCCCGGCCGGAGCGGACATCGAGCGGTCGGTCGGCAGCGTCGGCGGCTCTTACGACAACGCTCTGGCGGTGACGATCGACGGCTTGTTCAAGGCGGAGATGATCTATCGGCGCGGGCCGTGGCGCTTCCATCATAGCGGTCGAGAACGCCACCCTGGAGTGGGTCGACTGGTCCAACCACCGTCGCCTGCTCGCGCCGATCGGCAACGTCCCTCCCGCCGAGGCTGAAGCGCGCTCTCATACTCACGTCGGCGACCAAGCCCTGGCCGCCTGACCCAAGACAATCAGCCTCCGAAAAACCCGGAGTGGTTCAACGAGGAGGCTGGGGTGGCCTTCTGCGGCGAGTCGCCCGGACGCGCGATGTGACGGGCACAGTCGAGAGGTCCAGCCGGAAACTCACGCTCGGCCCGGTCCTACGCTCGAACGTCGCGAGGTGCACTGCGCCGTCACGAGACAACGACCTTCCTGAGCGAGCTTCGTGCAATGCCCCTCTGGCACCGCGGGTTCGCAGTAGCCGAATGAACGTCACTGCTATGGAAGTGTGATCCCGTTGCAATATGCGCCAAGGCGGGCGATCTTTGAAGCCAGCGAGTGCATTACTCGGCCGTGTCACACCCCAGCGGTAAAGTCGCGTCGATCACGACGCAGCTCGAGATGCCAGGGCAGATTCGGCCAGTTCAGGGGCAGTGCGAATCCGCTGCCAGCGGCCTCGAAGCAAGGCGCAATGCCTCATCGGAAAAAGCCCTTATATCTCAAGAGGGTTTGTGCGCAGTAGCCAAATTATGCTGAGATCGTGGACAAGAACGCACCCAAAAAGGGTAAATTATGGTGTGCGTTTCAGAATGCCTGGCGTCACAAACACCATAGATTTTCCGAAAACACCCTGTAAGTCATTGTTTCCTCAGCGTTCTCATTTTGGGCTTTGCTATTTTGCGCGATCCTTGTCACCATAATGTTGCGTCGCCAGACAGCATAATGCTGCGTCGCTGCACAGCATAATCTTGCGCCTAGCCGCTCGGTCATCGAGCATAGCGATGAGCGTTCCGGCAATGAACCAAAAGAAAGGCCCCGGCTTTCGCCGAGGCCCCATTGATTCAATGATAGACATTTGCTACATCATCGTACTTCTTAGATAGAATGTCGCCCCAACCTTTTCGTTGGTGATCGCAGGTTTTTTTCCACGCCTATCTAAGTCTGCCTTTAATTTGTAGGCGTTCACATTGTAACGTCGAGCCAGTTCGGATAGAGATACGTATTCACGCTCGAACGTATCGACTGTCTGCGATCGCACGATGAGAACGGGACACCGATTAACAGGGTTGATCCACTTCTCGCGGGCGAGATAACCATTGGCGATCAACCCAGTGACGGCGCGCTGGTGAATACCGAGACGCGTGCGCAGGTCGCTTGCGGTGAGGCCGTCCAAATCGGGTGCGCGCACCTTCTCCAAGACTTCGTCGGCGTTCACGAGGACGCCATGGAAGCCCGGTGTCTCGGGGTCTCTCCCAATCCACTCGAGGCCGTCATCGAGGATCATGCGCAGCAGGTCGGGCATGGTGCAGTAGGCGCGCTTGGCCGCCTCAGGGATGTCCATGACCGGCGGCTCCGGGTTCGGATGAACGACGGCGCGACGCGTGAGGCGGTCTAGGAAATCGTCGAGATCGGCCACCGCGTAGGTGGCACGTTGGCCTTGTCGTTCGACCGCATGTGTCACGAACGGCTTGATGAAGCCACCTCGGGTCAAGGTGAGTGTGTGGGCGTATCGCGTCCGCAGGTGGGCGGTCACGCCGCGGAGGCGAACACCCTTGGCGACTTGGCGCAGGTGGGGTGCCGCAGCGATCGCGTCGAACAGGACCTCCGAATCTTTGCGCGGAGCGTCCCGCGTGATGATCCCTTCGGCGATGAGGATCTTGCGCAGGCGTTTCGGATGCTGGCCGGTCTCGAGACCTGCGGTCGTGATCGAGTGGATGTGTCGGCGCGTGACGGGGAGGCCGACGAGGGTGTCCCCAGGACCGATCGGCACGTTCCGGAGGGCATGCTCGTAGACGATCTGGCGCAGCGGAGCGTAGGCCGGATCCGGTCGGTGATAGGTCAGGACGTCATGCAGGACACCGTAGAGCGCACGGGCACCGTCACGTCCCTTCGTGCGCGAGGCGCGCCGGCCCCGGAGATCATCCAGGAGGTCGCGAACCCGGGCCTCGCCTCCGTGGACGACATCGTATCCGTGGGCGGCGGCGTCGCGCCGAGCGATCTGGCCCAAGCCACGGCGTCCCGCGCGGGGTCCGTGCAATGCGACGATCCCGAGCGCTTCGCAAGTTCGCGCCGCCGCGTACCACGGCATCGCGTCCAACAATGGTGACGCTATGGGGGCGTCGGAGAACCGTGCTACGAGGTAGGCCTCGGCGGCCGAGGGGGTGACGGCCTGGGCCGAGGCCGCCCGCGCCTCGAGGGTGAGGAGACTGGACGCAACGGTCCGCGCAAAGTCGTGGGCCTTGTCGCCGTGCTCAACCTCGCGGATCGGCTCCAGCATCACATGGTGATGGGGGCAGGCCCGGATCGGGCTGAACTGCCAAATCGTTCGACCGTAGACAGCGGCCGGCGGCGGCAGGCGCGACGTCGCGAGATCGGCGATGAGGCACCTTGGACAGACGTGCGACCGTGCATGTCGCAGCATCTTTCTTTGAATGATCTCGCCTCGGTAACAGGAGGTGTGGCCCTGTACGGCCAAGGCCGCGCGCGTCAAGTCGACCGTCGGCACGCCCGTGAGATCCGCGAACGCCGCGAGCGCATCCGGATCTCCAGCTACGATCGGCTTATATGAGATACCAAAGCATCGCAGGAACGCGCGGACCGAGCCTCCATGATGGAGCGCCGTCACGCGGGCGGCATAGCTCGTGACGCTCTCGTCGGACATCAGCGCGAGGAAAGGGAGGAGCTTGGACATCAGCATCCCTTCCTCGACGCCTTGAACTTTGCGGTAGCGCGGCTGGACGGCCCCCGATCGTCGTCGGCGAAGGTCGAGCTGGTGCCGAGCGCGCGAAACGGGTCAGTAGCCTCCCAGTCCCCTACGACGAACGGGTTGTCGTCGGCCTGCACGCCTCGGCTGCGGGCGAAAGCGCGCGCGAAATCCTCCGGGACTAGGAGGGGGCTCGGCGTAACCGTGCCGCTCGTCGTCCGGTCGAGACGCTTCAAGCAGCACTCGATCGCGTCCTGGACGTACTCGATCGACCGGCCGAGCTGATACCCGCCGGCGTGGATCAAACGGGGCGTGATCCCCGCGATATGCTCAGGCGTGATCTCAAGTTCGGCAACCTGCGCCAGACGCCGGACGATGCTGCCCATCCGCTGCGCGTCGCCGTCGATTGTCAGGCCGTCCAGCGACACGAACTTCAGTCGCTCGCCGACCTGGGTGTCTTTCTGCAGGGCCGCGGTAAGTTCCGGGATGCCGGAAAATATCAGGGACACCGGCCATTCGTCGTCGATCATCAAGCACTTGAATGTGTTGATGATCCTCTTGATCTGAACTGCGTTGGCAGGCTGCGTGATGTGGTGCGCCTCGTCGATATGCAGGATCTTGACACCCATCAGCTTCAGCTGGTTGCGAATCATATGTGCCAGGCGGATCTCCTGCCGCGGAACTTCGCTGATCGGCATGCCGAGCTTGCGCAGTGTGTCGAGCGCGAATCGATCGAGGGTGCATGCGCCCTGCGGCGTGACCGTCACGAGCGCGCAGTTCGGCCGACCGTACGCCGGGAAAGCGGGATGCTCCCGGAAGACGCGCCGCAGCAGAGTGCTCTTCCCAGCTCGCGGTTCGGCGATGATGGCGATCCCGCGCGCTTCGTGCTCGCGGGCGCTGTCCGGGTCATCCTGACGTTCACGGACCTCGATCATCAGGCCGATGAGGTCGTCGATGTGTTCCGAGACTTCCTCGTGCTTCGGATGCCGGAAGTACGTCCCGCGGACGCGCTGCATGATTGCCGTCCGTCGCGCTTGGGCGTCGGATCGAACGCTGCGAAAATGGCTGAACGGGTCGATCACGTGATCAGACATCGGGCGTCTCCATGATCCAGTCGTCGTCGGCATCGTTCTCGGGCGGTGGCGTCTCGGTCGGATGCTCCTGCGCAGCGCGCGTCTTCGGCGGCCTCTTGGACTTGGTCGGCCCAAGCTCCGGATCGGTGACGGGGCCCGTCACCGGGATGCCGTGCGCCAGTGGGTCCGCGTCCGACGACCGATCCGGCCGGTGCGTCTCCACCGGGACGGCGAAGCCGCGGAAGAGTTCATCCTCGGCGCGGCCGATCTGGTCGGCGTTGTATGTATGCGGAGCGATCGAGAACCGACGTTCGGCCTTGGCGGCAATCGTCCGGATCTTCTGCAGCGCCTCCGCGATGACCGGCCGGCTTGCGGCCGCGGCGGTCTTGTGGCGACGGCGCTGATCGCGGACGACGGACAGCCAATCCCGGACTGTCGCTCCCTCCAACCCGGCGGTCGCGCACGGGACCGTTACCCAGGCTTTTCCGAGTTGGACGGAGATCCATCCCAGATCTTCCACATCAAGCCGAACCGGGAGATCGATACCGCCATTACTAGCCAGTACCCGAGCCAGGTCTTCGGACTGGTAGTGCAAGCCGAAGACGCGAATGCCCGTCTTTGTCAGCGTTCGCTTGAGATGGATGCCGAAAATAGCGCGCTGCTGGTGCGCGCCCGGTACGACGCGGACGGCTCCACGCTCGCGCATCAAGCGGATCCACGCATTGCGCGGAGTTTCGCCGTTCAGGCCTTCATGAGCCGAATTGTGATAGACATCGACATCGTAGATCACCAGCGCCTGGGCGAGCTCGTCGATGAAGAGACTGGCATTCTCGACCGCATTATAGCTCCCTTTGTCGGCAACATTCGCGAACGTCTGGCCACTAAATAGCGACAGGAACTCGGTTCGCGTTGTTCCGAAAGATCGCTCGACGTGGCTTCGTCTGTTCGGTTGCCCGATTTGTGACGCGTCGAACTGGACGCGCAAATCGGCGAGAACCTGACGCGTCCACTCCCCACGGAAAGCGAATGCGCCGTCGGGCGATATTGCTCGAGGTAGGCACGCGTATTCCCATGACGTTTTCGCTCCCATCGCCGTAGCGAGCGCGGTCTTGTCGTTGATGATCATGCGTAGAAGCGTGATCGCCGCCTTCGTCGACTCGGACGGAGTGAGGAGCTCGCCGAGGATGCATCGGCTGGCAACGTCGAACGCGCGCAGCAGGTACCAGCGCTTGCGCGGTACGGCCGCCTGCTGCTCTGGCGTCAGCGTCGCCCAGACACCGCTCTCGACGCAAAGCTGGATCAGAGAGAGCTGACACCCATCGATTTGGACGAGTTCTCCGATCTGCGTGACATCGAAGCGCTGCTTCGTCGCGCAATGCTTCCGTATGGCATAGTCTAATTCGTAGCGAGCTGCGTCCCTCTTAAAGAGCGATATTCTTTGAATTCGAGCGCGATATGTGCTCTTCCCGATCTGCCTGAGAGGTTGCAGGCCGAGTTCAGCACGCTCTTTGTTCTTTTCAGCGAGCGCATCAATGTAGCGTTCGTAGCATTGGTCATACGAGTGCCGCTTCAAGCTCAAGTAGTCATCGATCGCGTCGAGCAGCAGCGCGTACTCGTCAGGCTCGAATCGGTCGAGATGGTTGCCAGAGTTGCAGTGACATTGGCGCAGACCCCAGGCTTGGCAGCCGGCATCTTCGTACGCGCCAAGCCATGTTTGCAGAGTTCGCGGACCTGGAAGCGAACGGAAGACGATCTCGGTCCCTGCGCGGATCTTCCGCGGTGCACCCGATTTCGTCACGCTCGGTTGCTGCTTACTACGATCCGACGCTCCACCACGGCGCTTTGACTTCTCACGCCGGGCGTAGTCGAGCTGTAGCAAGTCCGGTCCAGCGAGACGCATCGCCTCGGCGAAGCCCGGAGCCGTACGATTGACGCGCTGCTTGTCCCTCGGAGGGGGATCCTCGCGGTGAAGCTTCTCCAAGCGCAGGAATGCTAGGACGCAAGCCTCAGCGAAGCGGACACGTGGCAGCTCCTCGACGGGGATCTCGTCCGTGCTCTCAAGCAGCGTCCGAGCTCGAGCGCGGGCCCGGGCCTCGGTGTAGTAAGCCGTGTCTTGGCGAAATTCGGGATGCTGTCGCTCGGCTTCGAACTCAGCGAAGCTGACGTGATCGGCAATATCAGTACCGAACGGCTGCATGACGTAGCCAGTCGGCGTTATACCTTTACATGTCAGGATGCGACCGCCGCCGAGCACGATGCGATCAGCAACTCCGAGTTGGTAGCGTGGTACGATTGGCGTTGGCCCGCTCATCGCGCAGCCCTCCGCTTGGCGGCGCGCACAAGCGTGCCGCCAGAGATGCGGCCCGTGCCCTGCGCGACGATACAGCCTGCACCAATAAGACGGACGATCGCCCGGAACGCCTCTCCCTCGTAAGAGGTCGCGTCCCTCAAATCCGCGACGCTGATCTGACCAGTCACTTTCGCAAGGACGGCGAGAACGGCCGCATCGGCTTCGCCGGGTGAATCGCGTCGGCAGTCATGCAGCAGCGCTGCATTGTGTAAAGCATCCTTCGGCAGATCTCGCTCTGTGTTGTGTATAATCTCGTCCGCGACCACCGGAGAAATCCGCGCAGCCAAATCGCCGAGGTAGTCTGCGAAGTGAAGCGCTTCCGCGCGGCGACGCGGCTTATAAGAGACGGCTTTGCGCGTGCCGTCGCGCATCGTTAAGACAGCGTCGAAATAGTGAGTTCGGACGACTCCAGCATCATCGCGATAAATTGCTGCTTGTTGCTCACGAACATCGACGATGTCGCCGCGAGCAAGCGCGTAGTGCAACAAGCCTAGCTCGCCGCTCGACTCGTAGAAGATTTGGCGCGGGGCGTCTCCAGTCGTGACGAGTATACCTTGGTTCGACCCGCGTGAGCGAAACCTCGTTGGCAGGCGATGCGCTAAACTCGGCTCGGTTGGGTGCCAGGCATCATCGAGCGTGCGATTACGACGCTTAGTCATAAATACATCCTTCTAATTTCTGAGGGTGATATGACGGCCAAGCTGAAGGCTCAGCGCGCCAAGTCGTGCGGTGCTGCTGACCGCCGTCGAATTCAGTTAGAGAAGAAGGGGTTTATCGTGACCGACGGCCTGCCGTCAGTGTTCGGCGGGACTTGCCGAACAGTCGAGCCCACGCTCGGTCAGCAAGTAAATTTCGTCCGCCACAGCTGGCGAAATCAGCCGTTGCAAAATTTTGAGATACTCTCCCAAATTATGCTTTTTGGCGTACGCTTCGTCATCGACGGCAATCACGAGACGCTTTCCGCAAATTGTGTGGGCGCGGAATGCGAAGCTGTAGCGACTAAACGATCCGTCGTCTCGCGAAAATATTACATTGAACGAGCCGTATTCTAATTTCAAAATATCAAATTCTGAACAAATATAAATCTCGATATTGCTCCGCACTTCCGGAGAGAGCGCGAGCATACGATGGTCGACGGTCGCTACTTGCCGGGAGCAGAAGTAATTCGGGGTGAGATCGACCGTAAAATTGCTCTGACGATTTTGTGTGCTGGACATGAGTATATCCTCATCTGTCGTCGTGCGCCGCATAGCGACACGGGAAGTGAAGCGGACAGCCGGCGGGGATCCTGCGACGCGGGGCGGCGCGGGGAGGGCGACTGAACTGAAAGACGATGAGGATGCTGTGCTGGGCCAGTGTCGCCCTTTCGAGGGCGCACAGGCTCTTGCATCGCACTGATGACCGTGCGAATCTCAAGCCTGTGCAGACCGTATGCGATTGATCGCATACGGTCGATCACAGCATCCTCTCAGGGGGATAGCCGACGCGGCTTGCTACAGCTGAGGCGTCGGCGTTCGGGTCATCACCGCCGGGGACATCCGACTGCAATCAGATGTCCCCTGGTGAACCGAGTAGATCAAGATCATAGACTGCGCATCGCGGTCTCCTTTTCGTTTCGCGGTTGGCGGTCTGTCGCCTTCCGGTGTCGAAAACTTAAGCGCAAAATTCAGTGCGTTGCTAGCGCCATCGCTTTTTCGCGGCTTGCGTGCCGGGGGGACGCCGGGCGCGATTCGCGAAGAATCTCAATCGAGTCAACCACTTGCTCCGACTCGTTTTTTTGTCCTGAGTCGCTGTTGTACCGTTGCGAAACGGTGCGAATCGAGCGCCGTTAACCGGCGATTCATGATGAATCGCCGTGATTCACGTTCGCTGCGAGTACTTACGTATCGGCACGAAATCGATGGGATGCGTCAAGCGCGGCCGGAGAACCTGTCATACGGCGAGATGGGAACGATCGGTATATCGGCTTCATAGCGATAGATTTCGAGCCGCAGCCACGCCAGTTCACTCGCCACTTCGGCTTCTGGAACGTCTTTGTACCAGCATTTCACATGAGTCTTGCTTCCGTCGTCCCACCGATACCGCCGAGCCTTAAGAGTATTTTTGCTATCATACGGTGTGCGAACGGCTTTGATCCGGTATGTCGGATTGAATGCGTTCTCGATTAAGTGTTCGTAGCCGGTTCGACCCGATTGAGGCAGCGGTCTCGACAGTATCTCGAGCGTCGCTTGGCAGTCGTCGACCGCGCGATGAGCAGAGTAGATCATCCCGAAATCGGACGCGATGTAGCTGAGCTTGCTACCCATACCTTCGGCGGCCCATGGAACCTGGGTCAATGAACAGCCCCAAGGTTTCTGCGCTAAAATAGGGCAAAGGTCTTCCGCAAATCTTCTGTCGAACCCTGCATTGTGCGCGATGACGAAATCGGCCTCGTCGACCATCGCTGTAACCCTGGATCGATCGATGATATGCCCCTCCACCATCGGCAAGTCTATGCCAGTTAGTCTTGTGATTTCTGGCAAGATCGGGCCGAAGGGCTGCTGGAATGAGCCATACGGTACGCCGGCTTCGATCAGCCGGCCGTCAACAGTGTAAACGAACGGCAGCAAGCCAACCTCGATGATCTCGTGGTATGCTGGATCCAGGCCTGTCGTCTCCAGGTCGATGATGAGTCCGTGTCGGACCTCCTCGCCAGGAGCCGCGATGCTGAAGATATGGCGAGGCTTATGACGTCGGAGGACACGATAATCACTATGCCGGTCGAGGGCGGACGCGATGATTTCGGGATCGATGTCAAGCATTTCGCTTGCACTCCTCTGTGGGCGGACAAGCGTAAGATAGATTCCCTTGGGGAAAACGATACACAGAGTATCGTTTTATGTCGATCACTTTTTCGTGATCGAGATCGCAGCGATGGATAGGCGGCTGGTCAAGGCAGCACGCGCGGCTCTCGGCTGGTCCCAAACGGAGCTTGCTAAGCGTGCGGGTGTGCAACGCCTCGTTGTCGTGCGCTACGAAAACGGTTCGCAAGTGCCACACGCGCGAACAATGAATAATATTGTTGAAGCATTTCGCGTCGGCGGCATAGAGGAAATCTATCGCGAAGATGGTGCTTCAGGCATTGTATTAACTAAAGACATAGGTGCATAATACCGTATCTCTTGAGCATTGGCGCGTTTGATGTGCGGTAAATTGACCGCATACAAAGCGCAATCAGCTTGACCGTGTGTGCATCAGCTTTCGCCCCAGTCGCGACACTCACGCAGTGAGCGCTACCGCACAGACAGCCTCCGAGATGGTAGCAAAGAGCTTCTTGCGCGTCATGCGAAGCGAGGCTGCCGATGGCTTGGGATAAGATGTACAGTGGCCTGCACGTCAATGTCATTCGAACAGGACCACGCGGTGGGGCACCCATCCTGTTCATCCACGCGGTCAGCCTCGACCTCACATGGTGGGACCATCAGTTCGCAGCCTACGGCATGGACCACGATCTCGTCGCCTTCGATCTGCCGGGTCACGGCGCATCACCGCGCCTCGATGGCTCCTATACTTTCGATGCCCTGGCTACTGTCACCGCGAACGTGATCACCGCTCTCGACACGGGATCTGCGCACGTGGTGGGCATCTCTGTTGGCGGCATGATCGCTCAGACCCTCGCGCTCGTGCGGCCCGATCTCGTGCGCTCACTGACGCTGGTCGCCACCCTCTGCACCCTGACCGATCCAGTACGTGAGGCGATGCGCGAGCGAGCGCGTGTCGCGCGAGCGGATGGTATGGCCGCTATCGTATCTCCAACGCTGGAGCGGTGGTTCCCGGCTTCATTTCGGGCCAGACGTCCCGACGTGCTGGACCGTGCCGCCAAGATCGTGCTGCGGCATGACCCAGCCGTCTACGCCGAGATGTGGGAGATGATCGCGGACCTCGACCTTGAAGCACGCATTCCCACCATCGCCTGCCCGACGCTCGTCGTGGCCGGTGCGCAGGACGTGAACGCCCCGGTCGCCGCAGGACAGAAGATCGCCGACAGGATCCCGGGTGCGTCGTTGCACGTGCTACCCGGCGTCGGGCACTTCCCTCCGTTGGAAGCACCGCATGCCTTCAACGAGCGGCTACGAGTTCATCTCGAAGGCAATAGGTCGCGCTGCCCAACGGGTAATTTCGACCCACTGCGGTCCATTGCACGGCCACGCTGATTGAGTTTTGACACAGACCACTAAAAGCTCCCGTCGCGGGGCGACGGGGGCTTCTCCGGCGGTTCCTGTGGCGTGGGGATGTACCGCGCCGCCTCGGCCGCCTAGCGCAGCAGCTGCAGGATGCCCTGCTGGGCCTGGTTCGCTAGCGAGAGCGCCGAGATCGACAGCGACTGGCGGGTCGACAGGGCCTGGGAGACGGCCGCCTCCTCGTTCATGTCGGCGTTGGTCAGGTTCGCCGCGCCGGTGTCGAGGACGTCGACGATCTGCTTCGTGAAGTCCTGCCGGGTCTGTATCACCGACAGGTTCGACCCCAGCGTCGAGGAGGTCGACTTCAGGGTCGTCAGCGCGTTGGTGAGTGCGTCGGCGGCATCGCCGAGGTCGGCGTTGTTCTGGACGCCGAAGTTCGCGCCGGCCTGCGCGGTGGCCGAGTCCGTAGCGGTGCCGATGCCGAGGTTCAGCGAGTTGATCGCGCTGTTCTGGATCTGGAGCTTCGACGCCGCGCTTCCGGTCTTCTCGTTGAAGGAGACCGTCATCGCGTCGCCGTTCAGGAGGTTGGTGCCGTTGAAGCCGGCATCCTTGACCGCCTGGTCGAGCTGGGTGCGCAGGTTGTTGAACTGGTTGACGAGGGCCGAGCGCTGGGCCGAGGTGCCGCCCGCTGCGGTCGCGACCGCGCCGCCGGTGAGCTTGGCGAGCTCGGTCGCGTCGGCGGTGATCGCGCCGGTGCCGGCGGTGATCTTGCCGGCCTGCACCGTCAGCGGGTCGGAGCCGGTCCCGGTGATCTGAAGCTGACCCTGCGAGTCGATCGAGGCGGTCGCGACGCCCGAGCGATTGATGCCGTTGACGAGGTCGTTGACGGTGTCGGTGGTCTTGATCGAAAGGTTGTAGACGGTGCTGCCGGCGGCGAGCTGCAGGGTGTCGACCTTGGTGGTGTCGACCCCGACGTTGCCGGAGGCGGTGCCGTTCGCCGCGCTCGCGGTGCCGATCACGGTCTTCGCGGCGGCGACGTCGCGCTGGCTCTTTCCGGTCGCAGTCGACTCGGCAGCGGTACCGAGGACGGCGGTGCCCTGGAGCTTCGGCAGGTTGGTCGCGGCGTTCGACTGCATCTGCGAGACGACCGACTGCATCTGCTTGACGATCGACGACGCCGCGTCGACGCCCTTCGACGCCGCCTGGATGGTCTGGATGCCGTTCGAGATACCGTCGAGCAGGTTGGTGAGGGCGTTCGCGCGGTCCGACAGGCCCTGGGCCTGGAAGAAGTTCACCGGGTTGTCCAGCGCGTTAGCGACGCGCTTGCCGGTCGAGAGGTGGTTCTGGTTGGTCGCCGCGAGGGCGGCGGTGTCCTGCAGCGAGAGCAGGTTTTGGCGGGTCGCGGCGGAGAGCGTGACGGACGACGGCATGGACGAGACTTCCCGATGTGCTCGCGGGGATCGCGAAGACACGAGGATTTTCGGCTCTGATGCGTCAGCCGACCGGGTAAGATTTCTTCACGATCGGATCTCGTCGCGGATGCGTCGTGCCAATTGGCGCACACCGTGTGCCAAGGGCTGCGCCGTGCGGCCTGGTACGGTAGGGTCAAAGTGTAATCAGCTTGCCCCTGCGACTGGCGGCTAAGAATGGGGGGCGGGTGCCGAGCGGCAGGATCGCGCCATTAGCCGGCTTTGTGCCAAGAGGCGCTGACCCGCCGCTCCCGACCCCACAGCAGACCCAAAGGCGTTGACGCAGTGTGGGCCATGATGTTTCCTACCAGCAGGCTGATGCGGCCTGCCGCTCGCGCCCCTCGGGGTACGGTGAACGCATCGACGGGTGAGATCGCGATCCCGCACCCAGGATCGATCGGTCGGCAAGGCGAGCACTGACAGCGCGGTCGATCCGGTTCGGGGACCAGCATGCCTACCGTCGATGATGCCAAGTCCATGGCGCGGGCCATGGAGAGCGCCTTGCGCGCCAAGAACGTCAGTCTCTCCCATGGCGAGTGCCTCGACATCGTGGCCCGCCAGTTCGGCCTCAAGGACTGGAACGTCCTCTCGGCCCAGGCCAAACGATCTGAGGCCGCCGCCCGGCGAGGCGTAGCGTTGCTGAAGGGCTGGGTGCTCGTCGCCGAGTATCCCGACGCCTACGATCATGGGGCCGATGCCGACCCAACCGCGGCGGGTGGCGGCGCTGCCCTCATCCGGCACGATCCCGTACTTGGGCCGAGGCACTATCCCGAACCGTCCCGCGCCTTCGGCTGCTATGTGCAGACTGTGTCGGCAGTGCCATTCCACGGCCAGCGGGTAGCGATCAGCGCCACGCTGCGCTGCCAGGAGGTGACCCACGGGGCGACGCTCTGGGCCAGGGTGGACGGCATGCCGGGGCACACCTTCGCATTCGACAACCTGAAAGACGCAACGGAGGGGTGGCTATTTGGCACCGTGCCGTGGGTTGAGCGCCGGGTTGAGGTGGACGTTCCTGCCAATGCAATCTCTCTGCACTTCGGCTTCTTCCTCAAGGGCCGAGGTGCGCTCTGGGCGGCGAACTTTCGCATTGAGCGCATGACTGCGGCCTCGCTTGGTGCGCGGCCTATGCCCCAGCAGCCGCAGGCTCCTGGGTGGATTACCCCAACGAACCTGATGTTTTCGGAGGTGATCGACCTTTCGGTGGTGACCACCTGATCTCTCCCACGACCGTCGCGTCGCGAGGCCCGGTTCGCATGCGGGATCCGAGTTCCTTCGCATGCGAACCGGGTCGGCGAAGGACTGCTCGCCACCCCATTCGGACTTCGATCCGCTCCCATTAAAGGACCGCATGGGGTCGCGAGCGGATTCCCATGCGGTCAAGCCGATCGATTGCAACCCTACAGCGTACGTAACCAACCCAGAAGGCCTGTATCCGGTCGATGGGGAAGGGTTGGCGTCGATCCTGGCTCGACCTCCGTCGGCGACATGCCGTACCGCCGACGAAAGGCGCGGCTGAACACGCGAGGATCACCGATGCCGCAATCGTGGGCGAGACGGGCGAGCTTCGGGCGGCGCGCCGTTGGAGTTTGCCGGAGGGCGCGCATTGCGAAGGCGAGCCGGCAATCGCGGATGCAGGCTTGGACCCCGCCCGTCCCCTCGAACAACCGGTAGAGCGAGCGACGCGACAAGCCGAAATGCTCCATCAGTCCGGTGACATCGACGCGATCTAGGTGCTCCTCGATATAACGGCGTACGGCCAGGACCGTCGCGCTTGCGGCGTCCCTCGCGCCCTCAGCTGATCCTGGTGCTGCGGGCCCTCCAGACGTGTCGATGGCCCGGCAGAGGGCGACCGTCGCCGGCACAAGTTCGGCGACCTGCGCCTCCGTGGCTGCAGCGAGTACGTCGGCAAGATGGATGAGATGGCCGGCGAGGAGGCGGATCAGCGGATCACGGTCCGCCACGAGGACGTGCCGGCTCAGGAGGCCGCTTGCGCCGCGGCCGTTCGCAAGGAGCCGTCGGGGTACGACGGCGGCGACCCCGATTACAGGCGGCATCGCGATGCTGATCGGCCGCGCCAAGTCGATCAGGAGGAGATCCCCGGGAGCAGCCTCGGCCGTTCGCGCATTCGTCGTGACCTGTGCGCGACCGCTCGCATGCGTGCGCAGGACGAGGTGATCGAGCGCCTGCGTCGAGACGATGTGCGGCGTGCGCTCGATGACCTGGGCTGGGCCATCTTCGACGGCGAAGACGATGTCGCCGAGGTGGTAGTATCGCAGCGATGCGTGCAACGAGACGGTCGCGCCGTCTGCGAGACGACCCTCGTAGAGGGGAGGGAGGCTGGCGAGCCAGGCGCGGCCGCGACGGCCCTCTTGCGGGATGTGCGCGAAGCGGTGCTCGAGGATCAGCACGGCGTCGCACCCGCAGGCCGCGACTGGCTTCGCGGCTCACTGGGACGGTGCCGTGCATCACGCCGGCGGCTCGCTACCACATCCGGGCGGCAATCTCCCGTTCCTCGGGACCCAACACGTCGCCGTAGATGGCCGTCGTCGAGATGTCGGCGTGTCCGAGCCAGCGCTGCAACAGGTTGAGTGGCACGCCCGAGCGCAGCGCATGCACGCCGAACCCGTGACGAAGGCCTTTTGGCGAGGCGGCGGTCGTGCCGACCCCAGCCTCCTGCATCACCACCTTGACGTGCCGCCACGCCGTCGTGCGGCCGATGGGCCAGAGGAGCGTATCGGGAGGCTTCTGCCCGTGGATGCGATCGAGGGCGGCCATGACCGAGGTCGGCACGGGCACCTCGCGCACGACGCCGGAGCGGCGCTTCTTGAGGCTGTGGATGCTGATGATCGCACCGTCCCGGTCGAGATCGGCATGGGTCAGGTGTAGGGCCTCGGTGATCCTGCAGCCGGTCCAGGCCAGGACGAGGCAGAGTGTCGTGATCTCGGGCGGGGAGGCCGCGGCGGCTCCCAGGAAGCGCACGCGCTCGTGTGGCGTCAGGTACTTGCGCCGACCGGACGCCGTATGGAGCGACAGCGGTGGAGCCGACGCGTAGCGGGCCATGGCGAGAGATCCTGAGAGCATCCGCCGATCGCTGCGACGACGGAGAGCGGAACGATTTTTCCAATTCTGTTCCACGCCGCAGCCCGACGCGCATCGCGCGTCGGCACGGGTGGGATTGGGCAAAACCGGTACTCCGCCTTGCTTCAGTCCTGCAATGTTAAAAATGCAATGGTTTCAAGAAAGTAAACAGAATTGGAAATTCTGTTCCGCGATTCGCAGGCGACCATAGCGCATCCGGCATGTAATGCCAATCCCTAAAAGCGGAGTCTGATCAGGCTCTTGCTGCGATTCGCCTTAGCCTCACCTTCGTAGCGCGCACGCGCCGGCCGAACGAACTCGGGCAGATCGCAGGAATGCGATTCGCCCTGCCGCCGGCAGCGACGGCGACGCACCCCGCGGCCGGGCATCGGTCCGCAGCCGGGACCCATCCCATGAATCGCCAGCTCCCGCCGGAGGGCGTCGCCGTCTGCGTCGTCCTGATCCTGCTCGTCTACCTCTTCGCAATGATCGTCACCGGCTGGCTGCGCTGACGAGCGTCGTACCCCGCTCCACAAGATGGCGAGACCATTCCATGCCGCAACGCTCCTCATCTCGACTGCGCTCTCTCTTGATCGCCGTCTCGCGCAAGATCGATGCGCACCTGCCGAGCGACAGCCTCTCATCGCTTGTCGTCTGGGCCGTCTTTACGCTCTTGGCTGGTCTCCTCGCGCTCTGCATTGTCCGCGATATTTGGGACGGAGCCCTGACAGGCTGCCCTGGCTATGACGGCGTCACGCACCAGAGAGAGGCTGAAGCGCTCTGTGTCTCGCCGTCAAATCGCAAACCTTGATAAATAATATCGAACAAACCGAATATATATTACATCACTATACACCGCACTGACGAAAGAAACTGGAAACACAACGTAATTTTTGTAATTACGTCTATTATATTCGATGCAATATACGTCTCATCTCCGCTACATTCGCAATTCGGGACGAGTGTGCGCCGTCGAAAGAATTTTGCAACGTGATGGACTGCTATGCGTTGTTCAATGAAGTCGTCACCCTCGGGCGGTCACAAAATATGCAGAACGAAAGTGCGCCGCCCGAGTCCCCCGGGCAGAAGCGGATAGCCCTGTTTCTGGACGGGACCTGGAACACGGTCAGCGACAACATGAACGTCTGGCGGCTCAAGGCCTTGTGCGCCGAGCGCAGCGCCGATGGTGCGCGCCAGGTCGCCTACTACAGTTGCGTTGAACCAACCGCTCGGCGCTCTTCTCACCGTGGGCTGCCCCGGTCAGGCCGCCCACCTCCAGCTCCATCAGTCGCTCGGCTGCAAAACCGATCATCTCGCGCAGCAGATCGGCGTCGGCACTCTTCTCCATCAGCCCACGCAGGGCCATGATCTCGTCGGTCATCGGCGGTCTCTCGGGTTCGGGCTTGGTCGTCGCAACCCGACCCTACCCGGCAACCGCCGATGACCACTCCCCAGCTACACCACCGCCTGGGACACGACCACGGGCCAAAGTTGAGCGGCTGACGCCCGATGCCCGCCGATCCCAAGCCTGGCGGGGCTGGCGAGCGACGGACTACAACCATTCAAACCGGTCGAGCCCGGATCAGCCGACGGTTCGATCTGGTGGGTAGAGGATGTGGTACCAACCAATTCCACCAAAGGGATGCGAGGGACGATGCCAACATTGAGGATGTTCCGAGGCTTGGCTATTCCAGCTTCGCAGCGGGATGACGTGATGGGAAGGATCGCGGCAACCGGGTTCGTCGGCGACGAGGGCCGGTGGAGCATCATCCATCAGCACCCGGGCGAAATCGATGCCCTCTTCGAGCAAGAGGATCTCGATACGAAGGTCACCCGCCCCGATGGCGTGGTGCATCCTAAGGTCGTTTGTGCGTGCGGCGAGATCGACGGAGCCTTATACTACGCCTGCAGCCATAATCGTTCGGAGGACGACGATGCCCCGATCATCGTCGAGTTCGATGTGCCGCTCGGTGACGTGGCCATCGACGGTCGCGACTTCCTGTACCCCGCCTTCCAGTTCGCGAGGCCTGAGGCGGCGCGGGAAGCTCTCCTGGCTGCCTTCGGTCCGCGTGTCCTCAGGTACGCAGACAAGGCCTGGTCTGCGGACGACCATGGCAGGCGCATCGCCCTGTGCGACCTCGCCATCCACGATCCCGCTGTCATCGAGGCTCACCACGGCAATCGGACCGTCATCGCAGGCCGATATGGTACCGTGTTCCGGAACGCCTTCACGGTCGTCTGCCCCGTCGCGCCGGAACGCATCCGCTCGGTGAGGTCGGCACCCGAGCGCTTCGCGGTTCCGCAAGCGGTATTCTCCTTGCGCGACATGATCGGGCGTTGAGACGATCCCGGGCCTGGTAGCGCTGCCCGGTGGGCGCGGGTCAAGCAACAGGCACGATCTCCGCAGCTGCGATCAGGTTGACCTGTCCGCTCCGCTCGCCGCGCATGCGCAGCAGGAACCCGCGCCGCAGGTAGGTGACGACCTCGTCCTCGCGTACGGCGATCTGGTTGGCGGCGTGGTGCTTGACCTTGCCGAGGGCCGGATCGGCCATTCGCAGGAGGCCGTCGCGGAAGCGATGCGGCACGAAGCGCTCGCCGTCCGCAGCGATGCGCACGAGGTCTCCCGGTCCGCACGCCGTACCCGGGAGTGCGACGAGCGCAGGTTGCGGTGAGCTCGGTAGGTCAGTTCGTACGATGGCAGCGGTGATGCCGGGGGTGGTCTCGGCATCACCGCCGATCAGTTTCCCGCCGCACTCCCGGTCATGGCGACGGGTGCGGGCGGCACGATGCCGGCCGGATCGAGGTCGAGGCCCCGCAGGCGCTGCCGGATCAACTCCTCGCGCGCGGCGACGAACTCGGGCAGCGCGCCCACCTGCCAGAGCGCCGGATCCCTCGGGATCAGGTGCCGCTCGAGGAACGTCCCATCGCGGGTGCGCAGCCACTGGTCGAACGGCAGGTTGCTCTTCTCGAGGTTCTCGCGCGCGAGCAGCAGCTCCAGGTTCCCGAGCCGGTTCACGTTGTCGAGGATGCGCTGGATCAGCGGCTCCGACAGGTTCTGCGCCATCAGCGCCTTCCGATCGGCGAGCGAGCGCGGGATGATGTGGTCGACGTGGTGCGGCGTCGAACCCCAGGCCTGCGTGTCGTAGAGGAGCGACAGCGCCAGGAAGCAGGTGCGCTTCCCGTAGCCGACGTCGAGGACACCTTCGATGTTGTTGTCGTCGAAGGCGATCGCCCGCCCGCGCGAGGCGAGACCCTGCACGAGGTCGCGGTGGGGGAAGTCCCGCCCGTCCTTCAGCGCCTCCTGCAGGATCGCGCGCGCCGCGCCGATCGTCCGGTCGGAGCTGCCCCCGAACACGCCGTTCAGCAGGCTGCCGAGCAGCCACCGATGGATGTGCCGGGCGTTCGCCGCCTCGAACGGCGTCGTGCCGTCCAGGCTGCCGCCGCCGACCCCGTGGAGGTAGTAGGCGATCGGCAGGAGCGCGTTGAGCGACGTCAGCGTCTCTCCGTCGATGCCGAAGCGGTTCACGAGCCGCAGCGTCGCCTCGAGGCTCGCCTTGATGCGCGTCCAGCTCGCCTCGATGCGGGCGAGGTTGGAGATCGTGAAGTTGGCGACCTTGTAGCGCTGGTCCAAGTCGCAGAGCACGAGGCAGGACTTCATCACGAAGTCCTTGTCGAGCCGGTTCTTCACGCCGAGCCCCTCGTTGAGGTGGTCGACGAAACCGTAGATCTCCTGGCGAGCGCTGACGCCCTGCCACTGCGCTGTGATCATCGACAGGAGGAGATCGGACTTGCTCAGCTTCGTTCCGCCGTCGTTGGCGCGGATGAAGATGTCGAGCACGCGGTCGTAGGACTGGTCCTTCTCCGTGTAGTAGGCGATGACCCCGTCCTTCCACACCATGCGGTAGAGCCGGTCGAGGGTCTTCTCGACGATCCTGCCCTGCGCCTTCGTGGACGTGTCGGGCAGGGCATCGACTACCTCGTCCCTCAAGCGATCAAAGGCATCGTCGCCGATGCAGTCGAGGATGCGCCCGATTTTGAACCAGTGGTGCCGTGCGTCGCTCTTCGGCTCCGTCTCGAAGAAGCGAAGGCCGTAGGTGATGCCGAGGTCCTCGTCGTCGGACACCTCGTCGTCGACCGCAGGGTCCTTGAGGAGGTCGAGGTAGAGGCGCTGCCTGCTCCAGGCGTCGGGGTTGTGCCGCCGGCCGTACCTGGCGCGCACCGAGTACGTGCCGCGCAGGCCAATGAGCAGCGAGGTCAGGCGCTGCTGCCCATCGAGCACGAGCTTGACGTCGCGCCCATCGGGCTCGGCCATCTCGTTGTGGGTGTCGCCGTGGCGGAAGTTCTCGATAAACTTGTAAATCTCCCAGTCGGCCCGGCGCTCGGGCCGGATCTCCCAGAACAGGAAGGAAGAGATCGGGTAGCCCTTCAGGAGGGAGTCGAACAGGGCTACGATCTGCTCGGGCTGCCAGACGTACGGTCGCTGTATGGCCGGCAAGAAGTAGCTGCGGTTGATGTCGTCGAGCACGCGGCCGATGGTGGACGAGACGTAGGACATGGCAGGAGGGTACGTTCGATGCGGAGCTGCGCCATGGGTGCCAAGGTTCGTGCATCGTGTCCATCGGACATCGCCGATTCAGGACGCGTCGTGTTCACGAGCGAAGGATACGCCTCCAGGATCGAGAGCACCCTCGGCCAGTCGTACCTTTTTGATGAATTCGCCAGATCATAGTGGATGCTAATATTCTCTTGATCCAGCACATGTTCAGCGACGACGCCGTCCCAAATTAGCGACGTGATCCGATCTCCTAACCCTTCGTCCAGCCCGGATGTTGCAGATCGACCGTATGCCGATTAGGATGGGCCGTGTCCACCGCTATCGAAATATCTTGAAGGTACGCCTCGCTTGTGTCTACCTGCGGTGATGAAACGTAGGACGTCATGCGACCAGCCAGCCCAGCGAAATTTGCAACGTACTGAGCTGGTCAGCGTTGTGTACAATTATTATGGGCTGAGTGGCGACAGACGATGTTGAACGACAGCGAGACGATAAAGTCCCCTGGGCGGAAGCGTGTAGCACTTTTCCTCGACGGGACATGGAATACAGTTGGTGACAATACGAATGTTTGGCGGCTGAAGGCGCTGTGTGCCGAGCGCGGCGCTGATGGCACGCGCCAAGTCGCCTACTATAGTACCGGTCTCGGCACCTTCGTCGGCGAAAAATTGCGCGGCGGGATGTTTGGATACGGATTGGATAAGGCGGTCATCGACGCCTATAAGTGGCTGGTCGAGACCTATGAGCCAGGCGACGAGATCTTCATCTTCGGCTTCAGTCGCGGAGCTTACACGGCACGAAGCCTCGCCGGGTTCATCTCGAAATGCGGCCTGCTCAAGCCGGGCGCTCCGCTCGGCATCGGACAGCTCTACGACCGGTACCGTAAGGACGAGACGGTCTCGACCATCTGGAAGCTCTACGCTGCGCGCGAGGCCGGCCTCGCCAGCGGGTCGGTCGAGGAGCGCTGGATGCTCGACTATGCGATGCGCACGCCGATCAAGATGATCGGTGTCTGGGACACGGTCGGGGCGCTCGGCGTCCCTTTTGGTGACATCCCGGGGATCAGTCGATCGGGCTTCAAGTTCCTGCACACGGGCCTGCGTGTCTCGCAGGAAAACGCCTACCATGCGGTCGCGATCGATGAGCACCGTAAGGCCTTCGCACCCACGCTCTGGACGCGGAAGATCCGGGACAACGTGCCGGCGACATCGATGGCGGCTCCGCGACCGATCGCGAGCGTCGAGCAGCGCTGGTTCGTCGGTGCGCACGCCAACGTCGGCGGCGGATGCCGCAGCGACCTTCTCGCGCAGATTCCCCTGCGCTGGCTGATGGACAAGGCGTCCAGCCTTGGCTTGTCCTTCCGCTCGACCGTCACGGTCGATCCGGACGTTCTGAATGCGCAACTCTCTAATAGCTACGGCGAATTCCTGCATGGAGCCTACCGGCGGGTCAGCAAGCCGTACCATCGCATCATCGGCGAACCGCCGCGGCCCTTCCCGGGTGGTCGGGACGAGACCATCAACGAGACGATTGATGCCAGCGTCTTCGACCGCTGGCGAGCCAATGCTGACTATCGGCCGGTGAACCTGGCGGATTGGGCACAGCGCCACGGCGTCGAGCCCGGCTCCATCACGACTCCTGTCCTCGCACACGATCCGCGGACCGCAGTTCGCTCATAGCCGGCCAGACATGCGACCGACTGGCCGTCGGAACCGCGTGATAGCTCTTGAGTAGCGCAGCCTCGAAGTAAGACGGCGCATCGTGCCCCAAGGTGCGCTGCACTTCGCATCCAACTCGGAGTATCGCCTAATGATTTTCTAAATAAGAGATATCCACCGGCCGATATAATTCGCCGATGCGATGATAATATGATCTCTATGGATACGAGCCATCCTCCGAAATCATGTCGAGGGGCGTGCTGTAAATTTACGTTGATGAAATGTTTGCTTTGATGTTGCAAGCTCGTCAACCGGCGAAATAATGCATTGCGCGCGGCGTTCGATGCCTTGAATAAGAATCGCAAACCAGCGACACAGATTGCAAAGTTTGCGCAGGGTGTCGCGATGAGTCGGGGTGGATGGCGCGGTGTTCTGCCGATTGTGGCGATCGTGGCTTCGATGGGTCCGGCTGTCGCGCAGGTTACGCCCCTCGACATCTTCGGCGGTCTGCTCGGTGCAGCCCAGATCCAGTCCGCGCGTGAGACCTGGGCGCGGCTCTCGACCCTCGACCGATTCTGCGTCGACCGCGCGCTCGCACGGCGGAACACCAACATCGAAGGCCTGATCCAGAGCGGCATCGGCCCCGACGACGGACGGCTCGGCAGCATCTTCGGAGAGTGCCGGCGCTTCACCGAGCCGGCCTTCCGACGCAATTTCAGCTGCACGACGACGGACGAGCACGGTTGGTCCGTCGCCACCACCTGCAACCAATCCTTCGCCACGCGCGACGGCAACAATCAGGTCCGCCTCGTCGAACCCCGGGAGGCGATCGAGCTGCATTTCTCGGGCACGCGGATCGTCGTCGCCGAGGTCGAGACCGGCGAGGCACGCGAAACGCGGCAGGCCCGGGCGGAAGCGCAAGGGCGGGCCGAGCAACTCCAGGTACTCAAGACCAACCTCGCTGCGTACCAGCGCGACGCATCTCCGGTCGTGCGTTCCGAGGCCACGCGGATCCAGGGCCGGATCGAGCAGCAGCTCGCAGCCCGCACCGGTCCGTCCGCGCCCGACACCGAGACGATCAACCGCGAGGTCGGCGGGCTCGGCCCCTTGTCGCAGGCCGAGGCCGTGCGCCTGTCCGCCCTCGATCGGATGAGCACCTTGCGGGCCCAGGCCGAAGCACGCACTCGGGGCGACACCCCCGAAGGGCTCAAGAAACGGCTGGCCGATCTGCGCAAGGAGGCGGTCGCCCTGTCCGAGCCGCCGCGCGCGATCCAGCCTCCGAAGCCGGCCGCTGCGGCCCGCGATCTGGGACCATCCTTCGACTGCGAGCGGGCCAATACCCCGCTACCGACCCTGATTTGCGAGGATGCCGGCTTGCGCCGGATCGACCTCGAGATGGCCCGGCCGTTCTACGTGCTGCGCCACCTCAAGCCCGAGGCAGGGGCGGAGCTGAAGGCGGAGTCGAACGAACTGGTCGAGCGCACGCTCAAGACCTGCCGCATCCCGGACTCGGGCAAGGTCACGGCGGCCCTGCGCGCCCGCGCAATCCCCTGCATCGCCGCGACCTACCAGCGCCAGAAGGAAGCGTGGGCCGCGCGCGTCGGCCGCGACGGACCGCCCGCCGCCCGGCAGGAGATCGGCCGGCCGATCGAGGAACATTTCCGCCTCCAGGAGGCCCTTCGCACCGCCGGCCACCTGGCGGCCGATGCGGTCGCCGACGGCGTCTACGGCGGCATCACGCGGCGGGCGATCGTCGCCTACGCGGAGGCCCAGGGCCTCCCGGGCGACGGCTTCCTCGGTGCGAGCCTCGCCGATCGGCTCGGGCGGGGATCAAGCGCCGGCCCGAGCCTCGTCTTCGTCACGGATCCGGGCCTGCCCGCGCGCATCGACGCGGTCGCCCGGCGCTACGAAACGTATCTCAACGACCTCGGCGTCGAGGAGCAGGACCGGAGCGCACAGCTCCAGGCCCAGCACCGGCTCGACGAACTGCGCAAGCGCGCCGAGACCGTGCTGAAAGGTCCGGTGCCGGACGATCTGCGGCCCGAACTGGCCGTCATCCTGCAGCAATCCGAGGGGGCCGCCCCGCGCGATCTGCCGCGTCTCGCCGACACCATCGGTCAGCGCTTCGCCCAGATCGCGCCGAGGCTCCGCGAGGCCGAGGCGGTGCAGCGGGCCGTCACCGACAAGAACCGCTTCCTCGTCGAGGGGGATGCCGGCGACCTCGTGCTGCTCTTCAACAGCTCGCCGCGTGCGAACGCGGTCGTGCGCGGCCTCGACGGCAACCTCGTCTTCGATCCCGAGCGGACGGTCGCCTGCGCCCTGCCGGATGCTCCCACCGACCGCATCGTCCTCGAACAGCTCGTCGCCACGCTGCGCAGCCTCAAGGCTCCGATCCGCGAGACGCTGCCACGCTGCACCAGCGCGCAGCAGCTGAGCGCCGACCTCCTCGCCCTCGAGCGCGGTGCCCTGCGGGCACAATCCGGGCTGTTCGCCACCATCGCATCGGCCGTCGATACCGGGGTCTACGCGCTCGCCGGGACGGTCCTAAAGAGCGACATCGAGGCGGCGCGCCAGCAGGAAGGGATCCGCGCGGCGGAGGCCGAGAGCGAGGTGGCCCGTGGAACCTCCGACGGGCTCGCGGTCCTCGCCTTCGGGGCCGGTTCGCGCACGGTCTGCCGCGTGGCATCCGGCGACAAGGCGCTGCACGACCGGCTCCTGGAGCCGCACGAGGCCTTGCTCAAGGCCGAACTCCGGGGTGCGACGACCGTCGTGGCGGCGAGCGCCGACGGCGCGTTCCTGTCGATCAAGCGCGGGCAGTGCGGGGCCGTCTACGGCAGCGCGAAGGATCTAGCCGTCCTGATCAAGGGGCTCACCCGGGACGGCGTCGGCTTCCGCTTCCTGCCGATCTGGATCGCGCCCGACACCGTGTCGAAGGCGCAGGCGGCTTTGGCGGAGCAGGGCGAAACCCAGCGTCGCGAGCGCGAGGCGGAAGCGGGCCGGCGCGAGCGGGACCAGGCGCAGAGCCGGCGCGCGGCCCTCGTCGAGCGCCTGAAGCGCGACGCGACCGAGGCGGAGACGACGCTGAAGGGCGGCATCCCGCAGGATCTCCAGACCTTCCTGTCGGGGTTCGTCGCCGACGTGACCGGGATCGTGCCGGAGACCAGCGACGAGCGCCTGAAGGAACTCACTGAAGCCTATGCGGGCAAGCGGGCCCGGATCGATGCGGCCGCGCGGCTCGCCCAGGCGGTGACGGGCAAGAGCCGGTTCCTGCTCGAGGGCGGTCGCGGCGACCTGATCATGCTCCACAACGACAGCGGCAAGGCCCCGTCCGTCGTGCGCAACCTGCGCGGCGAACTGGTCTTCGAGGACGGCCGGGCCGCCGCCTGCCTGTACCACGCACCGCTCTCGGACGTGTTCCTGAACCGGCAGATCCGCGACCGGAGCGCCGGGCTCGGGGCCAAGCTCGACCTGCCGCTCCAGGCCTGCGGGCCGAACGACCTCGCGAAGCAGGACCTGATCTTCGCCGAGCGCGAGCGCCTGCTGCGCGAGCCCGTCGACCGGGTGATCACGCTGGTCGAGGCCGTCAACGGCAACCTGTTCGCCCGGCTCGCCGTCGTCGATGCGGCGGCGCTCGCCGCCGTGCGGCAGGCGGACGCCGCGAAGGCCAACGAGGTCGAGGCGCTGGTGCGCGACCGCAAGGGTGAGGGCTTCGCCGTCGTCGTGGTGCCGAATCCCTCAAACGTGCTGTGTCGGGTCACGCCCGACAAGGCTGAGGCGCATGCGGCCATCCTCACCCGCCTGTCGGATCGGATCGGCGACGAGCTGCCGGGTCGTCCGGTCGTCGCAGCCACCTCGGCGGACGGAGCCTTCATCGCGGTCAAGCGGGCCGAGTGCGGCGCGGTCTATGCCGGGTCGGCCGATCTCGCCGCGATCACCGAGGCGATGACCCGGGACGGCCTGTCCCACCGCTTCCTGCCGCTCTGGATCGCGCCGTCCGAGGTCGCCCAGGCGCAGACCGAGATCGACGAGGGCAAGACGCGCAGCGCCGAGGAGCAGTTCAAGCGCCAGCGCGAACTCGACGACCGGCGCAGGCTCGACCGCGAGAAGGAGAAGGACGAGAGCGCCCGACGCGAGACCCGGGAGAGGGCGTTGCGCGCCCAGTACGGCGAACGGGCGCGGTTCTTCGAGCAGGCTCTCGGCGAGGAGGCGCGCGGCTTCGCGACCGGGACGCAGCCCGACGCCTTCCTCTCGCGCTATCCGCGGCTCGCGCGGCACTATCAGACCCAACGCGAGGATCGCTGGGAGTTCATGTCGAGCGAGACGGCAGTACTCGATTACGGCACCGCCCTCTACAAAGACCGCCCCCTGGAGACCGCGCTGGCGACGACGCGGATCAGGATGCGCAACCGCATCAAGGGCGAGTACCAGGACGTCTGCTACGTCACCGGCTACGTCAACGACGCCGAGTTCGGGGTCACGCGGGATCCGTTCGGTGAGCCCTGCGACGAGGTCGGCCCCAAGCTTGCCCGCTACAAGCTCGGCGAGCGCTTCTCCAGCCGGTGGATCGCGCAGTGAGCCTCGAGACGATCGAACCCGTCGCGGACATCGAGACCGAGGCCGCCGTGCGCGTCGGCTGCACCGCCACGGAGCACGTCAGTCTCGCCTATCATGAGAACGCCATCCCGGTGATCCGGGAGATCGTCGTCACCAATTCCTCCGATCGCGACCTCGTCGACCTGCTGATCCGGGTCGAGAGCCGACCGGCCGTCGTGCAGCCGCTGACCCTGCGCATCGACCGGATTCCGGCCGGCGCAAACCATCACATCGAGGCTCCCGATCTCCGTCTCGATGCTGCCTTGCTCGCCGGGTTCACCGAGGCGAGCCGCCTGGAACTGGCGACGATCCTGGAAGAGGCGGGGAGCGAGCGCGCACGGGACGTGGCGGAGATCCGCCTCCTGCCGCCGTCGCATTGGGGTGGGGGCGTCAGCGCGCCGGAGCTGCTCGCCGCCTTCGTGCGGCCCAACGATCCGGCCGTCGACGTGGTCCTGCGTGATGCCGCGACGAAGCTCGGCGAGGCCGGGCGCGAGACCGGGCTGAACGGCTACACCACCGGCAAGAAGGTCCGCGCCTGGGAGCTCGCCGCGGCGATCTGGGCGGCGCTCGCCGACCGGAGCATCGCCTATGTCCTGCCGCCCGCGAGCTTCGAGCGGGCCGGCCAGAAGGTGCGCGGTCCGAGCGAGGTGCTTGAGCGGCGGGTCGGCACCTGCCTCGACCTCTCGCTCCTCTACGCCGCCTGCCTGGAACAGGCAGGGCTCAACCCGGTCCTGGTGCTGACGGAGGGCCACGCCTTCGTCGGCCTGTGGCTGCAGGACGAGGATTTCTCCTCGGCCGCCATCGACGACATGCAACTCCTGCGCAAGCGCCGGGATCTGCAGGACCTGATCCTCGTCGAGACGACGTTTCTGACCCACAACCCGCCGTCAGGATTTTCGGCGGCGACGGCCCGAGGCAGTGCGCAGGTCGAGGACGATGCTCCCGCTGCGCTCGAGGTCGCGATCGACGTCCGCCGGTGCCGCCGGCGCGGCATCCGCCCGATGGATCTCGGGGAGAGCAGGCCCGGCATCGCTCCCACGCCGACGGCTTCGATCAACCAGCCGATCGCCCCGCCGCCCTCGCTCGACGACGACGAGCCGCGGCCGCCCGTCGACGAGGCCCCGGAGACCCCGGTCGGTCGCCTGGAGCGCTGGAAGCGCAAGCTTCTCGACCTCACGCTGCGCAACAAGCTCCTCAACTTCAAGCCGGGGACGGGGTCGGTCGCCCTCGAATGCGTCTCCCCCGGAGCCCTGGAGGACGGCCTCGCAGCGGGGCACGAGTTCCGGTTGAAGCCCGTCTCCGACGTGCTCACCGGGTCCGACGAACGCAGCGCCGACCTCTACGCGAGGCGGCATCAGGACGATGGCCGTCGCAGCTATCTCGAAGCGGCGCTCGCCCGGCGGGAGATCTACACCACCGCGACGGAAGCCGATCTCGATCGCCGGCTGCTCGATCTCTACCGGCTCGCCCGCAACGGCTTCGAGGAGGGCGGGGCCAACATCCTCTATCTGGCGATCGGCTTCCTGTCGTGGACCCGCAAGGAAGGCGAGGCGGCCTATCGCGCGCCCCTGCTGCTGGTCCCGGTCGCGCTGAAGCGCTCCAGCGTGCGCGCGGGCTTCCGCCTGGCGCTGCACGACGACGAGGTGCGGATCAACCCGACCCTGCTCGAGATGCTGCGCGAGGATTTCCGGTTGCGGATGCCGGAGCTCGAGGGCGAGCTGCCGCGGGATTCCTCCGGCATCGACGTCGACGGCATCATGCGGATCGTGCGCGGGCATGTGCGCGACCTGCGCGGCTGGGAGGTGGTGCCGGACGTCGTGCTGTCGGCCTTCTCCTTCACCAAGTACCTGATGTGGAAGGACCTGGTCGATCGGGCCGAGCTCTTGAAGCGTAACCCGGTCGTGCGGCACCTGATCGAGACGCCCAAGCACTCCTACGGCGACGGCACGTCCTTTCCCGAGCCGGCGAGCCTCGATCGGGACCATCCGCCCGAGACCGTGTTCGCGCCGCTCTCGGCCGATTCGTCCCAGCTCTCCGCGGTGCTGGCGGCGGCGCAGGGCAAGGACTTCGTGCTGTTCGGGCCGCCCGGCACCGGCAAGAGCCAGACGATCGGCAACATGATCGCCCAGTGCCTCGCGCAAGGGCGCACGGTGCTGTTCGTCTCGCAGAAGACGGCCGCGCTCGAAGTGGTGCAGCGCCGCCTGCAGGAGATCGGGCTCGGCGACTACTGCCTGGAGGTGCACTCGACCAAGGCGCAGAAATCGGCGGTGCTCAACCAGCTGCGCAAGGCTTGGCACGAGCGGACGACGCCCTCGCAGGGGACCTGGGACGAGGCCACGCGCGAACTCACCGCCCTGCGCGACGAACTCAACGGCCTCGTGAGCGCACTCCACCGGCGGCGCGAGAACGGTCTCTCGGCCTACGAGGCCTTCGGGCGCGTGATCGCGGCCGGCGGCGGCGATGTCGGGCTTCGGCTCACCTGGCCGGACCATCTCGCCCATGACGCGCAAACGCTCGCGACGCTGCGCGCAGGTTGCCGCGAGTTGCGTCCGGTCCTCGCCGCGGTGGGGTCGCTCGACGATCATCCTCTTCAGGGCGTCGAGGCCACGCAATGGTCGCCGGTCTGGCGCGACGACATGAGCGCCGCGATCGAGGCTGTCGAGAGCACGCTCATGGCCCTGCTCACCAGCGGACAGGCCTTCGCCGGGGCGATCGGTCTGCCGTCCCTGCTTGCGACCTACACCGGCACGCGCGGGCTCGTGGTTCTCGGCAACTTCTTGGTCCGGCCCGAAGCGCGATGCGGAGCCGCCTTCCTGGCCGATGGCACGGGCGACCTGCATCGCGCGGTCACCGCACGCGAGCACTTCCAGGGGACGCTGGACGCGCTGCTCGGCCGCCTGTCCGGCCGGTACCGTCCCGGCATTTTCGATCAGGATCTCGCCAACCTCCAGGCGGAGTGGACGGCCGCGCAAGCCTCGAACTTCCTGGTGAAGGGCGGAAAGCTCAAGAAGGTCCGAACGCAGGTCCAGCCCTATGCCGAGGGGGCGCTGCCGGAGGATATCGGACCGGATCTCGTCGGGCTCATCGAGGTCGCCCGGCACGTGAAGGCAGGCTGTCCCGGAGATGCGCTCCTCGCCCGGCTGGGGCCGCCCTGGAGCGATCCGAACACGCCGGCCTCCGAGTTTCAGGCGGCCGTCGCCTGGGCCGAGAAGGTCGAGCGTCTCCTCGACATCCTCGGTCCGCCCTCGCTCGGCATCGAGGGCTTACGCGATCACTTGGTGCAGCTCGTCGAACGCCAGGCCCGGGCCCTGGGCGAGGGCGGTCGTATCGCGCAGGCCTATGCGGCCTTCGAGCAGGATCGCGGGCGGGCGACCAAGGACATGGGGGCGCTCGGCCGGCTCGCCGGGCGTGCCGATCCCGAAGAGCCGCTGGCGACCGGGTCCGACTGGATCGACGCCAGCATCAGTCGGGCACGGCTCTGGGCGTCCGGGCTCGGCCGCGCGCAAGGGTGGTGCGCCTGGCAGGCGGCCGCCCAGAACGCCCGCGGCCGCGGCCTCGCTCCGCTGATCGAGGCGCTGGAAGAGGGCAGGGTCGCACCCGATCGGGCCGAAGCCGCATTCGAGACGGCTTACGCGCGCTGGTGGATCGACCGCGTCGTCAGCCACGATCCGGTGCTGCGCAGCTTCCTGCCGGAACGCCACGAGGACACGATCGCCCGTTTCCGCGCGGCAGACGCCCGCGTCACCGAACTCTCCAAGCAGGTCGTGCGCTCGCGGCTCGGCGGCGGCATTCCCGGACCCACGGCCTTCGGGGCCGATCCGGAATGGGGCACGCTCTCGCACGAGCTGACGAAGAAAGCGCAGCACGTGCCGCTTCGCAAGCTGTTCGGGAAGATGCCGACGGCGCTGACCAAGCTCACTCCCTGCGTGATGATGAGCCCACTCTCGATCGCGCAGTACCTGCCGCCCGACAAGGAACCGTTCGACGTCGTCATCTTCGACGAGGCCTCGCAGATCTCGCCCTGGGACGCTGTCGGGGCGATCGCCCGGGGCCGGCAGGTCGTCATCGTCGGTGATCCCGAGCAGCTGCCGCCGACCAATGTCGGCGACCGCGGCGTCGACGACATCGAGGACGGCAGCGACGTCACCGACCAGGAATCCATCCTCGACGAGTGCCTGGCGGCTAACATCCCGCGGCGCAACCTCGACTGGCACTACCGCAGTCGCCACGAGAGCCTGATCGCCTTCTCGAATGCCCGCTACTACGGCGGGCGGCTCGTCACCTTCCCGTCGCCGGTGACCGACGACCGCGCGGTACGGCTGTCCTTCGTGCCGGACGGCGTCTACGAGCGCGGCGCGGGCCGCGTGAACCGGCCTGAAGCACAGGCGATCGTCGCCGAGATCGTGCGCCGCCTGCGCGATCCGGGCTTCGCACAGGAGCGCCGCTCGCTCGGCATCGTCACCTTCAACGGCGAGCAGCAGCGCCTGATCGAGAACCTGCTCGACGCGCAGCGGCGGTCATACCCGGAACTCGAGCCGTTCTTCGACAAGGACCGCTGGCACGAGCCGGTCTTCGTGAAGAACCTGGAGAACGTGCAGGGCGACGAGCGCGACGCGATCCTGTTCTCCGTGGCGGTCGGGCCGGACCAGGCAGGCCGGCCGGTCAGCACCGTCTCCTCCCTCAACAAGGACGGCGGGTACCGCCGCCTGAACGTCGCGATCACCCGCGCCCGCCGCGAACTCGTCGTCTTCGCCTCGCTGAAACCTGAGCAGATCGACCTCGGTCGGACCCGGGCGCGCGGCGTGCGCGACTTCAAGCACTTCCTCGAATTCGCCGATCGCGGGGCACGGGCGCTGGCCGAGGCCTTCGCGCCGACCGGAGGCGACGTCGAATCCCCGTTCGAGGCCGCTGTGCTCGCCGGCCTCGAGGCGAAGGGCTGGCACGTGCACACCCAGATCGGCGTGTCGGGGTTCCGGGTCGACCTCGGGGTCGTCCATCCCGACGCACCCGGCCGCTATCTCGCCGGCGTCGAGTGCGATGGGGCGACCTATCACAGCTCGGCCACGGCGCGTGACCGCGACCGCCTGCGCGAGCACGTGCTGACCGGTCTCGGCTGGCGCATCCGCCGGGTCTGGAGCACCGAGTGGTGGATGGACGCGGAAGCCGCGCTTGCCAAGCTCGATCAGCGCCTGCGCGAAGATCTGGAACAGGATCGCGTGCGCTCAGCCGCGGCTCCGGCTGAAAAATCTCCTGAACCTGTCGACGTGAAACTGGATGCGCTCGACCACGCGGAAGACCTGTCGACGGATGTGACCGCCGCAGATGTAGTGCCGGAACCAGCCAACGATCCGCAGCCGGAACGAGATCCGGAGCTGCCACGCCTCTACGCGGACCAAGCCAGGCCCTCGACCGCCCCGACGATGGAAGCCGGGCCCCTGCATGACGAGCGCGTCTACCGGATCGCCGACTTCGCGGATCTTGGCTTGCCGGTCGAGCCGGAGCGGTTCTACGACGCCGCCTACCGCCCGACCCTGGCTGCGATGGTCGCGCACGTCCTCACAGTCGAAGCGCCCATCTACGAGGATGTCCTCGTCCGGCGCATCGCCCGCGCGCACGGGCTCGGCCGTGTCGGCCCCCTGATTCGCGCAGCGGTGTCCGCCCAGATCGACGCTTCGATCGCACGCACCGACGACGACGGCCGGACTGTCCTATGGCCATTGGGCCAGGAGCCACGGGCAAGCCATCCGCACCGGTCGGCTGACGCGAACTTACGCGGCCACAACGACACGCCCATGGTGGAACTTGTGGCACTCGCAGGCACCCTGCGATCCAACGCCTCTGAGACCGAACGCGTGAGAACGATGGGGCAGAGACTCGGCTTGTCCCGCATTGAGGCATCCGCGCGATCTCGGTTCGAGAGAGCAAGTCTAGACGCGCGAAAAATTCTCTAAGCAGACAAATCAGTTCGCGAAGAACCTTTTGATACGAGAGAGGCTCAATGAAGCCGTTCACGCGCACGATCATCGATCTGTTTGACGGAAAGCGGCGCTATCTGATCCCGCTTTATCAGCGCCAATATGCGTGGAAAGTAACGCCGCAGCTTGAGCTGCTGTGGCAAGACATCGCTCGCGAGGCGGGCCAGCTCGAGACCGGCGGCGGGGCGATTGCGCCACACTTTATGGGTGCGATCGTGATCGCCCAGGTAAAGACGTTCGGCAAGCAGGTTCAAGCATTCGAGGTCATCGATGGACAACAAAGGCTGACCACGTTTCAGCTCTTGATGGTAGCCCTTCGTGATGTAGCGGCAAAATATTCGCCAGAGTACGCTGCCGAAAGTGCCAAGCATCTGATCAACGACGGAGTGATGGAAGACGCTGCCATCGAACGCTTCAAGCTCTGGCCGTCGCTTGCGGATCGTCGGGCGTTCACCCATGTCGTCGACCCAACCGCCACGGTGCCTGGGCTTGATGTCATAGACGCAGACGGAGACGGCGTCGTTCGGCCGGCGACGGCGGCACATGCCTTCTTCGCCGAACGCATTGAGGCACATATCTGCCCCGGCGGGGTCTATGATCCATTCAAACTTGAAAAACTTTTCGAGGCTCTGAAGACGGGCCTCGCAGTCGTATCGATCGAATTGGAGGGCGGCGACGATCCACAAACGATCTTTGAGACTCTTAACAGCCGCGGAGTTGATCTTACAGCTGGCGACCTGATGCGCAATTTCATATTCCAGCGGGCCACCGGCTTGGGGATGGTGGCAGGCGATCTGGCTATCGATAACCTGTATCGGGGTTATTGGCTGCCTCTAGACGCATGGTTTTGGCGCGAGGGTGATACCCGTGGTCGTTTGACACGCTCACGATTGGACTGGCTACTCTCCGACCATCTCGCGATGATGAAAGCAGAACTGATCTCTGTAGAGACGTTGTTCGAGAGTTACCGTAGGTGGATCATCGACGGCAAACCGTTTGGGGGCGATGTCGAGGCGGAACTCAGAGCGATTGCTGCGAGCGCGACCGTATTTCGGAGGTTGACCGGGCACGACCGGAATGACGTGCTTGGCCGCTTTGGTCGGTTCTCGCGCGCATTCGACGTATCTACCGCGACACCGCTAGTACTCTACCTCGGCACCACCATTGAGGATCCGGCCGAATTAGGCGCGGCTCTGGGCTATATCGAGTCGTTCATCGTCCGGCGTGATATCTGTGGACTGACGACGGCAGGCTACAACAAGATTTTCACAGACCTCATTGCGAAGCTGAGAGCAGTAGAGCGATCTGCACTGCTGACGACACTACGCGACGGCCTGGCTGCTGGGACGCTCGATACGGCTCGTTGGCCCGATGATGCCGAGTTTGGCGATGCCTGGCGCTCCCGTACTCAGTACAAGCCTGCGCGACAGGCGCGGTTGCGCCACCTTTTCGAGCAGTTGGAGGAGCGCAAACGAACCAACGTGTCCGAAATCATCGAAATCAAGACAGACCTCACGCTCGAACACATCATGCCGCAGAAGTGGCGGGCGCATTGGCCGATCGCCGGCTTCGGCCACGAGGACGAGGCAGCGCCAAGCGCCGAGTACCTGTCTCGACAAGCGGCCCGTGAAAGCAAGGTGCATACCCTGGGCAATCTGACGCTACTCACCCACGCTTTGAATGCCTCTGTTTCGAATGGCGCGTTCTCGGTAAAGATGCCTGCGATTCGGGCGCAGTCGGCACTGGTGCTAAATCGAGAACTGCACGATCACTCCGAATGGGATGAAAATGCAATTACGATTCGTGGAGCGGCTCTGTTTAAGGTCGCAGCACTGCTGTGGCAGGCCCCGCCAGTTCCAGTTACTGGATCAGCGCGAATATAAATTCCAACTCAAGTCGAGTCTGACGTCATGAGCTGGCACCGTTTACAATAGACTGTGGGATCAGACTACGAGGTTTCACCGTCGCCGGCCGATCGAAGGTCTGCGATCGCTTTCAGCAGCCTTTGAATCGTCCTTGCACCCTCTGGGGTCTCGTCCCAGAGGCGGCGCATGCTTGACTGTGCTGCTGCCCACTCGGGAGCCACGTCGTCGAGGTCTGGCTGAAGCCGGGGTACGCTGACACCGAGCACGTTGCAGATTTGCACGACGTTGTGGCTGAACGTCTTGAAATGACCCGCACAGATGCGTCCGGCTTGGCTTGGATGAACCCCTGAAATCTGCCCGAGCTGCGTCAATGTCAGGCCGCGCCGTGCCTGAGCCACCGCAATTTTTGCCCGAAGGTCGACAAGCTGCTTGTCCGTTGGCTTCATGCAAATTAGCATGCAAAATAGCTAGCGTTTTTGCAAGGTGGGGCAAAGCCGATGGACGAAATCCGGTTCTATCGTGCGAGCGAGAAGCCGTACGGCGCGTTCAGCAACCTCTTCCGGCGGAGCGTCACGTTCGAGGGAGAGTTCTTCGCGACGAGCGAGCATGCCTATCAGGCAGGCAAGGCCCGCAAGCCAGCTGTAAAGCAATGGCTCATGGCAGCACCTTCGCCGGCGCTGCTCGCGATGGCTGCGCACGGTCTCTACTACTGGGACGTCGCCCCCGGCTGGTCCGCGACCAAGTTCGACCGCATGCGGGCCGTGCTGCGAGCGAAGTTCACGCAGCACGCTGACTTGGGCGCATTACTTCTCTCGACGGGCAATGCGACTCTCATAGAGAGTGCGACGGTCGACAACGAGGTCAACCGCCTCTGGGGGCAGGTCAACGGCGTCGGCAGGAACATGCTAGGCATGCTCCTTATGGAGCTGCGGGCCGAGCTTCGCGCCGAATGCGATCCGACCTATTCCGTCGCCGCTGAGTAGCCTTCGGCGTAGCCTCGAAGGAGCGTGCGCACGTAGTCCGCGCCTCGATGCCTGAACAGGCCGCGAGCGCCAGCATACGCGCAATTCTCAGCCGCTAAACGCTGGCCAGAAATGATGCCGTCCAAAAGGCTGGTCGCCCGGAGATCGGTGGATGCGAACTGGTTGGCCAGCATCCAGTCAATGACGCCGACGCTGACCATGTCGCCGGATCCGCAGGTATCCAGCACGGTCGGAGCGGCAGCCGCTGCACACCAAGTCACGCCATGGCGATCGCTGACCTCAAGGCCGGCGGCCCCGTAGGTCACGATTCGCACGCAACGCGACTGCATACCGGAAAGGCGCTTACCCAAGCGATCTTCCGAATATTTCAGGATGGACACCACCTTAAGTGCCTCATCAAATAAGTGCTCGTCGTGGATCTCTGACGGTTCGAAGAAGATAACGGCCCCGGCAATGCTCGCCATCCTCATCGCCGCTAGTATGCTCCCGGAGAGCCGATCCGCATAGAAAACATTGCAGCGGGTCAGTACGGCCCGCGCCAGTGCGAGTTCGTCCTCTCCAATGGGTTCATAGTTCGGGAACGCTTCGTTAGTCTCAGGACACATGAAACTGAAGTCGTGCCGCCCTGAACGGGTATCGAGGGACTGCGCAAGGACGGGCGAGCGCAAGTCTCCACGCCGGCTGATGTACTCGACGAGCGCACCCGCATGGAAGAGCTCCGCGACGAGTCTCTCGCCCGTCTCGTCATTTCCGAGTGCAACGACGGGTGCGACGTCGCGATGGAGCATAGCCAGCGACACCAGCACGTTCCCGCACGACCCTCCGAGCGCCTCGTCTGTTAGGCTGCCATCCGCGTAGACCCGGTCGAGGACGATAAAGCCCGTCCCCGCCACGTCGACTTTCCGGCTGCATCGGTGGCTTGCGTCGCGCATGTTCACTTTATGTACTCATCGGCCATGGCTGTCGAGCGCGAGCGAGGTGATGTCCAGGCTAATGCCCCCGCGGCGCGACGGCATCAAGGCACGGAGCAGCTTAAGAAGGGCTTCCGGGCCAACAGGGGCGGTACCGAACAGCGACCAGCAGCCGTCCGGCGCGTCGCAAACGTCGCCGACGCTGATCCCAAACGGGTGGGAAAGGAAGGCGTGATCGTTACCGTTCCTCGACCCGCTGTCGCCGATGCAGAGGATCTCTGTCCCGGTGCGCAGGGCCGACCTCATGGCCGCGGCAACGACGAGCTTGCTCGATGCTGCGGGGATGATGTCGAAGCTGTGCCCGGATCCTACAATCCGGACCCGTCCCTCGGTCAGCGCCGGACAGGCGGAAAGGTCGAGCGCGAAGCGGAATGGATGCTGTAGAGCGTCCATCTCGACGGTGATCTGAACCCCCCTCTGCCTGAATCCATATTTCGCAAATAGATCGGGCCGGTTGCGCAGCCACTCGGCGACCTCCTCGATCCCGGGGTCGGTTGGCGCAGGATCGGCGGCGATGTCCACATCGGCGGTTCTAAGGTGGCCGCCATTATAATATCCGATGAGGATTTCCCGTGCCATATTCGGCGGGAAAATCTTCCGAAGTTCTTGTCCGGCCGACCCACCACGGCCCGTCGCTATACCGATCGCTAGGCCAGCGTTGTACAAGCGGATCAACTCCCCGACGATTGCGGCGTCAGGCGGATGGGTACGTCGGTGGGTCGAAACGATGGTCCCATCGTAATCGAGGACCAAGCCACCGACGTCCGATGCTGCGAGCACCTCCAGGCGGTTTTGGGAGATCAACGCCAGCGGATTATCGCCGATCTCTCCTCGATCCACCCTCGCCATCGCAGCGCGTTTTTGGCGGACGGCTGGTGGCAGTTGGCTGGCCGTGTCGGCGAGTGAGCGATCCGCGTAGATCTCCCGTCCAAACTCACCCATTCCAGGCTTCCCCGGGTCTATACCCCGCACAGTCCCAAGTGCCTCGATCAGGCCGAGGCCGTCGATCAGCGACAGCACTCCTTCGAGGCGACCGCAAGTCCCGTGATCGAGGCTTAGGCGGCGCACGAAGTCGGGGATAGCGGCATCGATGGCAGCCCAGGCGGCACGAGACTCGCACCCCGTGAGCGCGAGGATGAACGTCTCGCGGCCCCGGTGATGAAGCCAAGCGTGCCGGCCATGGGCGAAGTTCCGGATGTCAGTCGTTTGGACTGGGCAGATCGCCGCCTCCCACACTGACGTATCGAGCAGAACCGCGAGCGGTCTCAGGAGCGGGTCGGCGGCGATGACGATTGTGTCGTGGCTGCCGAGGCTCTTCCACGCATCAACGGTCCTTGAGCGTGCCTCTGGATCGCGTGCCGCAGTCATCCGGGCGGTGAGGCAGCCAACGAGCGCCTTCGTCCCTTGGGGATTCGGAGAGTTTCGGTCGCTGGCAAGTAGCAGTGCCGCGCTCGTCGCCAAGAGAGAGTGCGTTGCGAGGTATCCATCTTTGCGGTCAGCGACGGGTACGACGTGTGTGGTGCCGCTACCCCGCCCGACGACCTCGACCGCGCTGCCGTGCGGGTTCCGGGTCACGAGGTGGAGGGAAGCGCAGTGGCGGTCGAGGGCGGCTTTCGCTGCCGCCGCAACGTCCGCGTTGTCGCTGCCTGCGCTGAAGAGCCAAACATCGGTGCGATCAAGGCCGTGCAGTTCGAGCACCGCCTGCATCGGTGTCTGGATCAGAGTCGGTCCGTAACCGAGGGTGTCACGACAGCGCGCAAGGTACTCCGCGGCGACGGCCGAGCCACCTGAACCGATCGCAAGCACGTTGCGGTCCTTACCCTGAGATAGGGCACCCGCGAGCAACTGGGGATCGTATCCCTCAAGAAGATCCAGTGTCGCCGGCAGGGCGTCGAGCTTACCGCTGAATTTCGGGGTGGTCATTCAGGTCTGACCCGCTTTGTCATAGCTGCCATAGAGGGGACCAGATAAAATTAGATGCACGTCTGTCTCGCACGGACCATCCGCTGGCTCAGCAGCGTCGACGATGGAGTAGCTCTCGGTCTCTTGGTAGTGGACGGCCATCTCATGCTCGATCGCGGCCATCAGCGCACCGGCCGCGAGCACTTTGCTGCCCACCGGCGACAGGATCATGCGCGGTTCGTACGTATCGCCGATAGCGCGGTCGAAGCGCTTCTTGAGTGTCGAGAGGGTCCGGTAGCAATCGAGTGGGTTCTTTTCCGACGCGTACAAGATATCCCGCGGATCGATTTCCCATTCGTCCGTAAGGGCGACTTGGTACTCGGATAGGAGGTCATCCGCGCGTCGAGGATTGCGTGACGGGAAGGGCAAGAGCGGGCAAATCTTGTAGCAGCGTCCGATCGCTGCCCCGATTCGAGTCAAAGATGCGGTTCGTCCGTGCGCTAGCTGAGGTATCCAGATTTGGGCGAGTTCTTCCGCACTCCCAACGATCGGCGGGGCAAAGCCACGAACCGGGCTAGTGCGACTGGACGGGATAGTGACGATCCGGTCATCCAACTCTGGGTTCGACGTGATCATGAGGTGGAACGCCCGATCGACCTCTGCCTCGCAGTCCTCGAGTAGGATGCGCGCCGCTGGAAAGCCAATTCCAATCGAAAGGGCGCTTAGGTCGAGAATGACATCCGTCACGCCTGCGGGGATGGGGTTATCCGAGAGGATCGCTGCAATGCGGGTCCCGCCCACAGGAGCGCTGTCGTCTGCGAAAACCTCGATTCGGAAGATGCGGCAGTCGGGCACGATGGCGGCGAGCACGGCTTCGTTCGCGTCAGCCCGTGCGATCAGCTCCTCGGACGCTCCGGGCCTTTCCTCGCGGACGAAGTAGGCGGCGAGTCGGTCGCCGAGGGTGCCTGCGAGCATCCTCGCAATCCTTGCCGATCGAGGGTCAAACCCAGCAGCAGCTACGAGCAGAACTCGCCTCGAAGTGTCGGCGTAGTACTCCGCAATGAAAGTGGCCACGTCGGCGTCAAAATTAGCTATACAGTTGGCCCAATGATCACGCATCGGAGGGGCCCATTAAGTTGCGCAAATAGTCGATCTTTTTAGGTAAGAAGCCACCCCGGTTGAAGGTCAGTCCGTGTACGAGGCTAACCGTCCCCGTAAGCTCGATGAGAGCCCACTTCTTGCCGCCCTGCCCATAATCGCGTTCAATCGTGATTGCACCGTTCGCGATAGCGTACTTCAAGATCGTTCCGAACTCATCATCGAGTGGAACCGCCAGCAATTCCTCCTCCAATACGGCGACCGCATTCGCGCCCGCTCCAAGTGGCGCATTCGGCAGGACAGATTCTGCTACGCATTCCCGACCGATCGCATCGACCATGGCGCGAACCCTCCCCGCGTGGGGGAATGCCCAGGCGTCCATGATCGCCTTCGCCTTGCTAGCGAGGATTGTCTGCTGGTCTTTGGCCGGCAGCGGAAGGGCAACGTTTCGAATCGCCCGCGTCTCAATGCTCGCGACCAGGGCACCAGCGAACTGCAGGAAGACCTCAGCGTTCTCGTTGCTCGCGCTACAGATCTCGTCGACGCCGTAGTGCAGGGGGCGCGCGAACTCGTGATGCAGGTGGAGGCGCGCACCGTGGGCGATGTCGGCGTCGGCCTTGAGCGGCACCTTCGGATCCGGGTCGAGTTCCTCGAACAACGAGGGCGTCGAGCGCGCGATTCGAATTGCGTAGCGATGCAGTAGGATGCGCTTCATCGCCAGGGCCACCTCTGGGCCCCCGTCGAAGGATCGCGTACGCTGAATGTAACCGTCCACGAGGTCGTCCACCTCCTTACGTCGGCTCGCACCGATCTCAAGCCTGGCCTGATCGCGGTCAACCTGCTCCTCCAGTTTCCTGAGTTGCCCCGCAGCGAAACGCGGCGGCTCGCTCGGCAGGAGGCGATCGACGTCCGTTGCGTTGCGGTTGCGCAGTGCCTCGACGAGGGGCAGGTAGCGATTTGCCATGTCGCGCGCCATCCTGCCGAACTGTCGGCGTGCCGATTCCTTCCTGGTCTCGGCCTGCATTCGGATATCGACGAAGTCCCGACCTTTGGCGCGGTTATGTGTCGGTTGTTCGCCTACCGACCGGAGGACCGCACCTGGGCTCAGCGCGTCGAGGCGCATCATCATCCAACGGCCGAAGCGCATTTCGCGATGCGACAGCGTCTCGAACATGGCTTCGAGTTGATCGTGATGAAGGGCATGCACGTCGTCCAACATCACGAGCGGGTTGAGCTCGATCATTTTCCCTTGCCATTCGATGCGGATGCGGTGGATCGCGTCGAAGGGCGCGTAAGGCGCTGTTGCGTCCTTAGGCAGGTTCTCGATCTTCGGCGGCCGGAGCCCTGCGCCAACAGAATAGATTGCGCGCTGCACGGCAAGGGCCCGCTCGCGGATGCCTCTGGCCGATAGGCCTCCGATCTGCTCCAGATGAGCCTCATAGTCGGCTCGTGGGACAAACTCGATGCCATCGAGATCCCGCGTTCTGTTCGCCGTCAAGTTTCGAAGTAATCCGAGCATCGTCCGGGCCTGAACCAGCCAAAAGGCGAGCTTGGTCTTCGTGGCCGGATCGTAGGGCAGTTCCCAGAAATCGCGGTATTCCGACTCCATCGGGACGCGCACCGCGGCAACACGTGGCCTTCCCTGTTGCAGAAAGCCCGCCTGTCCTAAGGACGCGGCAAGGTCACGATTGGTGGCGTTTGTCACGTCCTTAAGGATCGTCTCGACAATCCTGAACTCGGCAAAGGTGGCGAGCATGGTCTTTCCGCTGCCGGGCGCACCGATAATGCGCACCGGCACCTCGAACATGTCGTCCTTGTGCTTGTTCGTAGCTAGAAAGGTCGTGAGCGGGGTTGGACTGACGATCGAGAGGAAGGACTCGTCGTCGCGCACGTTCTCGGTCGCGCGCCGTAAAAATGGGTTCGCCATGGCCGATTAACCGTGCCTGTCGCGCCGGAGGAACAGAGAACGCATCGGTTTCCCCTCTTTTCCGTCAGTCTCTGCCCAGAGAAGAGGGACAGAGTTATTTGGGGTGTTGTGCTCTAGAATCATTGGCAACGCGCAGTTCGCATAGCCGAAGCGCATGTCCACCTGTCCAGCTTCTTTGCAATGTTTCTCAAGGCGCTTGAACAGGTCATGATCGTAGTATCGCTCACATAAATCGATGATCGTTGAATCGGATTCTTTCGTAGGAAGTATTTTTCGCGTCTCTTCGTCGACGATGCAGATTCTGAGTTCGGGCGGGAGAAGCATACCCTCGGTAATGATAGCTTTTCCAAAATTTCTATCCGGATATTTGTGCTCGGCTTCCTCGATTCGATCACACAAAACACTGTGCGCCTGCGACGTTGACACATAATGATGGATATGAAGCGTGTACCCTCGTGAAAGGGGGAATTGTGCTCCAAGCCGCGCCCTCGCGTCACGCACGATGCCTTCGAACTTCGCGAGCTTGCCCTTCGGCTTGCCTTCTGGAAACCGGATGAAAGTCGTCCCCGAGGCCGTAAAATCGTCGATGAGGTAGACATCGTCGAACGTCGCTTCGCTGCCGAGATCGTTCCTAAGATCTTCGGCGAGGCCTTTCCACTTGTCGTCGTCGATGTTCATCATAGGGACGACCTGCTCTTGCGACAGTCGGCCGGCATTTGCGCGACGAAGGATGTCGATACGGCTACCGTCGCTCAAGCCCACGAAGAGACATCGGCGCAGGTGCTGATCGAAGGTCCTGGATGCCTCCGGCGTCTTCCATACCTCGTAGGGTCTGATACCCAACTTGCCCGCGACGACGCGGCGTAGGTAGGGCGTTACGGTCTCAGGGACGAAGCAGTCGATAAGCCGCTGCATCTCGGCGCTCGAAATGTATACGAGACGTGTTTTAACGAAAGCGTAGGCGACATCACGGTCGGCTTCCTCAAAGCGTCGCAGCCACGACACCAAACTTTCGAGAAAGCGCGCGCCAGCGCGAAAGTCAGAGTAAGTATCGTATTTCATTGAAGACATGAGATGCAACCACGCGTACTCGCGAGTTGCAACCTCGTTGTCCCACTTCATGACGCTAGCAATAAGATTAAGCGCAAGCGTATTGATCATCGGCCTCTCGCACCGTGGGCGTTTCGATCGCCTCGCGGAGCAAATTGAGCTTGCACCAGGGAGCGGCTATCTTGTTCTATTTTGGCCGACGGCGACGGCACAACCCGACGTGATGACGCGCCTGATTTGCGGCGGAGATCACACCATAGATTGTGCGCGGCGTCCAGGATCAGCAGCGTACGCTCGCCCGACACCGCACAGAGTCGCTCGTAGCTGTCCGTGACAGCCAAGCGGAACACCCCTTGGCTGAGCCGCGATCGCACCAGGGCCGGCGCGCCGTATCGTGGTAGCCGCCAGCGCTGACGTTCGCGCGGCCATTGCGATCCGCTCCACGACGGCTTCCCAGAGCGCACGCCCATCAGCATCCTCTGTGTCGTACCCGCGCCCTTGCTGGGTCTGCAGCGGGAACGTCGCGAGGATCTGCAGCCAGAGTTCCTCAGGCCAGAAGAACGGTTGGATGAGCACGCGGCAGCCGATCACTGGCTTCTGCCGCGGGTCGAGCAGAGAGACATCCCGGCGATAGTGCGCGATCCGTCGACGCATGTCGTCGAGGCTCGCAACGCCGTTCTTGGACCCGAAGACTGACCAGGCCATCGACAGGGGGCGAGCGATGCATGAGAAAATACGCCACCACCGGCGATCACATTGCGGGGTGCGTGCAGCTTGAACAGGAACAGCTCGCCTGGACGCAGCGCACGGAACATCCGATTGCCGCTTGGCTGCCAGAAATTGACCTCATCCGGCGGCGCGGCTGAGAGTGCGTCGAACCAATCCTGATCGGTGATGCCGATATAGAGGCGAACCATGGGCGTAGAGTTGCCCGAGCGCCTCGATCTGACAAGGCATACCCGACACCCGTCCAACCAAAGATTGTCTGCGACCTCTTCGATGGCGGGTGACGATCATCGCTGGTCGGCAAGGCCGAACCGGGTCAGGCACACGTGCTTGACCAACGACGTCGCTGGAATGGCGACGGCCGGACTCGTGGAGGCGGGCTCGCTACCGTCGGCGTCCTCTCCATCCCGGAAGACCCCTGGTACATACCGCGTGCTGCACTGATCGTACTTGTTGCAGACCGCGAGCTTGGTGCAGATCGTGCGCCCGTCGCGCTCGTAGATGTAGTACGTCGCACCCGAATAGGGTGGGCGTGCGAAGCTCTCGGTGCGTACAGTCGTCGTACCAGCCTCAACGGGCCCGCCTGCCATGGCTGGAACGGGTACGACGATCCCGAGGATCAAGGTGACGGCGGCAAATCGCATGCTGCAGGTCTCCGGGCCGATAACGATCAGCGGGCGGTCGGCGCAGCCTTGTCCCAGCCGTGCGCCTTGATCGCCTGGACGAGCTTGCTCTGGATCTCCGGAGCAAGGGCACCCATCCATTGCGTCATGCCTGTGAGCTGCGCCTGCGCGAGCTGCGGCTGGGCCTTCGCCAACGCCTTGCCGGCAGGGGTGTCGTAGAACGCCGACACGGCCTTGAGCTCGTTCGCGCCGAGCACCCCGGCGAAGCTGCGGGCCTGGATGTCGAGGAGTTCGTCGTAGTGGGCGGTCATTACCGGCAGGATGACCTCGCGCACCATGACCTGCGCCCGCTCGGGATCCTTGACACCCATCTGCTGGATGAGCCCCACCATCGGGCCACCCATCGAAGCGAGCGCGGCGTCGCGGTCGCCTTGCATTTTTGCGATGACCTCGCGCGCCGCGGCGATCGTCGCCGCGTCGGGAGCGGTCGTCGCCGGGAGCGAACGGACAGGGGCCTGTGCAGCAGCGGGGCCGGCGAGGGAGATGCCGAGGGCGAGGGCGGAAACGAGAATGCGCATCGCGGAACCTCATTGGGATAGGGAAGGGGCTTTGGGCATCGTCGGCGAGCAGGTCAACACGTGGGTTTTTCCCGTCCTAGCCGCAGCCCGGCGGTCAGCACGCCACCTCTGGGGGGGCCACCTAGCCACCAAGACCGCGTTCAGAGGGTCTTTGCGAGTCTCTTCACGAGGATCACGGCAGCGGCGAGGACTGGAAAGGCCACGGCGAGGGATGTGGTGGTCGCCTTTTGATCGCCCCCCACCCTACGGCAGCGATCGATCCAGCCGTGGTACTCGATCACCCAATGTCTCGACTACATCGCAAAGCATGCTGGCCCGTCGATGAGTTCGAGGATTTCGACGGTGACGGTTGTGGTCATGGTCGTGCCAACCTGCTGGCTGCGGTAGCCGCGATAGGGACAGCGGTGGGCGAGGAGCGTCCAGAACTGGCGCGGGTCCCTCAGGATCGCGACAGGATAGAGAGCATTCGTTCCGCTCTACGGGGTGGGAGGGGAGGAGAGAGAAGGACGTCAGCTAATAGGCTTGGGGTTCGGTAGCCCATTCGTGATCAAGCTCAGACATGGTATCGTTCGAAATCGCCCCAAATATGCGTCCGTGGGCGTATTCTATGTGTCGTTTTACAGACGCGGTGCCCTCGATCAACGAGGCGCATGCGATCAACGCCCTGGTGATGCGCGCGCGGCTCTGGCAGTTCCGGTTCATCACCGCCGACGGCGAGGCCGAGAAGGCGCTCGCCACCAAGAGCTTTTCGGAGATGGACGCGGCGCTGGGCGAGCGGATGGCGCGCTACCGGGGGCTGATCAGCTCGCCGGCCGAGGAGGAGATCTTCGGGAGCCTGAGCGCCAGGATCGTGGCCTTCCGGGCCGACTGGGCCCGCCTCAAGGGGCTCCCGGGCCAGGCCGAGATCGACGCCTACTTCCGCGGGCCGATGAACGCGACCTACCGCGCCACGATCGACACCGCCGGCAAGCTCGTCGCCCTCGACGCGGTCGCAATGCTCGCGGTGTTGGTCCTCGTAACCCTGGCGACGGTGCTATTCTGCCTCGTCCGCGTCGTCCGGCCGCATGACAGGCGCGATGCGCTGCCTGGCTTGGCCCTAGGCCCGGATATCCCCATAGGCATGCGCTGCGCCGCCACCGGGCAGAGGCTTACTCAGCGTCCTCAGCGCAGCACCCTCTGGGATCGCGATTTCGCTATTGCCGAACAAGCGTGGCTGCAAAGGATGTGCGACTCTTCTGCAACACGCGCCAGCGCCGAACAATCGTTCAGGACAGCGAGGGCATCGCTCGGCCGTGTCGCACCCCAGCGGTAAGGGCGCGTCGAGCGTGACGCAGCTCGAGGTGCCAAGACAGATGCGGTTAGTTCGGGGGTGTGGGAGTCCGCTGCCAGGGCTCTCGATGCCAGCCGCATTGACGCGTCGGAAAAAGCCCTGATTCTTCAAGGGCGCTTGCACGAAATAGCAAAACTATGCTGAGATCGTAGCAGAGAACACCACGAAAAACGCAAAACTATGGTGTTCGTGATGCCTGGCGGAGAGGGAGGGATTCGAACCCCCGATGGACTTGCGCCCATGCCGCATTTCGAGTGCGGTGCATTCAACCGCTCTGCCACCTCTCCGCGGGCGCCGTCGCCAGCGCAGGCGGGGCATTAGCATGGGTTCTCGCCGCTCCACAAGCGGGGAGGGGCGAGAAATCTCGCGATCAGGCGATCGCGCGGCTGCCCGCGAGGCTGATGCGGCGCTGGCCGGGGAGGCGGGCCTCGGCGGGGCGGCGCTCGGCGCGGGACTGGGCGAACAGCACCGCGCCGGCATGGCCGGCGACGCGCACCAGGTCGGTCTCGGTGCAGGCCGAGGCGACGCGCAGGCCGAGGGCGTGGAGGTGGCTCTTGCCGTACAGGTAGGCGGCGAGGCGGGCGCGGGTGCCGGACGGGATGTCGGCCAGCACCGTCTCCACCATCTCGGAATCGCCGCGATAGAGCGTGCCGAGCACGTCGAGGGGGACGGGACAGTCGTCGGGGGCGGACGGGCGGGCCTGCGGCGCGGGCATGGGAACCTCGGGAAGGGCGACGGGAGAATTCGGCAAGGGATCGTGAATTGCCGTCAGGGTCGCCCCCTGTGCTTAACAGAAGGTTAAGCGTGGCCGTAAAAACCCGGAAATCCAAGTCCTCCCCAGACCTGATGCGCCGAAGCCACCGTCCTGGTGCGGGCCCTCGACGGACCCGCCCTCCGCCGATCCGCCGCCTGCGCAATGGAGAGGGCGTGAGATCGGGGTGAAACCTGCGGCATCGGCGCACCGGGACTGACGGCATCTCAGAACCGCGGGAAGGGAACCGTGATTAGCTTCCCGCGTTATCCTCGTCTTTCGCGGCCGGCCACGGTCACGGATGGCGGTGGATCGGGTCGACCCAGTAGACCGCCTCGGGCCGCTCGACGGGTTCGATGTCGGTGATGTTGACCACCACCGCCTCGTTGTCGGAGCGCACCAGCACGCATTCCAGCACCTCGTCCGGGGAGGCGTTGATCTCCTGGTGCGGCACGAAGGGCGGCACGTAGATGAAGTCGCCCGGGCCGGCCTCGGCGACGAATTCGAGCCGCTCGCCCCACCGCATCCGGGCCCGCCCGCGCACGACGTAGATCACGCTCTCCAGCGCGCCGTGGTGGTGCACCCCGGTCTTGGCGTCGGGCTCGATCGCCACGGTGCCGGCCCAGATCTTCTGCGCCCCGACCCGGGCGTGGTTGATCGCCGCCTGGCGGAACATGCCGGGGGTCTGGGCGGTGTTGGGATCGAGGCGGTCGCCGGTGATCACCCGGACGCCATCGTGCTTCCAGGGCGCCTCCTCCGCCCCGGCATGATCGTGGGAGTGATCGTGGTCTCGGGAGTGATCGTGGTCTTGCGACATGGCGGGCTCCGGCCGGATGGACACCCGCATCCTGCGCCACGGCGCGGGGCCGCGCCAGGGCGACGCCCTCCCGGTCGTGTTTGTTTTAAAGAACGATACTCGGTTGTGCGCGAGGGCCTTGGACGGAACAAGGTAGAGAAGCGGTCGATCTGCTCCCAAACAGTGCGGCGCGGGAAGCTTCTTGTCTTTCGAGTTGTTCCATAAAAAGAACATTCTCGTTGACATCCTGGCCCGGTCGGCCGATGCTGCCCTGGCATTCGAGGCCGGCGACCGGCCTCCCGCCGCGGTGATTTGAGGCGATTGCGCCGCGAGACCAAACGCTAAAGCACCCCGGCGCCGTGCGGCACCGGTGGGCCAACCCGGAGACATGACGCGATGCTGCTCTGCCGCATGCCCTGCGCCGGCCGCCCCGTTCCGGCTTCCGCCGCCCTCTGTCGATGCGGCGTGCGCCGCGACCCCGTTCGCGCCGCCCGCCCGGGCCGCTGAAACCGGCCCGATCCCTGCATCACCCGTTTCGCGAGACCTTTTGCGCGGCGCCCGAGCGGCGGCCGCGACCGGAGATTGTTGCCATGCAGCCCGCCCGCATCGTCGAGGTCGGCGAGACCTCGGCCGGAATCGTCGTTCCCGAGACCGACGGCTTCCGCTTCTTCTCCGCCCACCCGGACTTCCACACCCTCGAGGGCCGGATCTTCCGCAGCCCGCGCCACGCCACCCGGGCGGCGCAGGACCTGCACGCCCGCAAGCGCAACCGCCGCCTCGCCGCCTGAGCGCGACGGAGCCGGAGAAGAGAGAGGAAAGGGGCGTCCGCAGGGACGGCCCCTTTCCGTCTCAGCGGTTGCGGGCGAGGAGCAGGATCCAGCCGATCCCGATCGTCAGCACCAGGATGCCGATGGTGGCGAAGGCCGGGGTGCCGTGCTCCATCAGGCGGGGCGCGAGCTGGGTGGCGAAGGCCGCCACCACGAGGCCGACCGCGACCCGGGCGGCGGCGCGCTCGATGCCGCGGGTCAGCTTGTCCATGCCCTTGAGCTCGATCTCGACCGTGACCCGGCCCTGCTTGAGCCGCACCAGCATCAGGTGGATCAGCGTCGGCAGCTCGGAGGCGGCGCCGTAGAGGCCGGTCGCCAGGCCCTGGAACTTGCCCTTGATGTCCTTGACCGAGAACTGCGCTCGCATGTGGCGGCTGACGGTCGGGCCGGCCGCCGCGAACAGGTCGAAGGCGGGATCGAGCTGGCGCATCACGCCGTCGGCGGTGACGAGGCCCTTGAACAGGATCGCGAGGTCGGTCGGCATCGCGAGGTCGTTCTCGCGCGCCATGGTCATGAAGTCGGTGAGCACGAGGCCGAGATTGAGCGTCGCGCCGTTGTGGCGGGTGACGAAGGATTGCGAGGCCGCCTCGAGCTTGGTCAGGTCCGGGTTGCTGGCGCCGGTCCAGTCGAGCAGCACCGCCATCAGCCCGTCGGCATCCTCCTGCAGCATCGCGCCGATCAGCATCAGGAGCTGCGAGCGGCGGCGCTGCGACAGCCGGCCGACGATGCCGAAATCGATGAAGGCGATCCGGTTGCCCGGCATCGCCAAAAGGTTGCCCGGATGCGGGTCGGCGTGAAAGAGGCCCTCGATCATCGCCATCTGCAGGAAGGCGTCGACGCCGCGCTGGGCCAGGACCTTGCGGTCGAGCCCGGCCTCCTCCAGGCGCTTGGTGTCCGTCGGCGGGATGCCGTGGATGAACTCCTGCACCAGCACCCGCTCGGAGGTGTATTCCCAGTAGACCTTCGGGAACACGACGTCGTCGCGGTCGGGGAAGAGCGCCGCCAGCATCTCGCAGTTGCGGCCCTCGTTGGCGAGGTCGAGCTCCTCGCGCAGGCCGTTGGCGATGTGGCGCATCTGCTCGGTCGGCCGGTAGCGGGCCATCTCGGGCCACTCGGTCTCGACGATGCGCGAGGCGTGCGACAGGAGCCGCAGGTCGGCCTCGATGATCTTCTGGAGCCCCGGGCGCCGGACCTTGACGATCACCTCCTCGCCGGTCTCGAGCCGGGCGCGGTAGACCTGGGCGATCGACGCCGAGGCGATCGGGTTGGTGTCAAATTCCGAAAAGATCTCGGCCGGCGGGGCCCCGAGATCGGCCTCGAGCTGGGGCCGGATCACCTCCCAGGGCAGCGGCGCGACCTTGTCGTGCAGCTTGCCGAGTTCTTCCGTCCATTGCGGCGCGAGCAGGTCGGCGCGGCTCGCCAGCACCTGTCCGAGCTTGATGAAGGTGGGACCCAGGGCCTCGATCGCCCGGCGCAGGCGCTCGGGCTGGGACAGGCGCGCGAGGTCGACGGCGGGGGCACTGCGCCAGGCGAGCCGCGGGATCGCCCTAAGGCCGAGGCGGTCGACGACCTTGTTGACGCCGAAGCCGATGAGGATGCCGGCGATTTCCTGGAGGCGCTGGCGGTCGCGCGCCGCGACGATGGCGGTTTTCAGCATCTGCGCGTCGAATCTGCTCGGCTGGGAGGGGTGGGGGCGACGGCCGGGGCGAGCCGGCCGGGCAGGGCGGTGGGGGCGCGGGGCTCGCCCGGGCCGGGGATCGGGGCACGCATCGGCATCCTGGTCCTCCCGGGCATCGGCCCCGCCAATCGCCCGGTGGTCGGCCGCGGCGCGCCACCTTGCGGCGCCAAACGGGCGGGAAAGGGGCGGCGGGGCCCGTCGGCGGTAGCGCATGACCCGGACCGATACAATCGCGCCGGCGGACGGGCGCTCCATTGCCGCAACCCCGGCGGGCGGCCCGCACGCGCGAGGACCGACCGGGGAACGGCGGCGACGGGTCGGGGCCGGCGGCCGTCGCGCACGCGCGAAGGCCGGCCCCGGGGTGATCCGGGACCGGCCTTCATGGTGTGGCGGGGGTGGGCTTTGCGTCCGCGGATTACATCCGGCCGCCCGCGCCCGGCTGGCCGGCACCGGCCGGCTTGCCGCCTTCAGGCTGCCCGCCCGGACGGGCGCCGCCGCGCTGGGTGCTGCCGGTGGTGTCCGGACCGGCGCCGCGGTTGCCCATCTGGCGCTCGCCGGCCTGACGCTCGTTCATGCCGTCCTTGGCCGTGCGGTCCTTGGCCATGCCGTCCTTGGCCATGCCACGCTCGGCCCCGTTGCGGCCGGGCTGGTTGCCCGCGGCCTGCTCCGGCCGGGCGCCTTTGCGCTCGCCCATCTCGCGGCGGTCCTTGTCGCGGCGATCCTGGCCGTCCTTCATCTCGCCGCGCGACATCTCGCGGTCGACGGTGCCGTTGCGGCGCTCCTCGCTGCGGCTCAGCCGGTCCTCGCGGCGCTCGCCGCTCCGCACGTCGACGCGGTCGCGGCCGCGCACGCTGCCGGTGACGCTGCTGCGCTCGCTCACCACCAGGCGGCGGTACTCGGGCGAGCCGTAGAGCACGCGCTGGCCCGAGATCGTGACGTAGCGCTCGGTGCCGGTGCGCTCGGACACGATCAGGCGGCGGTATTCCGGCGAGCCGTAGATCACCCGCTGACCGCGGACCATCACGTACCGGCCCGGCCCGCTCCGCTCGCGGATGACGAGGCGGCGGTACTCGGGCGAGCCGACCCGCACCCGGCGGCCCTGGAGCGTCACGAACTCGACCCGGCCGGGACGCACGACGCGGTTCTCGCGCCGCTCGACCACGACGAGGCGACGGTACTCGGGCGAACCGTACAGCACGCGCTGGCCCGAGATCGTCACGTAGCGGCGACCGCCGACGGTGGCGATGCGATCCTCGCGGGCCTCGCTGCGGAAGCCGGCCCGGCCCTCGCGGTGCTCGAACCGCTCGGCCCGGTCGCCGCGGCGGTCCGCCCGGCGGTCGCCGTCGCGGCGCTCGTCCATCGCCCGGCGGGCGTCGCGGCCCTCGGGTCCGCGCTCGGCCCGGTCGCGGGTTCCGTCGCGGTCCATGCCGCCCTTGCGGTCGGCCGTGTCGCCGCGCCTGTCGGCCTTGTCCATGCCGTCGCGGCCGGCGCCCGGACGGGCGGCCTCGGCCTTGTCCATGCCGCCCTTGCCGGACTCGGATTTGCCCGCTTCGGACTTGCCGATCTCGGACTTGCCCATCTCGCCGCGGGCCTGGGCGCCGGGACCGGCCTTGGAGCCGCCGGCGTTGGGGCCGGACTGGTTCATCTCGCCGCCGCGGCCGGGGGCGCCGCCGGCGCCGGGGCCGGCAGTCTGGGCGAATGCCGAGGTGCTGAGCAGCAGCGCGGCCAGTCCAACGGTCAGTCTGTTCATGTTCGTTTGCCTCCCTGTGCGCCGGCATCGCGATGCGGCGGCGCTGCGAAGATGGTTCAAAACGCCGACTCCAGATTATCGTTCCGGATCTTCTCTACCCCCGACGTGATCTCGCCCTCCAAAAGGCCAAGTTTAGATCGCAAGACTTGACGATCCCGGGTCTGACACGGCGCGGACTGCGTCTCCACGCGCGGGCATTCTCGCGCGCGTGCGGCGCGCGAGTACGGTTACCGGAACCGTTTCGCCGGAGCCGACGTTTCTGCCGGACCGTAGCCGTTCCGCGTCTCCGGCCGCTCGCGTGCGGCCGGAGCGGGATGGGCTGAGTCCCGGAGACGATCAGGCAGGATGGTGGCGGAGCCGATGACGACGCAGTCCGGGCGGGATTGGCTCGACCTCGCCAGCCCGAAGCCCGAAGCCGCGGCCCCGCCCGCTCCCTCCCGCCTCTCGACCGCGCAGCGCGAGGTTTCCGACCGGCTCGCCCGGGCCCGGTCCGGCGCGGCGCGGGCCGGACGGGCGGCCCTCTCGCCGGTCCTGGCCGCCGCCGCCGTGCCGATGCGCCGGGTCGCACCGGCCTGGCGGGAAACGACCGCGCGCGTGAGCGATCGCCTGGGCGCCCACCCCCTCGCGGTCCGCGCCGCCGGCGCGGCGCGGCGGGCCTCGGCGCTGCCCTGGGGGCGCGCTCTCGGCCTCGCGGCGCTGGGGACCGCCGGCCTCGCCGTCCTGTTCCTGGCCTGGTGCGCCGCGACCCTGCCGCCCCTGTCGGGCCCGGCGCTCACGACCCGCACGGTCACCGTGCAGGCGGAGGACGGCACGCCGATCGCCCGGCGCGGCACCGCCCGCGGGCGAGACCTTCCCGTCGAGGCCGTGGCCCCGGCGATGCGGGCGGCTTTTCTCGCCGCGCAGGACCCGTGGTTCGACGACACCTACCGGCTCGATGCGGCGGGGATCGCCGCGGTGATCGGCCAGGCCTTTCGCGACACGATCAGCGACGGCCCGCGGACCGGCAGCCCGCGCCTGACCCAGCGGCTCGTGCGCCGCGACCTCGTCGGCGCCGCGCCGGGCGAGGCGCGCAGCCTCGCCGACCGGGTGCGCGAGGCGATGCTGGTGCTGCGTCTCCAGGCCGGGGAGGACCGGACGCGGATCCTCGCCCGGGCGCTCGACCTCGCCCGCTTCGGCCCCGGCCTGACCGGCCTCGACGCCGCCGCCCACGCCCTGTTCGGCAAGGAGGCGGCCGCCCTCGGCACCGCGGAGGCGGCGTATCTCGCCGCGCTCACCCGGGCGCCCGCCCTGCAGCCCGACCGCGACGTGACGGCGGTCCGGGCGCTCGCCCGCGACGTCCTCGACGGCATGGTGATGCGGGGCGACCTGTCGGCCGCCCGGGCCGCGGAGGCGGGGCGCACCCTCGACGGGCTCGCCCCCGTGGGCACCACCCCGTTGACCCGCAGCGGCGTCCCCGACCTCGTCCTGGCGGAGGCGGCCGACCGCCTCGGCCCCGAGGCGCCGCGGGACGCGGTGATCCGCACCACCCTCGAGCACGATCTCCAGGCGATGGCCGAGGCTGCGGTGGAGCGCCGCCTCGAGGCCGCCGGCCGCGGCGGCGCGCGGGCGAGCCTCCTGATCCTCGGGCCCGACGGCTCGGTGCGGGCGGCGGTCGCCGGCGGGGCGCCGCTGCGCGACACGCCGGAGGTACGGCGGGCGGCGAGCGCGAGCCTGCGCCATCTCGGCCGGGACGGCCGCCCGGTCTACGACCGCGTCGTCGCCGGCCCGGCGCCGGCGGCGGAGCGGCGCACCGCCCTCCTGGCGCTGCTCGCCGGCCTGGCCCGTCCTCCCGAGGGCGCCGACGACCCGGCGAGCCGGGACGGCCTGTTCGTCGGCATGATCGGCGACCTCCTCGTCGGCACGATCGTGTCGAGCAGCGCGGCCGAGAACGGTGCCGGCGACGGGCCCGAGGCGCTGTTCCAGGACGTGGCGGCGCAATGGGCCAAGGCCCACCCGGCCCCGCCCGCCCCCGAAGCGCGCGAGACCGCGCGCGAGACCGGGAGCACGGCCCGCAGTTCCGCCCGTCCGGCCTGGCAGAATCCCGGCGAGCGCACGGCCCAGAGCCTCAGCGGCGTGCCGCGGGTGATCGATACCGGGCGACTGCGCCTCGACGGGCAGGCGGTGCGCCTCGTCGGCGTCGATGGCCAGGGCGGAAGCTACGCCCGGGAGTTCCGCCAGTACCTGCGCCGGCGCGAGGTGACGTGCCAGCCGGTCGGCGGCCCGGATCTCTACCGCTGCCGCACCGGCGAGCAGGACCTGTCCGAGGTGGTGCTGTTCAACGGCGGCGGACGCGCCGCACCGGGCGCCCCGCAGGAATTGCAGGCGGCGGAAGCGAACGCCAAGGCGCGCAAGGCGGGGGTGTGGCAGTGAGCTCGGAAGCCGGCGTGAGGGCGCAAGGCCCTCACACCCCGAGATACGCCGCCGTCACCTCCGGGTTGCGGGCGATCTCCGCCGCCTGGCCCTGGAGGCGGATGCGGCCGGTCTCGAGCACGTAGGCGTAATCGGCGATGGCGAGCGCCGCGCTGGCATTCTGCTCGACGAGCAGGATCGTGCGCCCCTCGGCCCGCAGCGAGGCGATGATGGAGAAGATCTCGTCGACGATGAGGGGGGCGAGGCCCATCGAGGGCTCGTCCAGCAGCAGCAGCACCGGCTCGGCCATCAGCGCGCGGCCCATCGCCAGCATCTGCTGCTCGCCGCCCGACAGGTAGCCCGCCTGCTGGCGCAGCCGCTCGGCGAGCCGCGGGAACCGCGCCTCGACCGCCGCCTGGCGTCGCGCGGCCTCGGGGCCCGGGACGTGGTAGGCGCCGAGCCGCAGGTTCTCCGCCACCGTCATGTTGGCGAAGACCTGGCGGCCCTCCGGCACCTGGACGATGCCGCGGCGCGCGATGCGGTGGGCCGCCTCGCCGGCGATGTCGACGGGGGATTCGTCGCCGAACAGCACCCGGCCGGACCTGGGCTTCATCAGGCCCGACAGGCTGCGCAGGATCGTGGTCTTGCCGGCGCCGTTCGAGCCGATCAGCGACACGATGCTGCCGCGCCGCACCGTCAGGCCGATGCCGTGGACCACGTCGGCCCGGCCGTAGCCGAGGCGCAGGCCCTCGACCGCCAGAAGTTCGCTCACGAGACCGCTCCCCGGCTCACGCTGACCTCGTGGCTGCCGGTGCCGAGATAGGCCTCGATCACCGCCGGGTGGGCGCGCACCTCGGCCGGCGTGCCGTCGGCGATCCGCCGGCCGAAATTCAGGACCGTCAGCCGGTCGCACAGGCTCATCACCAGGGGCATGTCGTGCTCGACGAGCAGCAGGGTCAGGCCGCGCTCGTCGCGCAGGCGCCGCAGGAGGCCGAGGAGAGCGTGGGTCTCGGCCGGGTTCATGCCGGCGGCGGGCTCGTCGAGGAGGACGAGGCGCGGCTCGCAGGCGAGCGCCCGGGCGATCTCGAGCCGGCGCTGGTCGCCGTAGGGAAGGTCGCCGGCGCGTGCGTTCGCCGCCTCCGACAGGCCGACGAAGGCCAGGAGGTCGCGTGCCTTCGCTTTGGCCTGGCGCTCCTCGGCGCGGAAGCCGGGCCCGCGCAAGAGGATGCCCCAGGTCGAGGACAGGCGCGTGTGCAGGCCCGTCATCACGTTCTCCAGCACCGTCATCTCGGAGAAGATGCGGATGTTCTGGAACGTGCGGGCCAAGCCCAGCGCCGTGCGCCGGTAGGGCGCCAACCCGTCGAGGGGCTGGTCGCCGAGGCGCACGCTGCCGGCGCTGGGAGCGAGCACGCCGGAGACGAGGTTGAACAGGGTGGTCTTGCCGGCGCCGTTCGGGCCGATCAGGCCGTGGACGGTGCCGGGCTGGACCGCGAAGTCGACCGAATCGACCGCGACGAGCCCCTGGAAGCGGCGGGTGAGACCCTGGACGGTGAGCAGTGCCATGATCGTCAGCCGGTCCGGGCGATGCGCCAGGGCAGGATGCCCCGCGGCATGAAGAGGACGGCGAGCACGATGATCAGGCCGTTCACCATCAGGCGGAAATCGGCCAGCGGGCGCAGCACCTCGGGCAGCAGGGTCAGGATGGTCGAGCCCAGCACCGGCGCCAGGGGCGAGCCGATGCCGCCCAGCAGCGCGTAGCTCAGGATCGTCACCGCGGCCTCGAACCCGTACTCGTTGGGGCCGATGAACGAGGAGACGTGGGCCGAGAGGCAGCCCGCCACCCCGGCCATCGCCGAGGACACGACCAGCGCCACCAGCCGGTAGCGCGGCAGGTTCACGCCCATCACGCCGGCCGCCGCCTCGTCCTCGCGCATCGCCTCCATGGCGCGGCCGACGCGGGAGCGCGCCACCAGCGTCAGGCCGACGAGCAGCACGACGAGCGTGCCGTAGATCGCCACGACGCCGCCGCGCTCCGGGATGCTGGAGAGGCCGAGCGCCCCGCCGGCATAGTCCCAGTTGAGGAAGACGATGCGGGTGATCTCGCCGAGCCCGATCGTCGCGATGGCGAGGTAGACGCCGGTGAGCCGGAGCGTCGGCCCGCCGACGACCAGCGCCAGCAGGGCCGGCACCACGGCCGAGGCCAGCATGGCGACGCCGAACGGTACGCCGAACTTCACCGAGAGGAGCGCACCGGTATAGGCACCGACGCCCATGAAGGCGGCCTGGCCGAGCGAGAGCTGGCCCACCGCCAGCACGACGTAGACCGACAGCGCCAGGATGCCGTTCACGCCGATCGCGTGGATCAGGCTCTGGTAGGTCCAGTAGAAGTCGTCGAGGGCTTCCCACATGACGATTAGGCCCGCTTGGCGGCGGCGCGGCCGAACAGGCCGAGCGGACGGAACCACAGGGTGGCGACGAGGAGCGCGAAGGCGATCATGTCCTTGAGGGTCGAGGAGAGGTAGGCGGCGGTGAGCACCTCGGCGAGGCCGAGGATGAGGCCGGCGAGGAGCGCGCCGCGCAGGTCGCCGAGGCCGCCCACGATGATGACGGCAAAGCCCCGCAGCATCATGTGCTCGCCCATGAAGGGCTGGATGGCGTTGAAGTTGAGCCCGACGAGCACGCCCGCCGCGCCCCCGATGGCGCCGGACAGGAACGACACCACCCGCAGCATCAGGGCGCCGTTGATGCCCATCAAGGCGGCGGCGTCCGGGTTCTCGGCCACCGCCCGGATCGCGAGCCCGATCCGCGAGCCGCGCACCAGCGCCAGCAGCGCCAGCATCAGCACGATGGCGGCGGCGAGGATCAGGATCTGGGTCGTGCCGACCCGAACGTCGCCGAGGCTGTAGGCGCCGCCCGAGAACACCTCGGCGGGGAAGCGCCGGATCTCGGTGCCGAGCGCCGCCGCCATGCCGGCATAGAGGAAGAGCGTGGCGCCCAGCGTCACCATCAGGGACGAGAGCTCGGGCGCCTTGGCCTTGCGCAGGCGGGTGAGGAGCAGCGTGTCGAGGACGACCGCGACGAGGCCCGCGATCAGCGCGCCGACGGGGAGAGCCGCCCAGATCGGCAGGCCGAGCCCTTGCGTGCTCCAGAGCGCCGCGAAGGCGCCGAGCGCGAAGTAGACCCCGTAGGTGAGGTTGATGACGCCCATCACCCCGAACATCAGCGTGAAGCCGATGGCGAAGAGGGCATAGGTCGCGCCGAGCACGACGCCGTTGACGAGCTGCTGCTCAAGCATGGGGCTGTCGGGAGTTCGATGGGCGCCCGGCGCCCGCTGCGGTCCGGCCTCAGGGCCGAACAGGATGACGAGGGTGCGACGTGGCCGATATCGCGCGGCGGGTCAATCGGTGGGGGAGGGCGGCAGAGCACCGCTCAGAAGGTAAAGCGCGGTTCCCCCTCTCCCGTGTGGGAGAGGGGTCAGGGGTGAGGGTGCTACGGTCCTGAGTCAGGTTCTGACTGTTCCGCTGCCAGCACGACGCTCTTCGTTTCACACTGAAGCGCACCACCCTCACCCCTACCCCTCTCCCACACGGGAGAGGGGATCCCCTGCTCTATCCTTGGATGATCGAGCGACCGGAGCCGATTACTGCAGCAGCTGGAACTTGCCGCCCTTCATCACCAGCACCACCACGCCGGAGGTATCGGCCGGGTCGCGGGTGTCGGAGAACGAGAACGGGCCCATCACGCCGGTGTGCTTCACCTTGATCAGCGCGTCCTTGATCTTCTCGGAATCGGGCGCGCCGGCCGCATCGATCGCCTTGGCGACGATGAACAGGGTGTCGTAGGCCTGGGCCGCGAACTGGTCGGGCTGGTCGCCGCCGTACTTGTCCTTGAAGGCGTTGACGAAGGCCTGGTTGGCCGCGTCCGGCTTGCCGATGAACCACGGGCTGCCGACCAGCGTGCCGTCCGCCGCCTTGCCGGCGATGTCGCCGAGCTTGGGCGAGTTCAGGCCGTTGCCGCCGATGAAGAACACCTTGTCGGGGATGCCGAGCTGGCGCGCCTGGAGCTCGATGCCCGAGGCCGCCTCGACCAGCGCCGACAGCACGATCGCGTCGGGGTTCAGCGCCTTGATCTTGGTGAGCTGGGCGGAAAAGTCCGAATCCTTCGAGCCGAAGGTCTCGGTGGTCAGCGTCTCGATGCCGAGCTTCTCGAGCGAGGCCTTCATCACGTCGTAGGCCGACTTGGTGAAGGCGTCGTCGTTGCCGTACATCACGGCGACGCGCTTGATGCCGAACTTCGTCTGCGCGGTCTTGAGCGTGACCGGGATGACGTCGGATTCCGGCAGCGAGGTGCGGAAGACGTAGGGGCCGATCGCTGTGATGCCGTTGGCGGTGGTCGAGGTGCCGACGATCGGCACCTTGCGCTCGTTGGCGACGGGACCGGCGGCGAACATCTCGTTCGACAGGGTGGGCCCCAGGATCAGCGGGACCTTGTCGCGGCCGATCAGCTTGCGGGCGGCGTTGAGCGCCTGCTCCTTGGCGCCGGCCGAATCCTCGTAGGCGAGGGCCAGCGGCCGGCCGCCGAGCACGCCGCCGGCCTTGTTGATGTCGGCGAGCGCGAGGTCGAAGCCGCGCTGGATGGCGATGCCGTAGCGGCTGTTCGGACCGGTCAGGATCTCGATCGCGCCGAGCTTCACCGGGGTCTTGTCCTGCGCCAGCGCGCCGGTCAGGCTGCTCCCCAGCATCGCCGCCGCGAGCAGCATTCTCCTCGACATCGACCGCATCCCGGTTCCTCCTCGCATCCGCTCTTCTGGTTTAGGCCGCATCGGTGCCGCGCCTGCGGCGGGAGCCGAGGCCCGGACCGTCGCGCCGGACGGACGAGAGCGCCTTAAAGCACTGGACCACGGAGGTAAATCGTTTCCGGCGGCCTTCCCATGCGCGAACGGCCCCGCCGAGGGGCGGGGCCGTCGTGACATGCGGCGAAAGGATGATTCTCAGAGCGCGCGGTCGAAGCGCAGCTCGCCGGCCTGGCTCTTGATCACCAGCTGCGAGCCGACGAGGTCCCACTGGCCCGAGGTGCGCAGGGCGGTGAAGAACTGCATCTCGGAGGCGCCGACCGTCTTGTCACAGCTGCGCTTGGTCAGCGCCAGCGGGCCGACCGCGAGGTGCTGCTCCTTGAGCGGGAAGGCGGTCGCCGCGAAGGTGTTGCAGCCGCCGAAACCGCGGGCGCGGTACTGCTTGTCGATGATGAAGCTCGGCCGGTCGGCCCCGGCGAAGGGCTTGCCGTTGAGGCTGACCGCGGTCCAGGTCGAATCGAGCGGAAAGACCTTTTCCTGCGCCTTCATCGGCGGGATGTATTGCGGCTGTGCCGCCTTGTCGCGGTTCTTCTGGCCGTAGCCCATCATGTTCTGGGCCGAAGCCTGCGTGGCGGACGCCAACAGCGCGACGGCACCGGCGGCCAGCGCAACCTGCATCGCCTTCATCGCATTCCCCATTGCATTGTCATGTTGGTCGCGAACCGTAGAGAGGGCCCCGCACGCCTGCAACCCCGGCCGCCGGCGCGGATGGCCCGCATCGGCATCTTGCCGACGACTGTTGCATTTATGCGGCAAGCTTGGCGGTAATGTGGCAGGTCTCGCGAAAGCTTGCCGGTGTGGCAACGAAAGCGGGGCCGCGCCGTTAGCCAGGACGGCGCGGCGCCGATGCGCGGCGGCGCGGCAGGCCCACACCAGGCGGGGGACGAGAGTCAGTGAACGGCGGAGACGACATCACGGCGGCGCAGCTGCGCCGGGGGCGGGACCTGCTCGGCTGGTCGGAGGACGACCTGGCCCTGCGCGCCAACGTCGACGCGCAGAGCATCCGGCAGTTCGAGGCGGGCCAGTACCCGCCCTCGCCCCAGCAGCGCACCGCGATCCGCGGCGCCCTCCTCGCCGCGGGCGTGGAGCTGATCGGGGGCGCGGCCCCCGACGCCCGGCTGCGCCCGGACGACGCGCCCGACAAGGGCATCCCGCCGAGCGAGCTCACGACCGAGAACGACCGGTAGGGGCGGGGGTCCGGGGCGCCGCATCGGGGCGCCTCACCCCAGCGCCAGCGCCTTGAGGTCGAAGCCGGGATCTGCCGCCTGGTCGGGCGTCGGGCCCCGGCCGGCCTGGAGCAGGCGCCGGGCGACCATGTGGTCGGCCGGGCGGTTGAGCGATTCGACGCTCGTCAGCCGCCCGTCCCGATAGCGGAAGACCGAGACGCCCGGGCCGGGTGCCTCCCGGCGCACCGCCTCGTCCTGCGGCCGGGACAGGCCGGCGATCTGGAGCTTGAGCGGGCCCTGGTCGCTCCAGAACCACGGCACCGCCGTGAAGGCGGCGGGCCGGCCGGCGAGGCGGGCGGCGAGGCAGCGGGCGCCGTCGACGGCGTTCTGCACCGATTCGATCCGCACCCGGGCGCCGTCGGCATGCGGCGAGGGGAAGCTGGCGCAGTCGCCGATCGCCGAGATGGCGGGATCCTCGGTGGCGAGCATCGCGTCGACCGCGACCCCGTTCTCGACCCGCAGGCCTGCCGAGGCCGCCAGCGCGTCGTTGGGGATCACCCCGATGCCGACGAGAACCAGGTCGGCGGCGACCTCGCGCCCGTCCGCCAGCGCGACGGCGCGGGCGCGCTCCGGCCCGACGATGCGCGAGACCGCGCTGCCGAACAGGAACCGCACCCCGGCCGCGACGTGCGCGGCCTCGATCAGCGCCGCCATGTCGGCGGAGACCGCCCGGGCGAGGGGACGGTCCAGCCCCTCGATCACCGTGACGGCGATCCCGGCCTGGGCGCAGACCGCCGCGAATTCGAGCCCGATGAAGCCCGCCCCCACCACCGCGACCGCACTCGCCCCGGCGAGCGCCGCCTTGAGGGCGTCGGCCTCCGCGAGCGTGCGCAGCTGGTGGACACCGGGCAGGTCGGCGCCCGGAACCGGCAGCGGGCGGTTGCGCGCACCCGCCGCCAGGACGAGGTGGTCGTAGGGCAGGGTCTCGCCCGAGGCGAGGAGGAGGAGGCGGCCGGCGCGGTCGATGGCCGCCGCCCGCTCGCCGCCGCGCACGCTCAGCCGGTGCTCGGCGAAGTAGGCCTCCGGCCGCAGCGACAGGCCGGCCGCGTCGGTCTTGCCGAGCATGTAGGCCTTCGACAGGGGCGGGCGGCCGTAGGGCAGGCCCGGCTCGTCGCCGACCAGGGTCACCGGGCCGGCATAGCCGTTCTCCCGCAGGGAGGCCCCGAGCTGAAAGCCGGCCTGGCCGGTGCCGACCACCACGATTCCGTTCATGACAAGCCCATATCCCGGATGCCGCAGCGCCGTCGAGCGCGGGAATGCGCGGCCGGGGGTACGGCCGGGCGCCGCAGGCCCTTATGAGACGCCCAGGACTACCAGGCGACGCAAGACTACCAGGCGACGCAGAGCTTGCCGAAATGGCTCCCGCTCTCCTGGTGGCGGAAGGCCTCGGGCAGTTCCGCGAAGGCGTAGGTGCGATCGATCACCGGGCGGATCCCGGTCCGGTCGAGGGCCGCGACGTAGTCCTGCTGCTGGCGCCGGCTGCCGACGATCAGACCCTGAAGCCGGGCCTGCTTGGCCATCAGCGCGGAGGTCGGCACCTCGCCGGCCCGCCCGGTGAGCACGCCGATCAGCGCGATGTGGCCGCCGACCCGGACCGCCTCGATCGACTGCGCCAGGGTCCCGGGCCCGCCGACCTCGACGACGTGGTCGACGCCGACACCCCCGGTCCAGTCGCGCACCTGGCGGCCCCAGTCGGGATGGGTGCGGTAGTTGATCGTGTGGTCGGCGCCGAGCGCCCGCACCCGCTCGAGCTTGGCGTCGGAGGAGGAGGTGACGATCACCGCCGCCCCCATCGCCTTGGCGATCTGGAGCGCGGCGATCGAGACGCCGCCGGTGCCGAGCGCCAGCACCGTGTCGCCGGCCTTGATCCCACCGTCGCCGACGAGCGCCCGCCAGGCCGTGAGCCCCGCGGTGGTGATGGTGGCGGATTCCGCAAAGCTCCAGCCGCGGGGCGCCTGCGTGAAGGCGCCGACGGGACGGACTGCGTGGGTCAGCGCGAAACCGTCGACGCCGTCGCCCGGCACGCGAGCGAAGTTGCCGACCGGCGCCTGCGGCAGCCCGTCGGTCCAATGCGGGAAGAAGCAGGAGACGACCCGATCGCCCGGGGCGAAGTCGGTGACGCCCGCACCGACCGCCTCGACGGTGCCGGCCCCGTCCGACATCAGGATGCGGCCGTCCTCGGCCGGCGAGCGCCCGCTCGCCACGATCAGGTCGTGGAAGTTGAGCGAGGTCGCCCGGATCGCGACCCGGACCTCGCCGGGGCCGGGCTGGCCGGGATCGGGCCGCTCGGCGATCTCCAGACGGTCGAGGCCGCCGGGTTGTCGGACGACGAAGGCCTTCATGCTGTCCTCCTGACCGATCGCCGCCGCGGGGGCGGGACCTGGGTTCGAGCCAGGGACAGTTAGTTCATGGGACCGGGGATTCGAGCGGGGGGCAGCGGATTTCGCGATGCCTGAACCCCATCTGCGACCTCATTCTGAGGTGCGACCAACGGGAGCCTCGAAGGAGGGCTCCAGGAATCGGAGAGGCCTCTGGAGCCTTCCTTCGAGGTCAATCGATCTTCGATCGCGTGCGATCTTCGATCGCCAACACCTCAGGATGAGGTCGCGGGTTAGAGGAACGGAGGCCGAAACGAATCGCCGAAAATGTCCTCAATGCGCCGTCGCCGCCAGCACCGCCTCGGCCCGGATCTCCTCGGTGAGCTGCGCCTTCAGCCGCGAGAAGTCGGGACTGGTCTTGAGGGTGTAGTGACGCGGATGGCCGAGATCGACCGGGACGTCGGCCTTGATCCGCCCGGGCCGGGCCGTCATCACGATCACCCGCGAGGCCATGAAGATCGCCTCCTCGATGTCGTGGGTGACGAAGATCACGGTCTTGCGCTCGCGCTCCCAGATGCCGAGCAGCAGTTCCTGCATCAGCCCGCGGGTCTGGTTGTCGAGCGCCCCGAAGGGCTCGTCGAGGAGCAGGATGGCGGGGTCGTTGGCGAGCGCCCGGGCGATGGCGGTGCGCTGCTGCATGCCGCCGGAAAGCTGCTTGGGGTAATGCCCCTCGAAGCCGCGCAAGCCCACCTTGTCGATGTAGGCCGCGACGATCTCGCGGCGCTGAGCCACCGGCACCCCGCGCTCGCGCAGGCCGAAGCCGATATTCTCCGCGATCGTGAGCCAGGGAAACAGGGTGTAGGACTGGAACACCATGCCCCGGTCGGGGCCGGGCCCGCGGACCTCGCGGCCCGCGACCAGGACGCGGCCGGCGCTCGGCCGGTCGAGCCCGGCGATGATGCGCAGGAGCGTCGACTTCCCGCATCCCGAGGGCCCCAGGATGGTGATGAAGTCGTTCTTGGCGACGGTGAGGTCCGTGGGGGAGAGGGCCTGGACGGGCTTCCCGCCGCGGTGGCCGGGAAAGACCCGCGCCACGCCCTCGACCGCGACCTCGACGGTGTCCCGCATCAGGCGAGCTTCCAGGGAAACAGGAGCCGGTTGGCCGCCTTGAACAGGAAGTCCGAGACGAGGCCGATCAGCCCGATGACGATGATGCCGAAGATGATCTGGCCGGTGGCGAGCAGGGCCTGGCTCTCGATGATCATGTGGCCGATGCCCGAGGACGAGCCGATCAGCTCGGCGACGATGACGTAGGTCCAGGCCCAGCCGAGCACGAGGCGCAGGATCTCGGCGATCTCCGGGGCGGTCGCCGGGATGAGCACCCGGCGGATGATGCCGGCGTCGCTGGCCCCGAGCGTGTAGGCCGCCTCGACGAGGTCGCGCCGGACCTGGCCGACCGCCACCGCGATCATCAGGATCAGCTGGAACACCGAGCCGATGAAGATGACGAGCAGCTTCTGCGTCTCGCCGATGCCGGCCCACAGGATCAGGAGCGGCACGAAGGCGGAGGCCGGCAGGTAGCGGGCGAAGGAGACGAAGGGCTCGAAGAACGCCTCGACCGGCTTGTAGGCCCCCATCATCACGCCGAGCGGCACCGCGATCAGGGAGGCGAGCAGGAAGCCGCCGACCACCCGGTACACCGTGATGCCGATATCCGACAGGAAGTCGAACCGGGTCAGCAGCAGCCAGCCGTCCTGCACCATGGTGATGGGGTCGGCCAGGAAGGTCCTGGGCACCAGCCCGCCGAGCGTCGCGGCGGCCCAGGCCGCCACGAACAGCACGAAGAAGCTCAGGCCCAGAACGACCTTCGCCGGGCCGCCGACCGGCTGCAGCGGGCGCAAGCCGTTCACTGCACGAAGCGCGGATCGGCGAGGGCGGCGATGTCGGGCTTCTGCCGGATCACGCCGATCTCGAGCAGCAGGTCGGCCGCCTGCTCGGAGAACTTCTGGATCTCGCCGGCGAAGAACGCCTTGTTGGCGGCGCGGTCCTGCCAGCGCAGGAACTGGGCGGACTTGCCGAAGGCCTCGCCGGTCTGCTTCACGTCGGCGCCCATGATCTCGTAGGATTTTTGCGGATCCTTGGCGATCATGTCGAGCGCCTCGAAGTAGCTGTCGGCGAGCGCCTTGGCGGCCTTCGGGTTCTGGTCGAGGAACTCGGGCGTGCAGCCGAATGTGTCCATCACCATCGGGTAGTCGAGGGTGGTGGCGATGATCTTGCCCGATTGCGGCGCGGCGCGGACCGACGAGAGGTAGGGCTCGTAGGTCATCGCGGCGTCGTTCTGGCCGGCGATGAACGCTTGCGCGGCCGGGCCCGGCTCCAGGTTGACGACCTTCACGTCCTTGAGCGACAGGCCGTTGGCCTTGAGGATCCAGGCCAGCCCGAAATACGGCGCCGTGCCGGGCACCGAGGCGGCGACCGTCTTGCCCTTCAGGTCCTTGACCGCCGCGACGTCGTTGCGCACGGCCAGCCCGTCGGCGCCGTAGGACTTGTCGAGCTGGAAGATCTGCTTCGTCGGCACGCCGTTGGCGTTCCACACCACCCAGGTCTCGACCGTGGTGGCGGCGCATTGCACGTCGCCGGAGCGGATGGCGAGGTGGCGGCTCGCCTGCGGGATCTTCTTGAGCGAGACGTCGAGGCCGTTCTTCTTGAAGATGCCGGCTTCCTTGGCGAGCGTCAGGGGAGCGAAACCCGTCCAGCCCGACAGGCCGACGGTCACCTTCGTCTCCTGGGCGAGCGCCGGCCACGCCAGCGCGACCGCTCCCAGCAAACCTGCCGCAACCGCCTTCATCGTCCCCTCCCGCGCCTTCCGGTCGGGCCCGTCGTACCGGCGCCCGGCCCATGTGTATAGACATGATAGCGGGCAGCCCGCCCGCCGATCCGGCACGTCCCCGTCGTCCCGAAATCCCTGCACCCGAACGCGCCCGAGCGCGTTGTCGGGGCTGACGCAGGATCATCGGGAGCAATCGGATGAGCGGAACAACGCGCCCCACCGTCGTGGTGACCGGCGGCAGCGCCGGGGTCGGGCGCGCCGTGGCGGTGGCCTTCGGGCGCCGGGGCTGGAACGTCGGCATCGTCGCGCGGGGACGGGCCGGGATCGCGGCGGCGGTCGCGGAGGTCGAGGCGGCGGGCGGCCGGGCGCTCGGCTACCGGGCCGACGTCGCCGACCCGAAGGCGGTGGAGCGGGCGGCGGATGCCTTCGCGGAGGAGTTCGGCGGCATCGACGTCTGGGTCAACAACGCCATGGTGACGGTCTACGCCGAGGTCGAGCAGATGACCGCGGAGGAGTTCCAGCGCGTCACCGACGTCACCTATCTCGGCCAGGTCCACGGCACGCTGGCGGCGCTGCGCCACATGAAGGCCTCGGACCGGGGGACCATCGTGCATGTCGGCTCGGCGCTCGCCTACCGGTCGATCCCGCTGCAATCGGCCTATTGCGCCGCCAAGGCGGCGGTGCGCGGCTTCGTCGACAGCCTGCGCACCGAGTTGCTGCATCACCGCAGCCGCATCCGCCTGACGATGGTGCAGCTGCCGGCGGTGAACACGCCGCAATTCGACTGGGCCCGCTCGCGCCTGCCGCGCAAGCTCGAGCCGGTGCCGCCGATCTTCCAGCCGGAGGCGATCGCCGAGGAGATCGTGCGGGCCGCCCACGACGCGCCGCGGGAACTCTGGATCGGCACCCCGTCCTGGCTCGCGATCTTCGGCGCGCAGGCCGCACCGGCCTTCACCGACCATTACCTCGCCCGCCACGGCTACCGGGGCGAGATGACGTCGCAGGCGGCGCGGCGGGGCGGGCCCGACAACCTGTTCGAGCCGGTCGACGCCAAGCGCGACCACGGCGCCCACGGCCGGTTCGACGCGCAAGCCAAGGACCGGGTCGTCGCCGCCGACCCGATGTGGCTGCATATCGGCCTGATCGCGGCGGCGGGGCTGATCGGCGGGACGGCACTGGCGGCGGCGCGGCGCAGCGGCCGGCGGGAGCCCCGCATCGCCGGCCACTGAGGCCGCGACGGGGCAAGGAGGGGCCTCGCGGAACCGGCGTCGCCACCGGTCCCCGCGAGGGCCCCGCTCTCAGGCCTCGGGCAGTTCGCGCACCACGACGCGGCCGCCCTCGGCCGACAGGGCCAGGCGGCCGGCCTTGAGGGCCAGCGCCTTCTCGCCGAACAGGCCGCGGCGCCAGCCGTGCAGCACCGGCACGTCGGCGGCGCCGTCTTCGGCCAGGGCCTCGAGGTCGTCCACGGTGGCGATGATCTTGGGCGCGACGCGCTCCTCCTCGCAGACCGCCTTGAGCAGCACCTTGAGGAGCTCGACCAGCGCGCCGTTGCCGCCGCTGCGGGCGCGGCCGCGCTCGGGGGTCGGCACCGAGGCGGGATCGCGCGACAGGCCGCGCTCGACGGCGGCCAGGATGTCGGTGCCGGTGCGCGAGCGCTCGAACCCGGCGGGGATCGTGCGCAGGCGCCCCAGCGCCTCGACGCTGCGGGGCGCAGAGGTGGCGATGTCGATCACCGCCTCGTCCTTCAGGATGCGCCCGCGCGGCACGTTGCGGGTCTGCGCCTCGCGCTCGCGCCAGGCCGCCACCTCCATCAGCACCGCGATCTCGCGGGCCTTGCGCATCCGCGAGCTCAGGCGCTTCCAGGCATGCTCCGGGTCGGCCCGGTAGGTGTCGGGGGAGGTGAGGACCGCCATCTCCTCGTCGAGCCAGGCGCCGCGGTCGGTGTCGAGCAGCTCGCGCGCCAGCACCTCGTAGACCTTGATCAGGTGGGTCACGTCCGAGAGCGCGTAGCTCAGCTGCGCGTCCGAGAGCGGCCGGCGCGACCAGTCGGTGAAGCGCGACGACTTGTCGATCTTCGCCTTGGCGACGTCGTTGACGAGCTGCTCGTAGGAGACCGAGTCGCCGTAGCCGCATACCATCGCGGCGACCTGCGTGTCGAAGAAGGGCTGCGGCAGGAGCCCGCCGAGCAGCCAGATGATCTCGAGGTCCTGGCGGGCCGAGTGGAAGACCTTCAGCACGCTCTCGTCGCCCATCAGCGCGAAGAACGGCGCGAGGTCGATGTCGGGCGCCAGCGGGTCGACGAGCGCGGTCGATCCGTCCGGTGCCGCGATCTGGATCAGGCACAGCTTCGGATAGTAGGTCGTCTCGCGCATGAACTCCGTGTCGACGGTCACGAAGGGTTGCGTGGCAAAGCGCGAGCAGACCGAGGCGAGGTCTTCCGTCGAAGTAATCAGCTTCATGGGTCCGGCTATAGCGGAGCCTGCCGCCCAGCGCGAGACGCCGCGAGACGCCGGCACCGTGGGTTATGGGGATTGGGCGCCGCGGACAGCGAAAATCACGCGGCGCGGGCTTTCCCGCCGGGGCGATCCGCCTTGGGCCGAGCCGCCTCGGGCAGGGTCTTCCGGCGCAGGGCCGCCGCGCGGGCGCGCCGCGCCGCTTCCGCCCGACGGGTGAGCCAGTCGAGGATGTTGTGCTCGACCTGCTCGCCGGTGTCCCGGTCGGTCAGGCGGTGGATGCGGTCGGCGCGAAAGCCCCGGTAGCCGTCCCGGTCCCGGTCGGTACCGCAGACCAGCACCCGGCCGGGACCGATCTTGAGTTCGCGCGCCTGGAGCCGGCGCACGCTCCAGGCGCCGTTGCCGTCCTCGTAGACGAGCTCGAACCGGCCCTCGATCGGCAGGACCCGCCAGGCGCCGTCCTGGCGTTCGACGAACGCAGACTGGCGTTCGGTGAACGCGGGCCGTCGTTCGTGGATGGCGTCGCGGTGGTCGACGGGCATGGCGTGGGCCTCCGGTGGCTGGGTCCGGGTCGCCGCGGGCGTGCCCGGGGGCGGATCCGGTCGGGTGTCGAGCGACGGGTCGAGCGAGGGGTCGGGGCGAGGCTCGCAGGAGCCGAAAAAGGCGTTCTGATCCATGGGGATAATATAATTGTTCGTCTTTTGTTCCACAAGTTCCGGGAGGTGTCCGGCGAGGCCCCGCGCTTGACTTCGCTCCCCCCTTCGCGAATGGGTGCCGCACACTCTGGCGTGCGGGCGGACTACCCGCGCGCCCGGCCTGCCAGCCCGGTCGAGACGGCCGAGATCCTGGCAAGGGTCCCGGCAAGACATCTGGCAAGAATTCTGGACAGCGAAGACACGCCCATGCACCGCTATCGTTCCCATACCTGCGGGGCGCTCCGCCCGTCCGACGTCGGCGCGACCGTCCGCCTCTCCGGCTGGTGCCACCGCGTCCGCGACCATGGCGGCGTGCTGTTCATCGACCTGCGCGACCATTACGGGATCACGCAATGCGTGATCGATCCCGATTCCGCGGCCTTCAAGGCGGCGGAAGCCGTGCGCTCGGAGTGGGTGATCCGCATCGACGGGCGGGTGCGCCAGCGCCCCGCCGGCACCGAGAACGCGGAACTGCCGACCGGCGCGGTCGAGGTCTACATCACCGACCTCGAGGTGCTGGGCGCCGCCGCCGAACTGCCGATGCCGGTCTTCGGCGACCAGGAATACCCCGAGGAGACGCGGCTCAAGTACCGCTTCCTCGACCTGCGCCGCGAGAAGCTGCACGCCAACATCATGCGCCGCGGCGCGATCATCGACTCGCTGCGCCGGCGGATGCGCGAGGGCGGGTTCTTCGAGTTCCAGACCCCGATCCTCACCGCGTCCTCGCCGGAGGGCGCGCGCGACTTCCTGGTGCCGTCGCGCCTGCATCCGGGCAAGTTCTACGCCCTGCCGCAGGCCCCGCAGCAGTTCAAGCAGCTGACGATGATCGCCGGCTTCGACCGGTACTTCCAGATCGCGCCGTGCTTCCGCGACGAGGACGCCCGCGCCGACCGCTCGCCGGGCGAGTTCTACCAGCTCGACATCGAGATGAGCTTCGTCACCCAGGAAGACGTCTTCCAGGCGGTGGAGCCGGTCCTGCGCTCGGTGTTCGAGGAATTCGCCGAGGGCAAGCGCGTCTCGCCGAGCTTCGTGCGCATCCCCTACGCCGAGGCGATGCTGAAATACGGCGTCGACAAGCCGGACCTGCGCAACCCGCTCGTCATCGCCGACGTGACGGACGAGTTCCTGCGCGAGGACGTGACTTTCAACGCGTTCAAGAACGCCATCAAGGCCGGCGGCGTGGTCCGCGCCGTGCCGGCCCCCGGCGCCGCGTCGCAGCCGCGCTCGTTCTTCGACAAGCTCAACGACTGGGCCCGCTCCGAGGGCGCGCCCGGCCTCGGCTACATCGTGTTCGAGGAGGAGGGCGGGACGCTCACCGGCCGCGGGCCGATCGCTAAGTTCGTGCCGGCGGAGGCGCAGGCCGCCATCGCCGCCAAGGCCGGGCTCAAGGCCGGCGACGCGGTGTTCTTCTCCGCCGGGCCCGAGGCCAAGGCGGCGGGACTTGCCGGCAAGGCCCGCATCCGCGTCGGCGACGAACTGGCCCTGTCCGACAAGGACCAGTTCGCGTTCTGCTGGATCACCGACTTCCCGATGTACGAGTGGAACGAGGACGAGAAGCGGGTCGACTTCTCGCACAACCCGTTCTCCATGCCGAACTTCGACCACGACGCCTTCATGGCGCTCGATCCCGCCGACCACGCCACGATCCTCGGCATCAAGGCGTTCCAGTACGACATCGTCTGCAACGGCATCGAGCTGTCGTCGGGCGCGATCCGCAACCACCGTCCCGAGGTGATGGAGAAGGCCTTCGGCCTCGCCGGCTACCCCAAGGAGGTGCTGGAGGAGAAGTTCGGCGGCATGCTGAACGCGCTCAAGCTCGGCGCTCCCCCGCACGGCGGCATCGCGCCGGGTGTCGACCGCATCGTGATGCTGCTCTGCAACGAGCCGAACATCCGCGAGGTCGTGCTCTTCCCGATGAACCAGCGCGCCGAGGACCTGATGATGGGCGCGCCCTCCGAGGTCGGGCTCAAGCAGCTGCGCGAGCTGCACATCCGCCTCAACCTGCCGCAGAAGCAGGGCTGATCGGAGCCGGTGCCCGGTCTCGTCGCGGTCGTCGTCGCGCATGACAGTGCCGGCGTGTTGCCGGCCTGCCTCGCGGCGCTCGCCCGCGAGCACGTCCCGGCGCTCGTCGTCGACAACGCGAGCCGCGACGGCTCGGCGGACCTCGCCGCCACGTTGGGCGCGCGGGTCCTGCGGCTGCCCCGCAACGAGGGCTACGGCCGGGCCAACAATGCCGGCATCTGGGCGGCGGGACGCGCCGAGTACGCGCTGATCGTCAACCCGGACGTCGAGCTCCAGCCGGGCAGCGCCGACGCGCTGCTCGCGGCGGCCGAGGCCTACCCGGATGCCGGACTGTTCGCCCCCCGCATCGTCGAGCCGGATGGGCGCTTCTTCTTCCAGCCGCGCTCGCTGCTCGCGCCCTACCTCACCAACCCGGGCGGTCGGCTCCATCCGCCGGAGGGCGATGCCTGCGCGCCGTTCCTGTCGGGCGCCTGCCTGATGGTGCGCCGCGACCTCTTCCTGTCGCTCGGCGGGTTCGATCCGAACATCTTCCTGTTCTACGAGGACGACGACCTCTGCCGGCGCATCGCCGATGCGGGCCGGGCGCTCGTCCACGTCCACGGCGCGGTGGCGCTTCACGGCCGCGGCGCGTCGAGCGCCTCGGTGCCCGGCCGGGTGCGCCGCTCGCGCTGGCACCAGGCCTGGTCGCGCGCTTACGTCTCGCGCAAGTACGGCCTGCCCGACCCCACGGGGGCGATGCTGGCGAAGAACGGCGTGAAGGCGCTGCTCGCCGCGCTCGCCTTCCGCCGCTCCGGGATCGAGCGCTACGGCGGCTCGGTCGCCGGTGCCTGGGCGGCCCGCAACGGCCGCTCCGCGCTGGCGCAGGAGGGCCTGACGGAAACGCCGCCGCAGGAGGCCGCGCCGTGGTGACGGTCGCGGCCGGCTTGGCCAAGCCGCACAACGCCTTCGGGGCGGTGCGCCTGGCGCTCGCGCTCCTCGTCGTGGTCTCGCACGGCTTCAGCGTCACCACCGGCGCCGTCCTCGACGAGCCGCTGGCGCGCCTGACCGGCTACACGCTCGGCGAGCACGCGGTGAACGGCTTCTTCGCCGTCTCGGGCTTCCTCGTCACCATGAGCCTGATGCGCCGCGGCCCGCGCGACTACGTCGTCGCCCGGGCCTTGCGCATCGCCCCCGGGCTCGTGGCGGCGACGCTCGCCGTCTCGCTCGGTCTCGGCAGCCTGATGACGACCCTGCCGCTCTCCGCCTACTGGGCCGATCCAGGCCTGTGGCGGTTCGTCCAGGGCACGCTCACCACCTTCAAGAGCAACGCCGCCCTGCCGGGCGTCTTTTCGGAGAATCCCTTCCGCTTCCCGATGGGGACGGTCTGGACGCTCAAGTACGAGGTGCTGTGCTATCTCGGCCTCCTGGCGGCGGGGCTCCTCGGGACGCTGCGCCGGCGCTGGCTCTGCCCGCTGCTGATCGCCGGCCTCGCGGTGGCACTGGCTTTGGCCGGGATGCGGGCGGGCGAGATGCCGAAGGGCCTCGAGACCTCGTTGCGGCTGCCGCTGATCTTCGCCACCGGCGCGGCGCTCTTCCTCTACGCCGACCGGGCCCGCCTGAGCTGGCCGCTGGCGCTGGCGGGCCTCGCCCTGGCGGCGCTCCTGCACGGGACCGCCCTCTACCCGCCGGCGCTGTTCCTCGCCGAGGCCTACGCGGTGCTCTGCCTCGGCCTCGTCCCCCCGGTGCGCCACCCGGCCCTCGACCCGCGGGCGGACCTCTCCTACGGCACCTATCTCTACGGCTGGCCGGTGCAGCAGGCCCTGCACGCGCTGATGCCCGCCGCCTCGGCCTGGGCGCTGCTCGGGCCGTCGCTGGTCCTCACCCTCGCGGTGGCGGCCCTGTCCTGGCACGTCGTCGAGCGGCCGGCGCTGGGATGGAAGGCGCGGCTGATCGGGACGCGCGTGGCGGCGGAAGCGGCCGTAGCATTCCGGCCCCCAGGGGGCCGCGATGCGAAGGGAGACACACCTCATCCGCGGCCGGTCGCTACCGGCACCACATACGGGGAGGATGGATGATCGCGCGGGATTCAGCCTTGCGGCTTGCCCGGTTGCACGGTGATGGATAGCGTGCGCGCACGGATGAACCCGCTCAAGCCGTAGCAAGGTAGAAGCTCGATCTCGAAATCTTGCGGCAGCGGGGGGAGCGAGAGATGCTCCCGGCGTTCCGGACGATGGAGTGCCCGCCGCAAGATCAGGCCGTAAATCACGTTCTGATGATTGAAGCCCTCGATCTGTAGATCGACGACTTCATCGAAGCGAAAAATTACGATCGCGTGTCGATCGAGAGCGATAGAGCCGTTTTCAGTGATCTCGTTCGTCATGATCCAACCGTGAATTTTCAGCTCACTCTGCCCATCGCGACGCAGATCGAGACTGAGAATTTCGGCATCGTGGAAGGCCGGCACTTCACCGAACCACTGCAGAAGCTCCGTACCGCCGGGGATCTCTCGGTAGATTGCGTGATCGTCTGCCATGAGCGCAACTCCCGACAAGGGCCGACGGTCCACGACGCACCGACGGGTAGCAACCTCGGCGACCGTACCGGCGATTTCGCCATGAACCCAATCAATGGTTCCGCCCGCTACCCGCAGCAGGGAACCTTCGCCTGTGGAGACGTCGGCGGTGGCGTCGCGCCGGTTCGCGCGATACCCTGCGCGCCATGACACGCGGCGACGCCATCTCCCGGCTCCGGGCCCATGCCGACAGCGTGCGGGCGATGGGGGCCACGTCCCTGTTCCTGTTCGGATCGACGGTCCGGGACGACGCCCGACCCGACAGCGACCTCGACCTGTTCATCGACTACGATCCCGAGAGCCGCTTCAACGGCTTCGATCTCGTCGGCATCAAGCTCTTCCTCGAAGACCGGCTCGGGACCGCGATCGACGTGACCACCCGCGACGGCCTGCATCCGCGCCTGAGGGATCGGATCGAGCGATCGGCGGTCCGGGTCTTCTGATGGCGCCGCGCGAGTTCCGCCACGCTCTCGACGACATGCTTGCCGCAATCGACGGCATTCTCCGTGCGACGGCAGGCAAGACCCTCGCGGATTACACCGGGGATTGGCTGCTCAAGCACGGCGTCCAGCGCGGCATCGAGATCGTCTCCGAGGCCAGCCGCGCGGTTCCAGACGACATCCAGATGCTGCGGCCGGACGTCCCGTGGCGCAAGATCCGCGGCATCGGCAACGTGCTGCGGCACGAATACCACAGCCTGTCCGATCGTATCATCTGGGGCATCGTCGTCGACGAGCTTCCATCTCTGCGGGAGGCCGTCGCGTTCCTGTTGTTGTACTCGAGTCGCGGTGACGGGCCGGGCGCTCCGTGAAGCCCCCTCTCTGCCGGGACAAGACGCAGGATCTGCATAACCCTCATCCTGTATCACACGCCGCAATCGTTGATTCGCGTAAGAGCGTCCATGCCCCCCACCCGCGACCCCGCCCTCGACGACCTCGACCCCAGGAGCGCGCAGAGCCTCCACGCCGCCCTCTCGGCGGAGATCGCGGAGCACGACCGGCGCTATCACGGCGACGATGCGCCGACGATCCCGGATGCCGAGTACGACGCCCTGCGCCGCCGGCTCGAGAGCATCGAGGCGCGCTTCCCCGATCTCGCCGGCACCGGCGAGGCCTCGGCCAGCGTCGGCGCCAAGGCGTCGGACAAGTTCGCCAAGGTGCGCCACGCGGTGCCGATGCTGTCCCTCGGCAACGCCTTCTCGGACGAGGAGATCGGCGACTTCGTCGAGCGGGTGCGCCGCTTCCTCGGTCTCTTGGGCGGGGAGCCCGTCGCCTTCACGGCCGAGCCGAAGATCGACGGCCTGTCCCTGTCGCTGCGCTACGAGAACGGGCGCCTCGTCACCGCGGCGACGCGCGGCGACGGCGAGGTGGGCGAGGATGTGACCGCCAACGTGCGGACGATCGAGGAGATTCCGGAAGGGCTGGTCGGCGCGGACTGGCCGGAGGTGTGCGAGGTGCGCGGCGAGGTCTACCTGTCGCATGCGGACTTCGCCGGCATCAACGCGCGCCAGGAGGCGGCCGGCAAGCCGCTCTTCGCCAACCCGCGCAACGCCGCCGCGGGCTCCCTGCGCCAGCTCGATTCCAGCATCACCGCCTCGCGGCCCCTGCGCTTCTTCGCCTACGCGGCCGGCGAGATGTCGGACCAGCCGGCCGACAGCCAGTTCGAGATGATCGAGGCGTTCCGCGCCTGGGGCCTGCCCGTCAACCCGCTGACGGTGCTGTGCGCCGACGCGGCCGCGATGCTGGCGCATTACCGGACGATCGAGGCGCGGCGCGCCGATCTCGGCTACGACATCGACGGCGTCGTCTACAAGGTCGACGACTTCGCGCTCCAGCGCCGCCTCGGCTTCGTCGCCCGCGCCCCGCGCTGGGCGCTCGCCCACAAGTTCCCGGCCCAGCGCGCCACCACCGTGGTCGAGGCGATCGACATCAATGTCGGGCGCACCGGCTCGCTCAACCCGCTGGCGCGCCTGACGCCGGTCACGGTCGGCGGCGTCGTGGTGTCGAACGCCACGCTCCACAACGAGGATTACGTCCACGGGGTCGATGCCGACGGAGCGCCGATCCGCAGCGGCGTGGCGATCTGGCAGGGCCAGACCCTGCGGGCCGATCTCGACCTCGCGCAGGGCTCCGACGTGCGCGTCGGCGACACCGTGGTGGTCTTGCGCGCCGGCGACGTGATCCCGAAGGTCGCCGACGTGGTGCTGGAGCGCCGCCCCGCGGAGGCCGTGCCCTACCGCTTCCCCGAGACCTGCCCGGCCTGCGGCAGCCACGCGGTGCGCGGCCTCAACCCGCGCACCGGCAAGCTCGACGCGGTGCGCCGCTGCACCGGCGGCCTGATCTGCCCGGCGCAAGGCCAGGAGCGGCTCAAGCACTTCGTGTCGCGCAACGCCTTCGACATCGAGGGCTTCGGCGAGACCTACATCGAGACCCTGTTCGAGGCCGGCCTGGTGCGTCAGCCCGCCGACCTGTTCCGCCTGGACTTCGAGCCCCTGAAGGCCGCCGTGGTGGCGCGCCGCCAGGCGCTCTCGGCCGAGCGCGCCGCGGCCGCCGGCAAGGAGGTCAAGAAGGCGGCAAAGAAGAAGGACGACGAGGACAAGGCGATCAAGAACCTGCTCGCCGGGGTCGAGGCGCGGAGAAAAATCCCGCTCAACCGGTTCGTCTTCGCGCTCGGCATCGAGCAGGTCGGCGAGGCGACCGCCAAGGCGCTGGCCAAGCATTTCTCCGACATGCCGGCCCTGATGGCGGGTGTGGCGGCGGCGGCCGCCTGCCAGCCCGGACCGGACTGGATCGCGCTCGCGAGCCTCGACCGGGTCGGCGCCACCACCCGCGACCGGCTGCTCGCAGCCGCCGCCGACTCGCCCGACGCGGACCTCCTGGCCGGCGGCGCGGTGGCGCGCCTGTCGACGCCGCAGCGCGCCGCCCTGGTCGAGGCCTACGGCGATGCGGCGGGCGTGCGCGCGGCGGTGGAACGGGCGATCGCCCAGGTCCCCGGCGACGCCTACCGGGCGCTGGCCGACGACGGCGAGGTCGGCGCGGTGACCACCGCCTCGCTGATCCAGTTCTTCTCGGAGGCGCACAACGTCGCGGCGGTCGAGGCCCTGCTCGCCGAGGTCGAGACCGAGCGGGCGGCCCCGGCGGCGCAAGGAGCGGCCTTCGCCGGCAAGACCGTGGTGTTCACCGGCACCCTGGAGAAGATGACCCGCAGCGAGGCCAAGGCGACGGCCGAGCGGCTAGGCGCCAAGGTCTCGGGCTCGGTCTCGGCCAAGACCGACCTGGTGGTGGCGGGGCCGGGCGCCGGCAGCAAGCTCAAGGATGCCGAGAAGCACGGCGTGAAGGTCGTCTCGGAGGACGAGTGGCTGACGATGGTCGCCTCCGCCTGAAATTCGGCGTCTTCGCCGGGGAGAGCGCGGGGATGAGCTTTTCCCGCACCCTCGCGATCGACTTCGAGACCGCCAACGAGCGCCGCGACAGCCCCTGCGCGGTCGGCCTCGCCTGGATCGAGGACGGCCGGGTGGTGCGGCGGGAATCGCGGCTGATCCGCCCGGCGGAGATGCGCTTCTCGCCCGGCAACATCCGGGTCCACGGCATCCGGCCGCGGGACGTGGAGCGGGCGCCGTCCTTCCCGGAAGCGATGGCGCCGTTCCTGCCGGAGATCGCCGGCAGCCTGGTGCTCGCCCACAATGCGAGCTTCGACGTCGGGGTGCTGGCGGCGACCCTGCGGGCCTACGGCCTGGCGCAGCCGGCCTATACCTCGCTCTGCACGGTCCAACTCGCCCGCCGGCACTGGCCGGGCGAGGGCGGACGGGGGCAGGGCACCTACCGGCTCTCGTCGCTCGCCGCGCGGGTCGGCGTGACGTTTCGCCACCACGATGCCGGCGAGGACGCCTATGCCTGCGCCGAGATCGCGCTCGCGGTGATGCGGGAGGCCGGCGCGCCCGACGTCGCGAGCCTCGCCCGCCGCCTCGGCCTCACCCGCGAGCGGGCCGGGGAGGGCGCGCGTGCGCCGGACGGCCTCGCGGCCCGCGCCCTGCGGGGCATCGCGGCCCCGAGTGCGACCCAGGATGCGGGCCGCGCCGCGGCGCCGCGCCAGGCCCGCGCGCCGCTGCTGCATTTCGTCGTCCGGGGCAGCAGCGGCACGCCCTACGACGTGCGGCTGGTCGAGGGCCGCGACGGCCCGCGGCTGCGCTGTTCCTGCGCCGGGGCGCGGTTCCGGCCGGATTGCCGGCACGTCCGGGCGCTCGCCGCCGGCGAGATCGACGCGCTCCTGTCGGACAATCCGGGGGACGTGGCGCAGCTCGCCGGGCTGCTGCGGGTGGGGTGAGGGATCGGACGCTCGTCCGCCCGTCCCGGCCGCCGCGATGTCCGCCCCGGGCCGAGCATGACGAAAACGACGGTCCAGACATGACAAAGGCGGGTCCGCGCTCGCGCGCGGCCCGCCTCGTACGATTGACGGCGGTCTGTGACGACCCGCGCGGCCCTCAGTGGGCTTCGCGCACGGCCACGGCACTCGGCGTCAGGCCGAACCGCTCGGCGAGATGCCAACGCAGCTCGCGGGACGAGTGGTATCCGTAGCTCTTGTCGATCAGGTGGCTCACATCGGTGGAGCCGCCATCGCCGAAGCGATTGATCTGGTCGACATGGAAAGTGGGGCCGTCGTTGAAAACGGTGGGCGCGCCGTCGCGCCGGGTGAACTCGAACAACATGGATGTCTTTTCTTCTATCTTTTCGGCGCTCCGCGCGGGAGCGACTGTGCGTGGCGGGCGGCCAGGGGGCCGCCGGCGGAGCGTAACCTGAGCCCGCAAGCTCATAACGCTCCAGTGCGGCCTGGGTTCCGTAACCTTAACGGAATTAGCGTTAAGATCACGTTAACCCGGGCCGGGGGCCGCCTTTAGGCGACCTGCAGGTTCACGGCAGACATCTTGCTGCTGTCGCGACGGTCGGCCTGCAGCTCGTAGGAGACCTTCTGGCCCTCGACGAGGCCGCGCAGGCCAGCCCGCTCCACCGCGGAGATGTGGACGAAAACGTCCTTGCCGCCATCATCCGGCTGGATGAAGCCGAAGCCCTTCTGGTCGTTGAACCACTTAACAGTACCAGTATTCACGCGGTCGTCCTCGTCTCGTTAGAAGCCGCAACGCTCTGCCCTCGCGTGAGAGCATGACGGTGCGACAGCGCCAATTGTCCGGGTGGGAGCTTCGATGGCCGGGGCCCACTGGGTCCCGGCCGGGCACGATGCCCGAGGCCGCCCGCCCGTTGCCGCTGGACCCCATGTAGGGGTGCAGTCTGTCCGGAACAAGGCAGGGCGGCCGCGACAACGCGCACCCCGCGTGTCAGCGGTTGGTGCGCCCGCGCTGGTTGGGGTCGACGCCGCCCTGGGGCGTGGTGTCGTTGGCGACGTCGCCCTCGTCGGTGTTGGCCCCGGCGAGATCCTCGGGATCGCCGCCGGACATGGTCATCCCCTTGGACGCACCGATGCCGGGATTGCCCTTCAGGTCGGCGTCGGTCGGGGTCGTGGTCTTCGGCTGCTTCGAGGTCATGCACGAACTCCTGTCGGAAGAACGCGCCTAACGGTTGAGCGCCCGCTCGAGTTCGCCGCGGGTCATGCGCGAGCGGCCCTTGATGTCGCGGCGCTTCGCCTCGTCGTAGAGCGCGGCGCGGGTCGCCTGGGACCGCGTGTCGCGCTCCTTGGACCGGGTGCGGAGAAAATTCGTGCGGTTGCCGGACGGGCTCTCCCGGTTCGACGCGCCGGCCTCCCGCAGCGCGATGGCGACGGCCTGGCGCCGGTCGGTGACCGGCTCGCCGTCGCCGCGCGCCAGCTCGCCTTCCTTGAACTCGTGCATCACCCGGGCGATCGTGCCCTTCTGGGCGTCCGTCGTCTTGTGTGGGCTGGCCTTGCGTGGGCTGACCTTGCCTGAAGTGATCTTGCGTGCGGCCATGGTCGTCATCCGCTCGTTTCGGGCGTCCGGCGCCCCGTTCCGGCGGATCAACGCCGCGGATCCGGCGTCGTTTCGCGCGATGCAGGCCGGCCCTGCGCGCGATTCCCTGTCGCGTCGGGCGGAGCGCTCCCATATACGGGCGACAATTCTACGGTGTCGGACTGTCAATGGCGGGTATCTCGGTTTCCCTCGAAGGCTCGAACATCCAGCTCTCGTTCCAGAAGGACGACCAATCGACCGCGGTCATCATGGATGCCAGCGCGGCCCGCGCCCTCGTGCGCGCGGTGGGTCAGCTCCTCACGGTGATGCACGAGCCGGACGAGGCCGAGATGGACGACCTCGGCGAGGACGAGGCCGCGATGCTCGACGTGACCTCGCCGGCGATCGAGGTCGGCACCGACGAGCAGGGCCAGGCGGTGGTGGCGCTCCAGGCGGGCGGCCTTCCGCCGTTCCAGCTCCGCCTCACCGACGAGGAGGCGCGCCACGTCGCGACCTCTCTCAACGAGATCCTGAACGCCCCGCGCGACGTGCGCAGCTCGCATGGCGGGCACTGACGCCGCCGCGCGAGGGAGACGGGACGACGCAGTGACGAAAAAGGGCGCCCGACGGGCGCCCTTCGTGTTTTCAGAACCGCGTGCCGGGATTGCTCGGCCCGCCCGGGAGATAGTCGGGCTCGGAGCCCGGCCCGGTCGGATCGGTGATGCCCGGATCGTTGACCGGGTAGGGCGAGCGCGGCCCGGTCGGGCCGGTATCCGGCAGATCGTCGGGGGTAATCGGCGGCGGGATATCGCCCGGAATCCCACCGGGAACCGGCTCGTGGCCGGGCAGGCCTGGATTGGCCATGGTCGTTCCTCCTGTCCGTCTGGGCATGCGGGTCAACCGGCCCGGGCAGGCGGGGTTCCGCGGCGGCAGAGGGCGGGGACGGGGACCGGAACCGGCCAGGGCAAGGGCGTCGACCGCCCGGGGCGTCAGCCCCATCATGCCGCCGGCGCGGTACCAGACGGAGAGGTCGCCGGGGCGTCGCTCCTCCCCTCCGTCACCCCGTTTCCCTCCGGCTCCACCCCGGCCACCGCGGCCGAGAGCAGGTCGGCGGCGAGCTGCAGGTGGGTGGCGAGCGGCTGCTGGTCGAAGTTGAAGCGCATCAGCGCCTCGGCCCCGGCCAGGTCTTCGCCGCCGCCGATCAGCCCGAGGCGGATCGTCTCGCGCAGGTCGGCGGCGTAGAAGCGGTGGCTGGCGAGCCTGAGCTGGATCTCGCCGATGCCGGCGGTGCAGATGCGCTCCAGCTCGCCGATGCAGCCGAGGGTAAGTTGCAGCTTGCGGTGCCGCCCGCCGAAGGCGGCGTAGACGGCGGTGCGGGAGGTGTCGGGCGCCATCAGCTCCGCCGTCCAGGCGAGGGGCCCTTCGCCGCGCAGCTGGCCGCTGAACTTCACCACGCCGTTGTCCTGCGAGGAGAGCTTCAGGTTCTCGAACCACACCGCGCCGTCCCAGCGCCCGCCGCCGGCGGCCGCGACCTTGGCGACCAGGACCTGGGTGTAGGTCGGCGGTCGCGCCGGCCTGGAGGATGCGGAAGCCCTTGGCGTCGGCGATGTCGGAGAACGAGGTGTTCCAGGCCCGGGCCCTGAGGAAGGAGCGGCGGCTCGGCACCTGGTCGGGGGCGTCAGTCTCCGGCACGGTGGCGTCATCGAACTCGTCGACCCGCTCGATCTCCTTGGTGGTGATCATCGCCACGAAGTCGGGGGGTGTCGGCGGCGGAGTCCTTGAGCAGGACGCGCAGGTCCTTGCCGCCGAAGGGGACGGTCTGGGTCATCGGGTTCGCTCCGGTGACGGGGGCTCGGCGTGCCGGCCGGGTGGACCCGGGGCGTGCGGGACAGGTGACGGCCTTGTTACCAAACCGCCGTTTTTGGTAACAAGGCGCTGGCTGGATCGGGTCCGGCTTGTTACCAATCACCCTGATTTGGTAACAAGGTCGTCGGTTCGTGCGCGCACTCTCCCACCTCGATCAGGTCGCCTTCGCGGACCTGTGCTCGAAGGCGTTCGACGCCCAGTTCGACCTGCGCTTTCCTGCGAACGGCAATTTCCTCAAGCAGAAGCGCGGCAACAAGGAATATTTCTACTACAAGGGCTACGAGCGGGCGGCCGAGGGCGTGCCCGGTAAACACAAGCTCATCTATGCAGGTCCTGCCGACGACCCGGAGGTTCAACGGCGCGTCGAGAATTTCGGGCGCAACAAGGACCTCTATCGGGCCCGGCGCGAGCTAACTGGAAAGCTCCGCCATTCCGGCCTGCCGGCACCGTCCCCGATCGAAGGCAGGATCCTGGAGGCCTTCGCCAGCGTCGACGCCTGGAGCAGGGTCGTGCTCGTCGGCACGCTGGCCTACCAGAGCTACAGCGGCCCCCTGGCCGCCGTGCTGGGTGAGGCCGAGTACCGGACGCAGGACGCGGATTTCGCCGAGTTCGTCGTTCCCGCCGCCCAGGACATGATCGACCTGCCCGCGCTGCTGCAGACGGTCGACCCGACCTTCGAGCCGGTGTTCCATCCGGCCGAGGCCACGGTGCCGGTCGGGTTTCGCAACCGGATGGGCTACAAGGTCGAGCTGCTGGTTCCCTCCAAGGGCGGTGCGAGCCCGGTCTACCCGTCCCGCGTCATGGCGAACATGGGAGCCCAGGCCCTCAAGTACCTGGAGTTCCTGGTCAGGGATCCGGTCCGGTCGGTCGCCCTCTACGATGCCGGGATCCCCGTCATGGTGCCCGCGCCCGAGCGCTTCGCCGTTCACAAGCTGATCGTGACCTGCCTGCGCGCGAGCCACGACCAGGCCAAGGTCGCCAAGGACATCGCCCAGTGCGGCGCGATCATCGATGCCAAGCGGCTCGCCGGCATGACGATCGACCTCGGCCTGGCCTGGGCGGAAGCGCATGGCCGCGGGCCGAAATGGCGCAGGTTCCTCGCCCTCGGCGCGGCACGGCTCTCCGACGACCGGCGGGCGACCCTGGAGGAGGGGATCCGCAAGCTGGCGCAGGTCGAAGGCAAGGACCCGGCCCCCTTCATTCCCTGGCTCGCGCGTCCGGGTGGATAGCCCGGCCGGTGCGTCATCCGTCCAGCATCACGGCGGCGACGTCGAAGAACACCGCCTTGACGGTGAGCGGGCTGATCACGTCGCCGGCCTGCCGCACGCTCAGCCGATCACAGAACCCGGCCTCCGGCGGCGGCTCGAACCCCTCGACCGCCCACATGCCCGCCCGGGCGAGGCTCCAGGTCTGGTCGCGGTCGAAGGCCGCCGACTCGATGAAGATCCGCAGGCGCAGGTCCCAGGCCGGCAGGCCGCCCACCTCGAGGCGGGTCGCGTTGAGCGGCCCGGCGAAGATCCAGGGCAGGTCCGGCTCGCCGTCCGCCGGCACGTCGTCGTAGATTTTTTCGCACACCACCGCGCTCACCGCCGGCGTCGTTCGCAGGCAGCCCAGCAGCGCGTCGCGCAAGCGCAGCTCCGGCGTCATGTCAGGCCCTCGCGGTTGGCCGCCTCGTTGATCAGCGCATCCGCCGCCAGGCCGCGCTCGGCCATCACCTCGTTGACCGAGGGCCAGAAATACGGGTGCGGGGGCGTGCCGGGATGGGTACGGCGGGTGCGCCGGTTGGCATCCGCCCTCCGGTAGCGCCGGCCGGTGCGCGGGTTGACCGCCAGCGCCCCGTCCGGGTCGCGGGGGCCGAAATAAGCCGCATCCGCCACCCGCTCGCCGCGGACCCCCGGCCAGGTGCCGTGCTCGACCAGGAAGGCGTAATCCATCTCCCGCGGGTCGCGCGGGTTGACCGCGCTCGCCTGCACGCCCCACACGCCGTCGACCTCGGTGGCCTCGATGCCCGAGAACAGCCGCCCGGTATCCTGCGGGACCCGGGCGCGGGCGCGCTCCACGATGTCCTCGGCCGCCTGCCGGTCGAGGGCGCGGCCGCGCAGGGCGAGGTGCAGGCCCATCCGGGTCAGGCTGGCGACCAGGGCGTCGACCCCGGACACGGCCGCGTAGCCGAGCCGGGCGAGGCTGACGAGCTCGCCGATCACCGGCCGGGCTGCTCCAAGGCCTCGCGCAGGATGGCGTTGATCCGGGCCTGCCAGCCCGATCCCGTTGCCCGGAAGCCCTCGATCACGTCCGCGTCGAGCCGCAATGTCACCTGCCGCTTCGGATTGTCGAGCCTGGGACGGCCCCGGCCGCGGCTGACGAGGCGGCCGGCCTCGTGCCGGTCTGCCGTTCCCACATCGACCTCCGACAGATCCGGCAGGTCGTCATATTCCTCCACCTTAGTCCCGTGCGCGTCCAGCGCCGCGAGATCGACAAGTCCCGTCTTCTCGTCAAAGAAGGGAGGCGTATTTCTTCTGCTCGCGCTCATTGGCTTTCGCATCGTGAAGACCCTGCGCCGATCGTCGCACTCGGTCCATCCCACCACGACCATCCGCCCGCGCAGCCGGCCGATGGTGATGAAGCGCCGCTCGCCGTAATCGCGCCGCGTGTCCTCGGACGTGTAGGTCTCGCCTTCGAACACCTCGTCGGCCGACGCGAAATCGAGGCCGCGTTCGGCCAGGGTCCTGTCTCGCTTCGCGGGATCGAACGGCTCGATCATGTGATTTTTCGTAGTGCCAAGAATTAGCTGCGTCAAGGAATTATGGCACTACAATAAATCGGAAGGAGGCGAAACGGCTCATGCGATCACGTCGAGGCCGCCCGGCGGCGCGAGACGCTGAGCGAGAGCCAGCCGGAGCGATGCGCGATCGGCACCGACTCGATCGCGAAGTCGTGGCCGGCGATGGTCACCCGGTCGGCCACGGTGGGGCCCCGCGTGCGGGCGGTCTCGCGCACGATCAAGGTGCCGTCGATCCCGTCCGTCACCGCCCCGGCCTCGACCAGACGCCGGCCGGCGAGCGGGCGCCAGGCGCCCCAGGCCCGGAACAGGTCGGCATAGTCGCCCGGCACTTGGCGGCCACCGCGGGTGATCAGGGCGCGGCCCCGGAAGGTGACGCGCTTGTCGAGCTGGCCCGGATCCATGGTCAGGCCTCCGAGGGCTGGTAGCGGGCGAGCAGGCGGGCGATGGTCGGGTTGTCGGTCAGCGTCGCGAGCTGCTTGCCGCCGCGGTTGTCGAACAGGTCGGCGGCGATGAGCAGGATCGCCGCCTGGATCGGCGGGGGCACCTCGGCGGGCGTGGCGTAGCCGGCGCGGAAGCGGATGCGCCAGGCCGCCGGGTCGGGATCCGCGGGCGGCCAGCGGGTGCCGGGCGCCGGCAGCAGGGCGAGGCTGCCGCGGCGGTTCGGCGACAGGGAGCGCCAGGTGGACACCGGGAGGTAGGCGCCGCCGGTCAGGGCCTCGACCGAGAGGACTGCCGCCACCGGCGGCAGGTCGAGGAGGAAGCCCGGCGCGTCGCCGCACCCGCACGGGCCCGGCGCGGGCGCCGTCGCCTCCCAGGTCTGGGCGAGGAGAGCGTGTCGGAGCGTCCCGGACCAGCCGTCGAGATGCTCCTCGGCCGCCGCGACGGCCGCCGTGACGGCCTCCGCCTCCTCGGTATCGGGCTCGAGCTTGAGGTGGGCAAGCGCCCGCGCGAGCCCGACGACGCGGCCGGCCGGCGGCGTCAGCCGGGCATAGCTGAGCATCACGCGGCCGGCGCCGCAGCCGCGAGCTGCGCCGCCAGGGCCTCGACCTGGTGGCGCAGGGCGTCGCGGTCGGCTTCCGCCTCGGCGAGCCGCGCGGCGAGGTCCTGGACCTGCGCCCGCAGGTCCTTCGCCGCCCGCTCGGCCGCCTCGGCCCGGGGCGGCGCCTCGGCGAGGCCCGCCGCCTTCCAGGCCTCGCCGATCGCGTCGGGCACCGTGACGGTCTCCCCGGCCTGGTAGGAGAAGCTGTCGCCGGCCATGCCGGTGAGCATCCGCACCTGCATCGTCGCCGCCCTCAGCTCGCCGGGTGCTGGAACGCCTTGATGGCGTCGTTGCTGGCGTCGATCAGGTTGCCGTCGTGGCGCGACCAGGCGAGGAACGCCACCTGGCCCTTCTCGAGGTACTTGCTGTCGGCGAAGCGAAACAGCGTCACCGCCATCACGTCGCGGATCAGGTACTTCTTGAAGTCGCCGAACAGCAGCGAGCGGGCCGAGGCGCCCATCGGCGCCATGTGCTGGTTGACCGTGTAGCCGTAGCCCAGGATGTCGGAGGGGTCGCCGCCGGTGACGCCCGGGCGCCAGAGCGGCCGGCCCTGGCCGTCCTTCAACTTCTTGAGCGCCTTCAGGGTCGTGTCGTGGAACATCCAGCGGCCGGAGGTCCGGTAGGCCGGATCGACCGCGTGCTCGAGGTCGACCAGGTCGTCGTAGGTGACCGCCGCGAGCTGGCCCGCCGCCCCGGTCTTGCCGGCGGCCGCCGCCGTGACCACGCCGCGGGGCTGGCCGGCGCCGGTGCCGGTCGTGAAGTGTCGGTTGGTGATGCGGGCGATGCGGGTGGCGAGCGCGACGTTGATGTAGGGCTCGATGTCGATGCGGCTGTCCTGCAGCAGCTCGAGGGGCACCACCACGGTCTTCGAGCTGTACTTGTAGGCGCCGATGCTCACCGTGCCGAAGGCGATGTCCTGGCCGCTCGCCGCCAGGCTCTCGCCGACGATCTCGCCCTCCTGGCCGGTCTCGTCCACGGTGGCGTAGTCGATGGCGTTGCCGCCGTCGGTCTGGATCACGGTGGCGACCGCCCGCATCCCGCCGAAGGCCGCCATGCGCTCGAGCATGGTCTCGGCGAAGTCGCGCGGGACCAGGTAGCCGCCGGCCGCGCCGGTGCCGACGGACTGGGCGCCGTAGACGCGCTGCGCCTCGTCGCGGCGTGCCTTGACGTGGGCGCGCTGGTCGTCGGTCAGCGCCTCGGCCCCGCCACGGGCCCAGGCGGAGAAGATCGCCTTCTCGGCCCGGATCGTGGCGGCGTTCTCGTCGACCGAGCGGCCGTTCCTCTCCGAGAGCACCCGGCCGCGCTGCTCGAGGCTGTCCTCGATGGTGAGCACGCGCTCGACCCGCGCGATCTGCTCGTCCAAGCGGTCGATCGCGGCGTAGATCGAGTCGACCTGGTCCTTCACCTCGGGGGTCCAGTCCTTGCCGGTCTTGGCGTCGAGGAGGGCGCGGGCCTCGCGGGCTTTCGCCGTGCGCTCCTCGCGCAGGGCCTGGATCGACTGCGTCATGGTGGGGCTCCGAAAACGACAAAGCCGCCCGGATGGGCGGCTCGCGAGGGTGGGAACGGGGGTTGGGTGGATCAGGCGGCGCGCTCGTAGAGGGCGAGGCGCGCGGCGTAGCGGCCGTGCTCGGCCGCAGCCGCCGCGAAGGTGTCGGGCGGGCGGTGGGCGAGGGCCGCCGGCGGGTTGCGGTAGGCGGCGAGGTTGAAGGCGTTGCCGATCGCCGGGGCCTCGGCCTTGCGGTCGGCCAGCCCCGCGGCGATCGCCTCCTCGGCCTCGAACCAGGTCTCGGCCTTCATCAGCGCCAAAACCTCGTCCTGCGGCTTGCCGGTGCGCCGGACGTAATCGGCCGCGATGGCGAGCCCGACCTTGTCGAGGAGGTCGGCCGAGCCGCGCAGGTCGTCGGCGGTGCCGAGCGCCAGCGACCAGGGCTCGTGGATCATCACGAAGGCGCCGGGCGCGATCGCGATCTCGTCGGCGGCCAACATCAGGAACGAGGCGGCGGAAGCCGCGAGCCCGTCGACATGGGCCACCACCCGCGCCGGGTGCTGCTCCAGGGCGGTCTTCATGGCGCGAGCGCCGAAAACGTCGCCGCCGGGCGAGTTGATCCGCAGATGGAGCGTGCCGGCGGTGACGCCCTGGAGGTCGCGCACGAAGGCCTGCGGATCGACCCCATAGGCCTCGCCGATCGCGTCGTAGACGTAGAGCGTCGCGCTCTCGCCATCGGCGGCCCGGACCAGGCGGTGGCCGGCGCCGCGGTTGCTATTCAGGAGCTGGATCAGGCGGTGCATCGGCGGCGGGTTCCGGTGGGGTGGTCGGGGCCTTCCAGGCGGCGAGGCTGTCGCCGTCGGGGCGGGCGCGGTCGTTCTGCTTGCGGCGGACCTCGTTGGGGGTCATCCAGCCCGGGCCGGAGGAGCCACCAAGCGCCAGGCGGTAGGCCTTGAACCGGCTCTCGATGTTGCCGCGGACCAGCACGTCGCGGTCGAACTCGCCGAGGAAGCGGGGTGGGTTGCGCCCCGGCCGGGCGGGCCGGCCGCGGCCGTAGAGCTTGTGGTTGACCTCGTCCTCGATCGCCACGAGATGCGGATCGAGGGTGTAGGTGACGAAGCCGATGCCGAGCGCCTCGATGCCCGAGCCCCAGCTGGTCTCGTCCATGCCGAGCAGGAAGCGTGGTACGCCGAAGATGCGGGCGATGTCCTCGATCTGGAACCGGCGGGTGTCGAGGAGCTGGGCGTCCTGCGCCGAGATCGGGATGCGGTTGTAGGTGCCGCCCTGGTCGAGGACGGCGGGCCCGGCATTCCGGCCGGACTTGCCGAAGGTGCGGCGCCAGAAGCCGCGCAGCTCGTCCTTGTCGCCCTTGTAGACCTGCGGATACGAGATGTAGCCCGAGGGCGCGGCGTCGTTCTCGAAGTAGGACTGGGCGAACCGGTCCGCCTCGATGCCGAGCCCGACGGCGGCGCTCATGGCGCGGATCGGGGTCATAGCGGTGAGCCCGTCCCACTCGGCCGAGCCGGGGACGTGCAGCACATCGTCCTGGTCGACCACGATGGCGGTGCCGGTGTCGAGGGTGAGCCGGTAGCGCAGGCGATCGCCGGCGAGGCTCACCGCCACGCGCTCGAACGGGATCGGCCAGAGCGCCACCGGATCGCCGGAGGCCTTGCGCTCGATCCAGGTCACGGCGTTGCCGCGCAGGAGCATCTGGGCGAGCGTGGTGCGCAGCCAGAGCGTGCGGCTCAGGCGCGGGTTGGGGCGGATGCGCAGCAGGTCGGCCGCGGGGTGGTCGAGGCTCGGCTCGCGGTCGCCGTCGTCCAGCTCGCGGTAGGTCTTGAGCGGCAGCATGGCGGCCGCGAAGGCGATGATCGAGACGCAGCGATAGACCGCGGCGTGGCGCATGGCGGTCGCGGGTGAGACCGTGCCGGCGAGCCCGCCGGGGAGGAGGGCGTTCCAGGCCTCCGCGTCGGAGGAGAGGAAGGTGGCGGAGGCTTCGATTTTGGGCTCCACGCGCGGCCGGGCGGCCGCGCGGGGTGAGCGGCGCCAGAAGGGCATGGGGGCTCCGAGCTTTATGCTAAGATTTTATTGCTGGGCGATCAATCTATGCGTCGGCTATGATAGATTTTATTGGCGACCTGATTTATATAGCTTCTGACTTATACTCATTATATTTTATCGCTATACACGTTGTATATAAATTATATTATTTATATTCAGAAATATACGTGACTTATAGGTTTATTTTTATATCGATCTTTTGGGTTTTGCTGTGGTCAAGCCTTGATTATTCACTCTCAGCATCAATTGAGGCGTAAATATAATTTGCTTGCAGCCTGCCGGCCAGCGCCGCATAATCTCGTTCGAAGAAATTACCTAGTGAGTCGCATGTCAACTCCCGAGCCGAACAACTCAGCGGGTGTGATAACGGCCGTCGCCTCGCTCGTATCAGCTCTAGCTTGGCCAGCACTTGTTGGCATTGTTTTTTACGCTATATATAGCAATTCAGCCAAGCTGTCCGATAGCTTAAACAAGTTTATGGCAGACAAACAATCCGCAAAACTTGGAATATCAGCCACAGGCGGCTTCACTTTTGAAATAGTCGAAAAGACTGCCGCCATTTCTGCACAGGCTGTGGTTGCATCGGCAAAGAACTCAACGTCTGGATCTTTGACAGATACTCAGGCCGCGCAGGTTGCGTTGAGCGCTCAATCAGCAGCTATCTCTCTTTCATTCAATGCGCTAGATCCACAAAAAAGGCTCAAAGTACTATGGGTGGACGATCACCCAGAAAACAACATCGATTTGCAGTTCGCTTTCCAGGCTCTTGGTATCGTTGTCATATGCATTGATAGCAACGAAAGAATTCAGAGGGCATTCGAAGAAACCTATTTCGATGCAGTTATTACTGATATGGCTCGAGACAATATGGGCAATAATCGCCCGGCTGACATGCAGGGCGGCTTAAAAACTGTCGATATTATCAGAAAAAACTATCCAACAACGAAGGTAATCATCTATGCTGCGCAATGGGCAGCCTCCCACCGCAATGATAATTTGCAAAATCCAGTTGTTCTAATAACAAATTATACTCAGGATGTCTATCGTGAGATAACTGAACTTGCCACAAGAAAGTCTAACAACATAAGATAAATTATGTAATTATTTGAATAAATATTATATCATAATTCAATAAATCCTTTCTCAATGCCTACGTCCTCGCCCGCCATACAACGAGCGAGGGCCATCATATGCGCCACCGGCCCGTCGATCTTATTCTCTGGCCGCTGCTTGGTCGGATAGACGTTGTCCTTGCGATCGGGCTTGGCCACCACGTTCGACAGCATCCAGGTGAAGACCGGGTCACCGTTATGGGCGATCGCCCGCGCCCGGACCAGGGCCTCCATCTGCTTCATCGGCTCGGAGAAGTTCAGCACCAGCGGCCGGACCTCGATGCAGGGCAGGCCGGCCTCCATCAGGGCCGTCACCAGCATCGTCGCCTGGTGCGGGTCGTAGGCGACCTCCTCGACCTGGTGTTCGCCCACCAGCCCGCCGCGGCGCTGCCCGTCCGCGCCCTCGGGGCCGAGGATCGCGTCCAGGATCGCGCCGTAGTCGATCATGTCGCCGTCGGTCTGCGTCAGCCAGAGCGGGGCGGCGTCGCGCCATCCGCGGTAATGCTCGTTCTCGCCGGCGTCGATCGTCGCCTCCGGCAGGAAGTAGATGCCGAAGCGGGCGTAGTGGTAGCCCTCCGCCCGTAAGCCGGCGGCCGTCGCGCCCTCGCACCGGGCCAGCTCGAACAGCACCTCAGCCGCCGCGATGTCGACCTTGCTGGCGAGGTCGAGCCCGATCCGGCACGGCTCGCCGCGGAAATCGGCGAGCGTCAGGCCCGGCCGGGCGCTCTCGATCCAGCGCTGCACGTTGAAGAAGGCGTCCCGCGCCTGCACCCAGATGTTGAGGTGCTTGGTCTTGAACACCCCGGCCTTGCGGGCGTTCGACCGCGCCGCCCGCTGGCGCGTCACCAGGTACTCGCCCGAGACCGAGACGTCGAAATTCGGGTTGGCCTTGCGGAGCGCCGCTTCCGAGGTCCAGTCGTCCTGCGGGTCGATCGTGTAGATCAGGGCGAACAGCTCGGGATCCTCGAGGACGCCCTCGAGCACCTTCTGCGCCTCCTGCTGGAGCGCGTAGCAGGGGCCGGCGAGGTTGTCGCCGGCCGTCGTGATGATGATCAGCAGGGGCTGCTCGCGGGCGCCCATGCCGGTCTCCATCGTGTCGACCTGCTCGTCGGTGGCATGCTCGTGGTACTCGTCGTGGATCGAGCAGGACGGCGAGGCGCCGTCGCCGGGCGTGCCGATCATCGGCTCGAACCGCGAGCCGTTGCCGAGGATGTGCAGGTTCTTGGCCCCGACCGCGATCCCGAAATGCGAAAGCAGGGCCGGGGTCTTCTGCGCCATCAGCTTGGCCGGCCGAAACACCTCCCAGGCCTGCTTCTCCGAGGTGGCGCCGGAATAGACCTCCGACCCGTACTCGCCGTCGGCGGCGAACAGGTAGAGCGCGATGCCCGCCGCCCAGGTGCTCTTGGCGTTCTTGCGCGGGATCAGCAGGAACAGCTTGCGGTAGCGCCGCAGGCCATCGGCCTTGCGCAGCCAGCCGAACGGCACCGCGGTCATGAACAGCTGCCAGGGCTCGAGGCGCAGGCGCTCGGCCTTGCGCGCCCGCTTGCCCTTGGTGTGGGGCAGGAGTTGCACGAACCGGCATACCTTCTCGGCCTTCGCCGGCTCGAACCGGTAGGGGAAACCCGGCTCGTCCTGGCGGGCGAGGTCGTCGAGGTGGCGCTGGCAGGCCAGGCGGATCCATTTGCAGGCCGGGATCCGACCGGCGACGACATCCCGGGCATAGCCGTTCGCCTGGTCCACGAACGGGTGCGCCATCGCTCCTCACAGGTCGGCGAACGGGTTTCCGTCCGGCGGGGTGGTGGCCGACACCTTGGACCACGCCGCCGGCGACAGGCCGAACTCGGCCAGCAGCGCCTGGGCATGGCGCATAGCCTCGTTGCGCATCCCGACCTCGGGCCGGGCCCGGTGCATGGTGGCGCCGGTGGTGCTCACCGTCTGGTAGACCCGCCCCAGATCCTCGATGATTGCGGTGCAGACCTCGATCTCCTCGAGCCGCGAGGCGAGGAGCGCCAGCATCGCCACGTCGTCCGGTGACGCGATCCGCATCCGGTCGGTGATCGCCGCGAGCTGGCCGAAGATCTCGGCCGCCCGCTCGTTCAGCCAGTCCGGCGCCTCGCTCTCCCCCTCGGACGCCACCGGCGCCTCCGGGTTCATCCGGCACGGCTGCGCGGTGCCGGCGAGCTGCTTCAGCGCATCCGGCTTGCGCTTACGCCCCGCCACCCCATCCTCCCCAGAAATCTCCTCCAAACCGCACGCGCATTTTCCTGATTAAACAATCGGTCCGGGCGGTGGGGGCCTTGGGACTTTGGACCCGGGGGGTGGGGTTGCTCATGGGACGGCCGCGCGCTCCTCGCGCTGGATGACGCGGTCGTGGCAGGACTTGCAGACGCTCTCGTGGTTGGCCGGATCGATGAACAGCGCCCAGTCGCCCCGGTGGGGCCGACGGTGGTTGACCACCGTGGCCGGGACGACCTCGCCGCGGGCCTTGTGGCGCTGGCAGAGCGGCTCGCGGGCGAGCTGGGCCTCGCGGGCGGCCGTCCAGGCGGTAAGGCCGTACCAGGCCCGCCAGGGGCTCGTGCGGCGGCGCTGCGCGTCATAGGCCCGGCGGCTCTCCCGGCGGGCCTCCTCGACCGGGCGGCTGCCGCGGGGGCGGTGCTGGGGCGGACGCATCGGCATGGATCAGCGCCTCCAGCCGCCGGCAGGCGACGTCGAAGTGGGCGGGATCGAACTCGACCCCGAGATACGGCACCCCGAGGGTGTGACAGGCCGCGCCGATCGTGCCCGAGCCCATGAACGGATCGAGGATCGGCCCGTCCATGATGGCGAGGAGCCCCTCCATCAGGGCGACGGGCTTCGCTGCCATGTGCAGCTTCACCCGCGGCACCGGCACGGAGAAGCAGCCCGGCGCGGTGGTGCCCGTCATGGGCCGCGGCTCGTTCGAGCCCCAGACGACGTACTCGGCCTGCGCCCGGTAGCGGCCGAGGACCGGCCGCACGGCCTGGGTCTTGTCCCAGGGCACGATGCCCCGCCAGACCCAGCCCGCCACCTGGACGGCGTCGGTGGTGACCGGCAGCTGGCGCCAGTCGCAGAAGGCGCCGATCAGCCCGCCCGGCACCACCGCCGCGCGGGCCCGCGCCATCCACAGAGCCGACCAGGCGAGGAGGCTGCGCTGGTCGCGCGTGTCCCCGGCGAAGTCGCGGTGCAGGTGGCGCTGCTCGCTCTGCTGGTACTTCTGGCTCGGCGGCCGCGCCCGCTCGCCGGCAGTTGTGCCGCCGCTCGAGTAGGGCGGGTCGCACAGCACCGCGCCGAAGGTCCCGGGCGCGGCCTCGGCCAGGGCCGCCAGCACGTCGAGGGCATCGGCCCGGATCAGCGTCGCCGATCCGATCCGCACCACCTCGCGAAAGCCGGAGAGCGCATCCCCGCACCGGCCGGGGAGGGCCGATGCGGGGAGCCGGTGTGCGCCGGGAGCGGACGCATGCAGGATTGGCTGCGCCGTGGCGGCCTTGGAATGGTGTTGAGGCATGGCCTAGCGCTATGGTCCTGCCGCCGCAGCGCGCGGTGGCGGGGTGACCGGTTGTCCGGCCGGCAAAGGGTCATGCGTGGGCACCAACCACGCGGTTCGGGGTGGTGATGACACCCCGGCTCCCGCCTCCTTTCGGAGCAGGATCAGTCTGGGCGCTCAAAGGCGCCTTGGCGAGGCAGCCGACCTCTGCGTCAGCCGCCGCGCAGGTCTTTTGCCGATCGAGCGCCGCGCGCACCCGCGCCATCTCGTCATCGAGCGCCCGGGCCCGCGCGGCCCAGCCCTCGAAGCTGTCGGCATACTCGAGCGCGGCCCGCTGCCCGGCGAGCTGCGCGAGGCGCGCCTCGAGGGCGGCGCTGGATGTCTCAGCCATTCACGCGGGTCCAGGTGCGAGGGCAGCCGGTGCAGGCCACCCGCTCGCGCAGGCGGCCGCGGGTGAGGGAGGCGCCGACCGTCCGGGCGGTCTGGCCGCTGCCGGGGGTCGGGCGGCCGTGCGCGTCGAGGGCGTCGTGCTGGCGGGCGCACAGGCAGGGCAGGGCGCGCCGGCGCAGCACGCCGGCGGTGTCGTCGGCGCGCATCAGCGGACCCGCGGAGCAGGCATCATGGATCGGCTGGCCCTTCGTCGGAGCGGTCGGCGATGATCGCCGCATGAGCGCCGGGGCAGAGCACGTGCTGCTCCTGACCCGACCAGCGAAACAGGTATTCCGACAGGCCCCGGTACTTCGGGTTGTCGAGCAGGTAGCCGACCCGCGCCCGCCGCGCGGGCCCGGCACGCCGTCGGCGTTCAGTCCCGCGGCGATCGCGCCCTGCGTCAGCCCGCGGGCCCGCTCGCGGAAGATCCGCCGCACGATCCGGGCCTGGGCCGGGTCGATCTGCAGCCGGCCCTCGCCGTCGCGCCGATAGCCGAACGGCACCCGCCCGCCGGCATAGCCGCCCCGGCCGGCCTTGGCGGCGCGCCCGCCGGCGGTGCGGTCGCGGATGGCGTAGCGCTCCGACTCGGCCATGCCGGCGAGGATCGCGAAGAGGGTCCGGCCCATCGGGGTCGCGGTGTCGATCGGCTCGGTGACGGAGCGGATCACCACGCCGTAGCGCTCGGCCAGCTCCGACACGGTGGTGACCGCGTAGCGGATCTCGCGGGCGAGCCGGTCGAAACGGTAGACCAGCAGCACCGCGAAGGCCCGGGCCTCGGCGAGCGCCAGGACCTCGGAAAAGCCCGGCCGCTCGGAGGGCCCGGTGGCGCCCGAGACGCCCGGATCGGCGATGACCGCGACCAGCTCGTAGCCCTGCGACAGGGCGAAGGCGCGGACCGCCTTGTCCTGCCCCTCGAGGCCGTGGCCGCTGGTCGCCTGCTCCTCGGTCGAGACCCGGGCATAGGCCACCGCCCGTATGCTGGTCTCGGCCTGCGCCGCGGCCGCGGCCTTGGTGCGCGCACGCAGCCGGCCGACGCGCCGGGAGCCGACCGACGCCATCAAACCTCTAATATAATTGAGTTTTATCGGATATCAGAATTGTGGCGCAACGCCACAAACCGATACTCTTGAGTATGCGTTATCGCAGGCCTTGAACCCGTCGGCGACGGGCCTCGACCGGCACTACGCGGCGACCGATCCGCACCGGGCCGAGGCGGATTTGGCCGCGCGGCGCCGGCTTGGCAGCCGCCGCGAGGGTGGCCTGGGCCCGGGCGAGCAGCTCCAGCTCCCGGGCGGCCCGGCGCAGGTCCCCGACCAGGGCGTGCTTCTCGGCGTGGAACCGCTCGGGATCGCGGTGGCAGGGCGCGAGGCGGGCGAGGCGATCGGCGAAGGTGGTGAGCTGCTGCGCCTCCACGCGGGGATCGAGCACGGCCACCTCCGGAAACGCAAACGCCCGCCAGGCGGTCAGCCTGCGGGCGCATGTCTTCGAACTTGGCTAAGATGCCGCGTTCACTGCGGCAGTGCAAGCCTGTCGGTAGGGTTCCGGCACCGGGGGCAGGCTATTGCGACAAGCGCACGGGTTGGTCCCGCGGTGGCCCGACACCCGACGGCACCGGAATGGGCGACGAGCTGTAATTCGAGTTGACGGTCAAGCGCGCATTCCCCTCCGTCCGAATGTCGCGCGCGACGATCACCGTCCAGGCCGACTGATCGGCGACCTTGCTGTTGCCCTTCACCGTCAGGTCGGCATTGGGAAGATAGATCGTGCCGAGGAGCTTGCGGGCGTTGTTGGTCGAGATCTCGACCGTGCCGGTGTAGCTGCGATCCGTGATGAGGACGAAGCCGGCATAGGGTCCGCTCTTGCGGCCTTCCAGCTGCAGCACGGAATTCGCCGTGAACTGCGCCGTCTCCAGCCCCTTCAGGATCACGACGACGTCGCTGCCGGTGATCGAGGTTTGCCCGCCGATGCTGAGGCTCGGCCCGACGAAGTAATGCTCGCCGGGCTCCAGCACGATCGTGGCGTCGCCGAGCAGCGAGATGCCGCCGCAATGGACCCCCGGCTTGAGATAGGTCGTGCCGCCCCCGATGCTGATGAAGGTCGAGCTGCAGAGCAGGGGCACGCGGATCGCGAGGTTCGCGAAGGGGTCTGCGATCGGGGGCGCATCCGTGATCGGCGCCGGCAGGATCGCCCCCGAGGCGCTCCCGGACGCCCGCGCCTCCCCGGCCGAGAGACTGGCCGCGCGGCCCACCGTCAGGTTGGCGTTGCTCTGAACCACGCAGTCCCTGGCCGCGATCGCGGAACTGTCGGTCACGGTCACGCTGTCCTGGCTGTCGGCATGCGAGCCCAGCACGCAGAGCGGCTTGCGGGCCGTGCGGATGGCGGTGGCCGACGCGGCCAGGGTCCAACCCCCGGGCGGCAGCAGGCTGCCGAAGAACGAGGCGCGGTGCGCCGCCAGGCTGACCGTGACCGCGCGTGCAACGGTGTCCACCGCGGCAGTCGAGGCGATGGTCCAGCGCAGGCGCAGGGGCGTCGCCATGGTATCGGCATACAGACGCGCCCGCTCCACCGTGGCCGTTGACTGGTCGACCCCGAATTCGCCGGCGCCCTGGATGGCCGCGGCATCGACGTAGCTTTGAAGCTTCGACTTCGCGAGCATCACTTCGGCCAGCTCAGCCACGCCCACCGATCCCATCGCCAGGATCGGCAGGAGGAGACTGAACAGCACGACGATCGTGCCGCGCTCGCATTGTAGGATCTGCCGGAACGGTGGGCGGAGGATGCGCATAAAGCTGCACATGTCGAGCATCTTGAGTGACGATAATGAAATCGGCAGTATGCACGCAGGAGTAGTTTTTGCTTGCAGCCTACAAATTCATCAGTTTTTTCTGTGCTATAAGAATATATGCTTTGGGAAAAACGTCGATAGGGTCTGACAAGCAACTTCCCGCAAGCGGTTAATGCTTTGCACCCCCGCCGGCTGCAACGATCGCAGCGCCGGCCCGGTGGAAGGCCGCGGCGGTCGGGGTGTATCGACGGCCGATCCGCGGCGGGCCGCTCCCGATCTTGGCCGGGCCATCCGATCATTCGCAGGCAAGACAGGTCGTCATCCGAGGCGAGGAGAATGGCCCTCGCACGCGCCGGAGCCGCGTGCCGATACCCTCCCGGCGGCAGCCAACCCCGAAGGCGCATCGCAGGCGGGGCGACCTCTATCGCCGCCGCGCGCCTCGGGTGCGAGCGAGCGCGGCCTGTGCCTGCCGCTCGGCCGCCTGCCGCTTCCAGGCCGGCTGCCAGCGCAGCGCCCCGTCCGGGTCGGCGCCCACCGCGTAGGCCTGTCCCGCCGGCACCAGGCACCCGGCGGCATCCGTGGCCTCGCCGGGCGCGCCGGGGGCCGCGGCCGCGCCGACGATCCGGCCCGTCTCCCGCCCCTGGCCCGATTGCCGCGCCAGCCAGTCCGCCGCCACGTCCTCGAGGAGATCGCGAAACCGCTGCGCCACCCCGGCCACCGCCACCCGCCCGTCGCCGCGGCCGAGACCGCGAGCGATGCCGGCGAAATCCCGTCCCTCGGCCAGGATCTGGTGCAGGAACCGCGTCCCCACCGTGCCGATCGCCTCGCGGAGCTGGTCGAGCAGCCCCTCGACCAGCCGCCCGTCATCGATGGCGAGCAGGATCGCCAGTTCGTGCGCCACGGTGTGGTCGACCCGGTTGCCGCCCTCCGGCGAGCCCGCGCCGCACGGCCCGGCCCGGCGCTCGAACACCTCGGCGATCACGCGCCCGATCAGGTAGGCCTCCCGGCTGATCCGGCCGTGGCTGGCCTCGCGCTCCAGGAGATCGGTGCAGCGGTTGACCGTGACGTGGACTCGCTCGGGCTCGGCGAGGGGATCACGCTCCGGATCCGGCCAGGGATCCGCGACCGCGGCGACGGCGGAGCGAACGCCCTCCGACGGGCGAGGCCGGGCGAGACTGCCCGGCGTCACCGCCCGGCCGCCGTCGTAGCGATCCCGGGCCGCGTAGAGCGGCGTCCGGCGGATGAGGTGGTCTACGGAGTCCATCGGCACCGGCCCCTGAAACGAGCGCGCAACACTGGCGTCCGGGCCCGGTGTGACACGGGCAATGTGCCACGCGGTCGCAGCGCGGATCAGGGCGGCGTGTCGAGGCCGGCCGGCGCCAGCCCTTCATTCTGCACCAGCGCCGCCCCGCCGGCCGCGGCCCGCTCGAAGTTGAGCATCACCGTGATCGTCGCAATGGCCTCCCCGACGCGCCGCAACCCCGTGCGATACGACCAGCCCCGGCGCTGATGGCACACCTGCCGGAAGCTCTCGGCGTGGGCCTCGCAATAGATCCAGGCCTTGAGATACTGCCTCGTCTCGTAATCCTTGATGTAGAGGTCCGGCCAGCGGATCGCCTTGCTGGTGCTGTGGATCGCCACCCGTGCCTGGTGATCGGTCGCGGCCCCTCGCTCGGCGTAGACCAGCCACAGCTTCACATCCTCGGGGGTGAGGGGAGTTACGTTGATCGCGCCGATGAGCTGGGGAGAGGGGGCGGACATGGGTTAGGCGGCGATCATCAGCGAGGGTGTAGGCGGGAGCGCATTCAGCAACCCGCAAGGGCGACCCGGCTCTAGTCGACACAGCGCGCTATCTGGGATTGGGATTGCCCCGGATCGGTGGTTCTTGCTCACTTTGCGTGGATGGCGGTGGAACGCCTCGGGCCGATGATGGTCTGATCCGCCCTCCCCATCGTGGGAGGCATGAACATTCCCTTCGCCATCCCCGAGTGCCGCGTTGCGCATCTCGTCGAACGACACGACGATCACCTCGTCGTCCCGGTGCGACTGGACGCAGCCACAGGCTGCTGCCCAGAGTGTGGGCATGCGAGCCGGTCCGTCCATAGCCGCTACCACCGCCATCCCGCCGACCTGCCGCTGTCGACATCGCAGACCAAGCTCCGCATCGAGGTGCGGCGGTTCTACTGCCGCAACCCGACCTGCCGACGCCGCACCTTCGCCGAGACGCCTACGGACCTCCTCGCACCGCGTGCCCGGCGCACGCGGCGGCTTGGCGAGGCACAGGCCAGGGTCGGCCTCGCCTGCGGCGGTGCAGGCGGCGCGCGTCTTCTCGCGCACCTCCACATGCCGGCAAGCCGCGCGACCGTGCTGCGGCTCGTCGCCCGCATGCCGATGCCCGACACGCCGGCTCCCATCCGGGTCGGGATCGACGACTGGGCGATCAGGAAGGGCAGCCGTTACGGCACGATCGTCGTCGACCTCGACCGTCACCGCGTCATCGATCTCCTCCCGGATCGCACGGCACCCACGGTGGCCGGCTGGCTCGAACAGCACTCCGGCGTCGAACTCGTCGCCCGGGATCGCTCGACCGAGTATGCCCGAGGCGCAAGCCTCGGTGCTCCCCAGGCGCAACAGGTCGCCGATCGCTGGCACCTGCTCACCAACCTGCGGCAGGCCGTCGAACGCTGGCTCCACAGTGCCCATGCCCGGTTGCGGAACCTTCCACTCCTCCCTGGCTCGACCGCTCGTCCCGCCCGGCGCAGCCGCGCTTTTGCCCGCTCTACGACGGAGTTGGAAGCGGGGGCACAGAGCCGGATGCGATGGCAGGCCATCTACGATGAGGTCCGCCGTCGGCACGCCGGCGGGGAGCCCCTGCTCGCGATCGCCCGTGCCCTGGGGCTGGCTCGTGCGACGGTACGCAAGTATGCCAGCGCCGAAGCGTTCCCGGCGCGGTTGCCTCACGGTGCCGGACCGAGCCTGCTTGATCCGTACGTCGCGTACCTGGCGGAGCGGATCGACGAGGGCTGCGAGAACGCGATGGCCCTGTGGCGCGAGATCCGGGAACGGGGCTACCCGGGGACGAGCCGGCAGGTGCACCGCTTCGTCGCCGAGCGCCGGACGAGGCCGGTCCGATCAGGCCGCAAGGCCCGCAGTGCCAAGGCTTCCGCTTCGGAGCCGCCTGGATCGGAAGCCCCGTTGCCGCCAGCACGGCAGCTGGCGTGGCTGCTCGTGCAGCCGATCTCGGTGTTGGATGTGAGGGAAGCGGCTGTGGTGAGCCGCCTTGAGCAGGACGACACCGCGCGGGCCGTCACGGGTCTGGCCCGCCGCTTCACCGCACTCGTGCGCGCCGCCGGGAAGGGCAAGACCGTCACCAATGATCAGGACGCCGCTGCAGACATCGAGGCCTGGATCACGAAGGCCCGGACCTGTGAGGCTTCTGCGATTGCGACGTTCGCCTCGGGATTGGAGGCGGACATCGCGGCCGTCCGGGCTGCTCTCAGGGAGCCCTGGAGTAGCGGCCAGGCGGAAGGCCAGGTCAACCGGCTCAAGCTCATCAAGCGCCAGTGCTACGGACGGGCAGGCCTCGATCTCCTGAAACGCCGCATGGTTCTGGCCGCCTGATCCACGCAAAACGAGCAAGAACCATAGAAACGGGGCAATCCCAATCCCAGGCTCGGCGCCTCGCTGAGCGCGCGGGGCCTGGTGGCGTGCCTTTCACCGCCCCCGGATGGCGGCAGTACCTGCTCAGCCTCAGCCCCGCGGCGTAGCCCGAGAAAACGACCTACCAGGCGCGGTTTCGTATCGTTAGCCTGTACAGGTACCCGGTCCAGGCCTTCGCGGCGGCCCGTCCAAGTTCTTGTTTCCGTATCCTTAGCCCGTCTAACCCGTACAGGCTGCTGATACGTTGAGGGTGGAGTACCAAGCCATGGCCAGGGGCCAGTTTGTCACCTACCTGCAAGGCACCTCCGGCCCCGGGCTGGAAGCGCAACGCAGGGCCGTGGCCGACTTCTTGAACGCTGATCGGCGGTACCTGGTGACTGAGAAAGAGGTGGTGGAGGCCGAGACCGGCAGGCGGGCTGCCCGGACGAAGTTGGCTGAGGCCATTCAGCTCTGTCGCCGTGACGATGCTACGCTGGTCATCGCCGAGCTGGCCCGGCGGTCGGATGATGTCTATTTCCTCCGGGAGCTTCAGCGGGCGAAGGTGCATTTCACTGCAGTCGATATGCCCGGAGCCAACATGATGATGATCGGTACCATGATTGAGGTGGCGCAGGCGAAAAGCGCGGCGGTCTTGGCCCGCACCAAGGCCGCGCTCGCCGCTGCGAAAAAGCGGGGCGTGAAGCTCGGTGGCCCGACCCACCACCACCTCCCGGCTCAGGCCAGTCGAGCCGCCACCGCCAGCGCAACGGTGCGGTCAGCCAATGCCCAGCACTGGGCCGAGACCCTGGCGCCCGACGTTGCCGAACTGCGGGCGGAGGGGGCCACGTCCCTGCGCAAGCTGGCAACCGGCCTCAACCGGCGGGGGATCACTACGCGTCGAGGCGCGGCCTGGACCCCAACGGCTGTGCAGCGGGTGCTCGAGCGGATTGAGGGCTGAGCACCCGACCGGCATGAGTTCCCGGGAAATTCCAGGGTATTTCCCCGCCACTGGCTGGATGGCGGTACTTCGAAGTAATGCTACCATAAGGAAAAAAGTAAAATTTTCCTGAAATGTAAAATGCACTTAGTGTTATTGTGATGACACAGGTATACAGAAAAAAGACCCACCCATTATAGGTTTGATGTCAAGCAATTTATCTGATTTATTCATGTCGTTGTTCGGTTGACCAACAAGGTCGGCCTCTGCCATCCCTGTCACGAACCAATCGACGTTGGATGATTGTTCGTGACAGAGGTTCGGCCATGGCTCGGGGCAAATTCGTCACCTACCTCCGCGTCTCCACCAAGCGGCAGGGCGACAGCGGCCTTGGCCTGGAGGCGCAGCAGCGGGCGGTGACTGACTACCTTAACGGCGGGACCTTGACGGTGGCCGGTGAGTTCGTGGAGGTGGAGAGCGGCAAGTCCGACACGAACCGGCCTCAGCTTCAGCGCGCCATCGCGGCGTGCCGGGTCTACGGGGCCAAGCTCCTCATCGCGAAGCTGGACAGGCTCAGCCGTGATGCCGGCTTCCTTCTTGGGCTGGAGAAGGCCGGCATCGAGTTCGTGGCCGCCGACATGCCGAACGCCAACCGGCTCACGGTCGGGGTGATGGCCATGGTCGCGGAGGAGGAGCGCCGCGCCATCTCGGCCCGCACCAAGGCCGCGCTCGCGGCAGCGAAGGCGCGCGGGGTGAAGCTCGGGGGCGACCGGGGTGCCACCCTCTCCACCGAGGCCAAAGCCAAGGGGGTTGCCGTGGTCCAGGCCCGGGCCGAGAGCCGGGCCGCCGACCTCGCCCCGATCATCGGCGAGCTGCGCGCGTCCGGGGCCACCAGCCTCCGCGCCCTGGCGGCTGGCCTGAACCGGGCCGGCATTGCCCCGCCGCGGGGCACCACTTGGTCACCCATGGCGGCGAGCCGGGCCCTGGCACGGATCGGGGTCTGAAGCACGGCGCACCGGGGCCGCACCAACGCACTGGCGCGGCCGGTCAACGCGGCCCCCGCGGGGAGGCCTAGACCGCCACGACGACCTCACCGAGGTCAGCGACCCCTACCGGATCGCGATGCGCCAGATCGCGGGCGTCTTCGCTCAGCTCGAGAAGGCTCGGCTGGAATCCAAGCTCAAGGCGGCCTGGGACCGAAAGCGCGCCACCGGCGCCAAGGTGGAGGGGCGGAAGTCCCACCAGGAGCTGCGCCCGGAGGTCGTGGCCGAGGCCCGGCGGCTCCGGCGAGCGCGCCCGAAGGGCGGCCAGCGATCGTTGCGCGATGTGGCGGCCGAGCTGGCGCGGCTCGGCTACCTCAACGAGGCCGGCAAGCCCCAAGGCGTCGAAGCCGTCCGGCGGATGTGCGCGCCGGGCTGACGCACCGGCTTCCGGCTGGCTGGGCAGGGTCGGGAGCCAGTGCGTCGACGTGATCACCGGACCCGGTAGATGGCGTTTGATGTGCTGTCGCAGGACAGCAGCATCATCCGTCTTGGATGTCACCCGGCTTCATGGCCATGAACTTGTCATATCTGGCTATGCTCTCCTTAGTTGGGACGGTTCGATCCGTTGCGAGTGCCCGCATGCCGTCACCGAACGAGCGGCGGGTGACCTCGTCCAAGATCGCGAAGTCATTCGAGAGTTCATAGGACATCGAACCCGTCCACATGTCGATACGGGCATAGCCAGGTGCCCGTGCAAACAGCTTCGGACGGCCTGAAACCTCATGCTTAGCAAGCGCTACACGCAGGAATTCGAGTTGTCGGAAGAGCACATGTGTGCGCGCCAGGTCGTCCTCGATTTTCTTCGCGATTGACGGGTCCGCGATTATGCGCCGGAGGGCACGGGCGAAGGCATCGCGTCCGAGGTTCAGGTCGCTCGGCTTACCTTCTTCCAGGGCAGCCGCCTTGAGTTCGAGGCCGCCGTTAGCCTTCCATTTCAGGACGTTCTTAGCGCGCTCGCGCCACGTCCGCAGAAGTTCGTAGACGGCGAAGAGCCATTGCTGGCTGAGCGCGTTCAGCAGCATCGCGTGACCAATGTCGATGCCCTCGTCGGCGGAGCGGTAAGCACGGGCCTCGCTCTCTAGCGGCATGAGGAATTTATCGACGAGCGCGACGTTTGTGGCCTGCATGCCGAGGAAGGGATCGTCGCCGAGTAGCGTCAATCCGCGCAGGGCCTGATCGAGTTCGTATGTCTCGATCTCCTCCGGCTCGCGCGGCATGGGCTCGCCGTGTTCGTCGTCGTAATCCTCGATCTCGTCCATCACTGCCTCGTTTGGTCGCTTTCAACGCCGCTGCCCAAGATGGCGAGGAAGGCAGGGTAACGTCGACAACCAACGCCCTCTCTGCCGCGATCCAGTCGGCAGCGCCGGTCGGTCGGCTCCTGGCGCGCGATCCTCTGACGATGCGATGACGATCCCGCGGATCGTCATCGCATCGTTGGCCGGCTGCCAGCGCCGTGACGTGTTCGATCAATGCCTGACTTTGAACTGGGGTCTGCTTCCGACCGAGGGTGTCGTCTAATCGCCTCGCATAAAGCAAGTCCTTTTTGGATCGTCGGGCTGTCGTTTGCCGGGAGCACGGTCGTCTCCGCGGTCGGCATGAGCCGCCGCATAATGGGGCTTCGCAGGAAGAACCTTCCGATGTGTGAAGCGCATTCGACGGATCGGTCTGGATCTCACGATGCAACAGCCTCGGCGGAATGGTTCGCCCACGTCCCGGCAGGGACGCCTCGACGCACTTTGACGCGCGGCAAGCTTGGGTGCTGTCGTGTCAGGCCATGGCAGCCTTTGCACGGTAGGATTGGCCGGACTTCAACATGGAGTGCATGACCACGGCCAGCTTGCGCGCGACCGCTACGGCGGCGCGCTTGAAACCGAGCCGCTCGCGCAGCTTCAGCCCCCAGGCACGCAGGTCGCTGTCCACCCGGCTGCGCGTCAGGAGCACGGTCGCGGCTTCGTAGAGAAGCCCCCGCATATGGGCATCTCCTCTGCGCGAGATATGGCCGTCATAGTCGACCTCGCCCGACTGATAGCGTCGCGTTGTCAGCCCGAACCAGGCGGCAACGGAGCGTGACGATCGGAAGTTCGCAGGATCCTCGACCGCGGTCATGAAGGCGGTCGCGGTGATCGCCCCAATCCCGGGGATTGCCATCAGTCGCCGACAGGCCTGGCTTTGGCGGGCTCCGGCCAGGAGCTGACGTCCGAGTTCCGCCGCTCGCCGGCGGACTGCGCCCCAGGCTTCCAGCAGTGGAAGGATGACGCGCGCCAGACCGTCGTCGCCTGACAGGAGACGGCGAACCTCCGCCTCGAACGATCCGCCCTTGGCGCCCGGCACGATCAAGCCGAACGTCTTCATCAGGCCACGGATCTGATTGGAGAGTTCAGTCGTCACCTGCACGAGCTTGCTGCGTGCGGCGACCAGCGTTCGCACGAGCATGCTGTCGTATCCCTTCACGCGTACCTCGCGGAAGAAGCCGACCTCGGCCAGATGAGCCAGTCCGTCGGCATCGTTGGCGTCGGTCTTGTTGGCAGCCATGTCGAGCGCGGCCTTGGCATGGCGCGCATCAATGCAGATCGCCGGCAAGCCTTCGGCGCGCAGCGCGTGGTAGAACCAAACCGACAAAGGCCCTGTCTCGAACACGATCCGCAAGGCTTCGGGCGCATGCTTGCGCAGCACGCTGGCAATGAGGGCAGGATCGGACGCGCACGTGCCGCGCCAAACACGCTTGCCGTCCCGCCGCACGCTGAGCGCGGTCTCTTTCAGGGAGACGTCGAGACCGATATACTCGCCCATGGTTGTTCTCCGCTCGATGCATGGGCCCGGCGTCCAGTCGTGAGCCCGCTACTTCATCCTGCCGGGGAACAACCACCTCTTCCATCGTGAACCGCACATTGCGGCCCGAGGGGAGCGCTCCCGCGATTACCCCATGTGTGAAAACGCAAAGGCCGTAGAAGGATCTCCCCCTCTTGCACCCTTAGCGGCGGCAGCATGGGCATCACAATGGCATTCGGCCACCAACCCGGTTCCTTGGATAGCGGTAGCGCAGAAGATTGTTCTAAAAATTCCGGGCGTTCCTGAGTTTTCACGCACCCTCGACCTTTCTCGGACCTTCGGAAAATCTGCTCCGCAGCGCCCTTATGGTCGCAATGACTGGCGACGTGATCCCGTCCTCAGCCTACGTCTTGGGCTGCCTGTGCTGTCGACTGCCAGCCACGTCGCTCGACCATCTCAGGGGTAGCCGCGCCCCTATGCCGGATTTCGCTCCGGGGGCGGGTCGGGTAGCCTTTCTGCATGTCGGGCGATGTAGTTGCGGAATTCATCACTGCTCATGCGCTGATGCCGAGCGTCATACGTGGCAGGATCCCGGTTGTACCAAGACCCCTTAGCAAAAATCACGAAAGCGCCTTTAAGGGTCCGAGTAAGGAACCGGGCCGTTTTAGGTAATGGCTGCCCAAGGTATTGGCTACGATCCCAAGCGTCGTATGTGACGTAATGGCCGGGCGTCAGTTCGCAAACGATCTCGTCGATCCCATCTTTCGTTAGAACCGCTCCGGCCGTGCCGCTTGGCGATATGTGTTCGGCTTCAAGCCAGAAGTAATTCCAGGGTGAGCCCGGCCCGAAAGACTCAAAGCTCAGAAGACGGGGCTTCAGAATTACCCAAGCTCCAAGTTTGAGGGCGATGAAGCCCGCCTCCGCCGCAAGGGTCACTTGTGTAAGATCCATTCCTCCCTTGCCAGGAAGGAATACATGATTGAGACTTCCTGTGTCGGCGGCTAGACGAAGGACCGCGCAGATTTCGTCGATACCGGTCCAGTGAGCGCGTTGGGGCGCACCCGCAGGGAAGAGGCGACTCTGAATGCTCACCCATTCTCTGAGGTTACGCGCGTCGAAGTCCTTCATCGTGCGCACCCACGATGCGAGACGCGTCCCCACGTCGCCTATCTTGGGGCGCAGCAATGGATCGTTGTCGGTGCATTCCGAAAGCAGCTCATCCAGCGGGGCCGCGAAGATATCGGGATGGAATTGCCTTAGGCTTAAGCCGCCGACGGACGAATATTGACCATCAAACGCGAGCGGCTGCCCTGACAACGCGATCCATAAAGTTTTAGCAAACGAGTAGACGTCGGCTGGCGCGCCGTCGGCGGCTTGCGCGTCCCGGCGCATTTCCGGCGCCATCGTGAACTTCGGTCCGAGGGTGTGCTTTGAGGGCGTGACATCTGCTCGTCCCGGGTACTTCACAAGGCCAAAATCCGAATAACAGAGCCGGCCCCGGTACTGAAGGATATTGCTGGGCTTGATGTCCCTGTGATGGATGCCGAGGGCGTGAAGGTCGGCGAGAGTGCGAGCCAGTGGAATGAATGCTGCTGCAATCCCGACCGCGTTCTGTCCCGCAAGGCCGTTCGCGCCAGGCTCTGCAAGCGGCATGACATACCAGCGCGGGCCGGCATCAGGGCCGTAGTGCAAGTCCTCATCAAGGAGTGGGACGATACCGTCAACTCTCTCCGCCTCAGCCTGCTTGAGAGCGTGAATTTCGGCGGTGAACCGCGCGAAGACCGTATTACTCGTTTTTTTTAGCAGCTTGAGAGCCCGGTCCTCACCGCCTCCGCCGATTGGCGAGACTCGCCAGACGTAGCCATTGCCGCCACCGCCGATGAGCTCTCGGAGCATCCAATTGCCCAGCTTGTCGCCCGGTTTGCGCTTCGCGAGTGTTCCCATACCCCATTGATAGCAGGGACACGCCCCAGCTAGTCAATTTGCGTTATGTCGCTCCCTGGCAACGTCGCTAAGAAAGCTGCCGGCCCGTCGGCCCATCTGTCCGCTTCAGAGCAGGGCGCCAGCCCTGCTGGTCGCCGCGCCCTGATGTAGACGCAGGCGCACTAGGTCGCCGCCCACACCGGCGTCGAGACCAAGCGGCTGGCCTGAACCACAACAGACAAACGGTCGGGCAACGATGCTGCGCATCGTTTTTACATCGTTCCAGGATCTTTTTGTACGATCCCGGGCATCGTTTAGTTGCGGGGTGCCGCGTTCGCGCCCACCTTTCCACTATGTCACGCCACCAGCATCTTGCCGCCATGGCAAACCGGGCCGGCCGCGCCTCTGCCCTCGCCCGATCCGAACGAGCCCGCCAGCGCGCGGTGGCCCTCGCCCCGATCGTCGCCGAGCTGCGCGCAGCCGGCGCCACCAGCCTGCCGCGCCTGGCGGCCGGCCTCACCCGCGCCGGCATCCCGGCGCCCCGGGGCCCGGTGTGGTCGCACGTCGCTGTTCTGCGGATGCTGAAGTTGATCCCTGCGCCAGAGGCCGGCGCGTAAGTTGACAACGGTATTGAATAGAGCTGTACAATAACCATTTCTCCGGTAGCACCCCGGAGAATGTAAGATGACGGCAACTGCACCAGCGCCGACCCTCGACGTAAACATCGGCGACAAGTCGCATCAGGTCCTGATGTCGTTCGGCATGTTGAACGAGCTGGCCGAGTTGGTCGGATCGATCGAGCAACTGCCCGCGATCGACTTCGACACGCACACCCGCACCACCACCCTGGAAGTCTGCCTTGCCTCGCGCGACGAGCGCGGCCGGCGCGACCCCGAGTGGTTCCTGCCGCCGGCCCTCACCGTCGAAGCGGCGGAAGCGGTGCTCGACTTCGCGAAGGAGCACCTCTTCGATTTTTTCGTCGGGCGACTGGAGAAGCACCTGTCCAGCCTCCAGGCGAACGGGACCCGACTGAAGGCTGTCGGGTCGTCGCTGAGTGGTTCGGCGGCCTCAGCTTCGTAGACACCCTGATTTTCACGCTCGGCGTCAAGCCGAGCGCGCTCCCGGTGATCTACTGGTCTCACACCTTCGAAGACCTCCGGCGGATGACCGACATCAGAGTCCAGTTCGAGATGGTGAAGGCCATGTCCTTCACCGAGAGCCTTCTCTACACGGCCGGCCAGATCTTCGGAACTAAACGGCCCGAGTTTGCTGACAACCTTACCAGTATGAGCGACATGCTGGCATTCGCGAAGATGGTAAATGGCTGACGACAACCAGATCAACATCGATCTCGCGATTGATGATGCGAGCCTGAGCCCCGGCCTCCAGCGGATGGCACGGAGCTTTGTCGAGGCGACACAGGCCGCCAGCCGGCTGCGCGAGGTGCTCGCGGGCGCGGCGCGGGACAATGACGCTCTGGCGTCGTCGGCAGCCAAGGTGAAGGCTGAGCTGTCCGCGCCCGTCCAGGCCGGGCTCCGGGATCAGCTCCGCCAGGCCGAGACCGACCTTCGGGCCGCAACCGCGGCCCTGACGGTTGCCCGGCAGGCCGCTTCGGCGCCGTCGCCCGCACCGGCTTTCGGCGGTGGCGGTGGCGGTCGGGGCGGGGCCGGTGGAGCTGGTACCGGCGGCCTTCCTCCGGGTGCTGGTGGTGGCATCCCTCCCGGTGCGGGCGGCGGTGCGGGTGGTACCGGCGGCCTTCCTCCGGGTGCTGGTGCCCCCTGCAGCCTGTTCCAGCTTCAGGCTCAGATCGCGGCCAACTATGCCGCCATCGGTTCTGGCATCACCGTACTTCGGACCGGGCTTCAGCAGCTCACCGAGTTCGACGACCGCCTGAAGCAGTTCCAGGCCATCACCGAGACCACGAATACCGAGCTGGCCGGCTTCCGGGACCAGCTCCTGAGCGTCGCGGCCACCTCGCGCTTCAGCGTCATCGAGCTGGCCAACGTCTCCATCCAGCTCGGCCAGATCGGCCTTTCGGCCCGCGGCGTCGGCCAGACTCTGAAGCCGGTGCTCGACCTAGCCGCCGCGTCCGGGTCCACCCTCCAGCAGTCGGTGGAGGCCATCACCTCGGTGCTCGGGGCCTACAATCTGGAGGCCAGCCGCTCGGGCGACGTGGCCGACGTGTTCGTGGGTGCCCTGAACCGCACCAAGCTCGGGATGGACCAGCTCCAGCTCGGCATCAGCTACGCGGCCAACGTGGCGCGCGACAGCGGCGTGTCGTTCACCGAGCTGACGGCGGCGCTCGGTGGCATGGCGCAGGCCGGCATCAAGTCGGGTTCGACGCTCGGCACCGGCCTCCGGCAGTTCATGCAAGAGCTGACGGCACCGACCGACAAGCTGAAGGGTGCGCTGCGCGACGCCGGCCTGTCCATGGCGGACGTGGACCTGCGGGCCAACGGCCTTATTGGCGTGCTGGAGAACATGCGTCGGGCTGGCTTCACCACCGCCGATGCGCTGCGCTCCCTCGACCTGCGCGCCGCGGCGGCGTTCGCGGGCATGCTTGGCCAGCTCGATACCATCAAACGGCTCGGGGGCGACCTCACGCTGTCGAGCGCGGCGACCGAGGGCGCGGCCAAGGCCAACGAGAGCCTGACGGCCAGCCTCACCCGGTTCAACAACGTCGCCTTCGGGGTGCTCGACAAGAGCCTTCGGCCGATGATCACCGGGCTCACTAGCGCGGTGGACGGGGCCGCTGCGCTCACCGCCGCCGCCGACAAGCTCGGCGTGGTGCTCCCCATCGTCGGCACCGGGCTCGGCACCATCGCGGTGGCCGCCGCCGGGTTACGCCTCGGGGCGCTCGCGGCCAGCCTCGCCCCGCTCCTGGCGGGCCTCGCCAACCCGGCGGTGCTCGCCATCGCGGCGACCGGCGCGGCGATCGGTGGCGGGGCCTACCTCGCCCGCATCCTGTCCGACACGGAACGCGCCAAGGCCGCCCTGGACCAGGTGCGCGCCGTTCGCAACGAGGTGCTGTCCGAACAGCAGTCCATTGAGACCGGCATCTCGGGCGTGGACCAGCAGCTCGGCCTCTTGCTGGAGCGCCGGGAGAAGCTGAACGCTGATCCGGTCCTGCGACGCATTACCATCCTGGAGGCGCAGAAGGCGTTCGGTGAGCTCGGGCTGTCCATCTCGGCCAACGCGGCTAGCATCGATGAGCTGATTGCGGCCTACCGCCGGCTCCGCACCGAGCTTCAGGGCCAGAACACCGAGCTGTTGCAGCGCCAGTTCGCCGTCACTGCGAAGGAGCTGGACGCCCTGGTCACCAAGGGCAACGTGGATCGGCGCTCGGCGGACCAGCGCATTACCGATGCGCTCGGCGGCGGGGCTCCCGAGTATGCCGACCCCCGATATCCGGTGCGGCCGGTCACCGGCCCCCGGACGGATGACGCAGCGCTGGCCCGCGCCGGCCTCACCGCGCTGAAGCCCCTGCTGGACGTGATCCGCAACCCGACCTCGCTCGGCCAGGACGATCCGCTCGGGGTGTCGCGCTATCAGCAGCTCATCCTTGATGAGCGCCAGCGCCTCGAGCGCGAAGCCGCCCCGCTCCGGCTCAGCGGCGCCAGCCCGGTGCGGCTCGCAGGGATCACCGAAACCCTGGACCGTCTGGACAAGATCGCGGCCCTATTCGCGGACGCGGTGAAGACCAACAGCAACGCGGTGGCGGCGCAGGGCAAGCTCACCGAGCTGTCGGCCCGGGCCGACGTGTCGCGCCTCCAGCAGGCCCCCGAGTTTCAGGCCTTCGGCCAGCGGGCTGCCGACCTCCAAGCGGGACTGGCCGAGCGCAGCCGGGCGGTCGACGCGGACCGCGGCCTGTCCGGCACCGAGAAGAAGGACCGGATCGTCGCCGCGATCCGGGAGACGCAGGGCGACGCCGCGCGCCTCGAGGCCGAGTTCGGCCGGTACCTGGACGGTCTGCGGGCAGCCGGTGCGGCCGACAAGACGGTCACCGAGGCCGGTGCCCGCATCGCGGACCAGCTCAAGAGCCTCCGGCGCGGCGTCACGAAGGAGCTGGATGAGATCGCGTCCAGCATCCGGCCGGACCTGACGCGGGAGCTTCAGGCCGAGCGCAAGGCCACCGCGGCGCAGATCGACACGCTCATGAAGCGCGCCGGCACCACGCGCGACGCGGCCGAGCCGGGCGAGATCGAAGCGCAGGTGAAGGCCCTGGTGGAGCGTCAGCGCGCCATCGCCCGGCAGCTCATCGAGGCTGAGACCGCCAACCCCGATGAGGTGGTGAACCGGGCCGAGCTGCGCGACCGCCTTGCCGCCGCGAATGAGGAGCTGGACGCGCGCCTAGCCGGCTACACCGACCGCTTGGTGGAGGCCCGCAAGCGGGTCACCGAAGCGGTGCTCGCGTCGCAGGAACGGGCGCTCGGCCGGCAGAAGGCCGTGATCGACGCACAGGTGGCGCAGCTCGACAAGCAGATCCGCGACCCGGCCACCACCGTGGACAAGGCCGCCGAGCTGGCCGCCAAGGTGCGCGAGCTGTTGCAGCAGGCCATCGGCATCGTGGACCAGCAGGGGCAGTTGCGGGTTGCCCGGGAGGCGGTGAGCGCCCCGGTCGGGTTCAACCGGACCCCGGCCCTGTCCGAGAGCGCCAACGCGGTGGCGCGCCAGGTCGCGGACGCGGCGGAGGGGGCGGGCCGGAACGACCGGCTGCGGACCTTGCTCCGGTTCGGGTCATTCGAGAGCGACTTCAACCCGCAGGCCGTCAGCTCCACCGGGGCGAAGGGCGTGTTCCAGTTCACCAGGGGGACGGCGGCGGACTTCGGGTTGTCGGACCCCACCAACGTGGCTCAGTCGGCCCTGGCCGCGATCCGGTACTTTGACCAGATCGACAAGACCCTTCGCTCGAAGGGCCTGAACCTGTCCGACGACAACCGCTATGTACTCTACAACCACGGTGAGGGCGGAGGCTCGGCCCTGCTAGCCAACCCCGGCAAGGGCGCGGTTCAGGCCTTGATTGATGCCGGGGTGGAGGCGGGCCGGGCGCGGCAGGCCATCACCGCCAACGGCGGCCGGGCGGACGACACGTCGGCCGAGTTCGTCACCCGTCTGCTGGCCGCCTTCAACGCCAAGGCCTCCCGGGCCGACCGCCTGGCGGCCCCCACCGGGGATGCGCTCGATGAGGGCGAGGCAGCCAGCCGCAAGGCGCGGGCGGAGGCTGCGGCGACCGAGGAAGCCAACGCTCGGGCCATCCGCCAGAAGCGCCTGGCGCTGGACCAACGGCAGCTCGCCCGTGACGAACAGGCCCTGTCCGACCGGCTGTCGCTCGACAAGCGGGCCGTGGGTCGGACGGCCGACCTCGCGCCGGCCTCCCGCACCATCAACGACTTGGCGGCCCTCCGGGATAAGGAGTTGGAGCGGGAGAAGGCCAGCGACCGCTTCACCTCCCTCGCCCCCGATGAGAAGACGGACCAGGTGGCGCGCATCCAGCGCAGCTATGCCGACCGGGCTGCCAGGCTGGTGGAGGAGAACGCGAAGGCCATCGGTGAGGCCACGCTGAAGACCTACCGGGAGGAGGCCGAGCGCACCAAGGCCCGGGCCGACTTTCTGAAGGGTGAGGAGACCTCGGGCAAGGTGTCAGCCGGTGAGGTGCAGGCCGCCGACACCGCGGCGCGCCAGGCTGCCGACCGGCTGAAGCTGGAGGGCCAGGCCGCCGCCGTGCGGGCGGAGGAACTGGCGCTGGAACAGCAACTCGCTCAGCTCCGGGACAAGGGCTTGGTGTCCGAGACCGGGCGCGCGGCGATCCAGGAGCGCATCACCGAGCTGAAGAAGAAGGAGGCCGAGTACGCGGCCAACGCGGGCCTCCAGCGCGGTGTGGAGGCACGGAAGGACGACTTTGGGGCCGCGCTCAGCCGCGGGTCCCTCGACTTCTTCACGTCGGCCGGGATGATCGACCGCAAGACCGGCGAGTTCAAGACGGCAGCGCAGGAGATGGCCGGCTACTGGCAGCAGGCCATGGGCGGCATGTCGAACAGCATGACGAACCTGTTCACCGGGCTCGCCTCCGGCACCATCAAGGGGAAGGACGCCTTCAAGACCTTCGCCACGTCGATCCTCACCGACATGCTCCAGATCGCGAGCAAGGCCGCCTCGAACGAGATCATGAAGGCCCTGTTCGGGGGCCTGATGGGTGGCAGCTCGGGCGGCGGGTTGCTCGGCAGCATCCTCGGTGCTTTCACCGGAGCGCCGGCCGCGCCCGGCATGGCGACCGGCGGCCTGGTCACGGGCGGGGTACCGAACCGGGATAGCGTTCCCCGGACCCTCATGCCTGGTGAGTTCGTGCTGAAGCGGAGCGCGGTGGACGTGATCGGCCGGGAGAGCCTGGACCGGATGAACGCCATGGGTGCGGGCGTGATGGCGAAGGCCCCGCAGGTGGAGCCGGCCCGGTTCGGGAACTCGGCCCGGGCCGAGACCAGCGTCTATGTGGTGGACCGGGACCAGGTGCCGCCGCCCGGCCCCAACGAGATCGTCCACATCATCGGCAGCGACATTCAGCGCGGCGGGGCGATCAAGCAGCTCATCAAGAGGGTATCGGCCGGCGGGTAGTTGACCGGCCCGAGCAACGATTCCCAGACGATCCCGAAACGATGTCCTCAATCGTTTCGGGATCGTAGGAGAAGGCCGAGCCCTGGCCGCGGCCTGGCCCTCAATCGGTGAGGCGCGCCCGAGCCTTCCGGGCCTCCGCCAGCAGGCGGCGCGCGTCATCGTCGGAGAGGCCACCGATCCGGGCCTTGCCCGAGAGGTGGTCCGAGTAGAGGAAGGCCGCGGTCACCACCGAGAGGGTGGCGTGCTCACGGTCATGGTTCTGAGCTGAGGTGGTCGTCATCGCATATGGCTCCGCTGATGCGCCTGGAGCGCGTCAGTCGTTCGAGTTGCCGCCGATGCGATGCGACGCGCTGTGACACGGGTGACCCCGGCCGTTGAGCGTGCGGTAGTCCGGTCATTGAGCGCGCGGCTGATCAATGCGCTCATCCACCAAGGGTGCGGTGGCCCTCAATGGAAGGTCTAGGGGACCCTCGGCCCGGTGTCCAGTCTCTCCATCTGGAGCACCGTCCGTCTGGTCGAGCGGGCAGGAGGCCAGCGCGGGTTGCATGCGGAAATCATCGCGCGATCAAGTTGCATAGGTCTGGCGCAGCGGTCCGAAGTACGAATCGTACAAGTAAAAATATCCAATATCATTATGCGCTCTACATCGAATTAGTTCCTTATGATATAAAAAATAAAGATCTTTCTGCCAACCATATTTGTGATTAACATCGGATTTAGACCACAATGCTATTATGGTGTATCATGAGCAACGAAGACGAAGGCGATAAAAAGCCGCCCCTAAAAGATAAAAAGGGAATCCCGGCCGCAGGAAATGTGAAAATAAAGACGCTAATCTATCGAGATTTGCTCAAAGGCATTGAGGCTTTTGCAAGGCAGCGCGGCATATCTCGAAGTGATGCGATCGCAATAGCAATAGATGAATACATAAAAAGCTTCAAACAATAATATAACAATATTAAATCTAAAATATATTCAGATTTTCGCCTCGCATTCCAAGGGTATATTTAAGTTATTACTATATATTTTATTAACGCCTACGACGTGACTCTCGCCGCGGCATTGCCGTTCGTCAAACGGCGTCAGCGCTGCCCCCCTAGACGAATCGGACTCGCAAGCTCTTGAGGGTGAGCGGGTCCACCAGGATTTCGCACTCCTGTCGGGTCTGATAGGCCCCGAGGATTGCACCTTTCGCGACTGTGGCTGAGACCAGAACGGGATCGGGGACCACCATGCCTCGATGCCCTTTGGTGAACGTGAGGGCCGTTGCCTTCTCTGTTGTCCAGGCAAGGCCCATTGTCCTGTCCATATGACACCCCCGGTAGATCGTAATGCGGTCCGGCAAGGCCGCGTAGAAGGTGCGATCCTCCACTTCTATCAAGTGGTCACAGGGTCGCTCATCGAAATCAGACAAATATTGGCGGAAATCTCGCGCCAACTCTAGCAAATTGTTGCGCTGGCACCACGTATCATCACAGATATTCCACGCTTGATGGAAGCCAGACCAAAACAGATCCGGCTTTGAACTAAGCTCCGAACCATGCCGACCAGTCCAGTCCAGGAAGGCCGCCAAGCGCGTTTCTGAGTTCACTCCCGGCCCGTTCAGGGTCCTAAGCAGAGCCTCAATCATCAAACTTCTTCCCCACGGTCCCGCAGGCGTACGCCCGGGCCGCCGCCCGTGCTGGTGCTGCCCTCGGCTATAAGCGCCACGCCGGCAGCTTCGAGGGCTGTCGCCAACTTTCCCATGGCATCCGACGAGACGGCGCGGCGCTCCTTCTCGAAATCGACCACGGTGGACAGGCCAACACCAGCGGCTTCCGCGAGCTGCGGCTGTGTCCAGTTGAGGAGGGACCGGGCGGCCCGGCACTGAGCGGCATTCATCATTTATCAACATTTTCTGTTGACGACCCCATCGGCCGCTCATAGTTATATCAACATAAAATGTTGATGAAAAGGACGCCTCAATGACCTCTCGCCGTACCCTCCACTGGAACGTCGCCCTCCACAGGATGAAGGCCGACCGCGCCGACCGGCAGCCGGTGCGCGAGGAGCGGTTACGCTCTGGCGCCACCGGCGACCTCACCGCGTGGCGGGGCCGCTCCGGGCGCCGCTATGTGTGCAGCGTCTATCCCGCCAGCGCGGCCGGCGACCTTGCGGGCGATGCCGCAGCCTTGGTGCTGGCGGTGGCCCGCAACGCGGCCGGCGCCGCGGCCTTGCTGGCGATCGGCAGCTGTCCCGGCCGGCGCGACCGAGTTGCACGTCCATCGCCTCGCTGAGACCGCTGACGACCGCGCCGCCTCGGTCGCGGACCTCGCCCCGCTATCGGTGGCCGAGGTGCTGGACGCCCTGCTCACCCTCTACGCGGCGCCCGGCACTTGGAGCCGCCAGGGCGGTGGCGGCTTGGACCTCGAGGCGGCCCTGTACCGGCTGATCGGCGACCCCGAGGAAGCCGGCATCGGCGAGGGTGAGGCCAGACGGCGCGAGGCGCTGGTGGCCGGCACGTTCGAGGCCTGCGGCGCTGACCTGATGGCACTTGAGGCTGCCGCGCGCCGGCAGGACGTGGTGGTCGCGGTGCTGCGGGCTGGCCAGCGGGCGCTACCGCTCAGCCTGGCAACCCGCCTTGAGCGGCAGCGATTTCCACCACCTCCAGCACGGTCGGGGCGACAGGGTATTGCTGCCGCTCGAGGAAGGCCTTCGCTGCCGCCAGCCTGTCGAGGGCCGGGCTTGGCCGGCGGTACTGCTCGACCATGAGGTCGGCAGTCAGGGCGAAGGCCAGCTCCTCAGCCAAGGCGGCCACTAGCGGTGCGGCCTCGGATGATGTGTTGGGGCGCTGGACAGCGCGGGCTCAGCAGCTGAGGTTAGAACGCTGAGCAATGTCGCTTGTGGGGTCGTCCCGCACCAGCTCCAACCCGAGGTCGAAAGCCAACCGTATGCACTGCAGGCTGGCCGGGATGGTCTGCCGGTATAGCAGGCGAACAACGAAACTGAGGATCGCCTGCAAACGCAGCATTACAGCACCACAACCTATATTGTGTTGCGTAAGTTTTAAGATACGAGGATCATATAGGGCGCGGCAACATCAGATCATTATAAATATCAACCTCCAAAAGTCTCGATTTTGTTTTTTCTGTCTCCTCCAGCAGAACTTTGTAGCAAGTTTCGATGTCAGCTTTATTTGTTGCGTTGGAATTATATCTGTGAAGACATAAATTTCTTATGCTATAAGCCAGCCTTGTACGACCGGCAGGAGGATGATCTGTAAGATATTTAATGACAGAAACAGGAGTATTTTTTACGTACGACGCATCAAAACCGACACCCGCGGCAAGCAGGAGAACTGATATCGCTTCTTTTATAGCACCCGTATCATCATCCATAATATTAAGATCAGTCTCGTATACCCATCCTAAATCAAACGGTCGATAGCGACTATTATGGATGCATGCAACAATTAGTACGAGCATGAAACGCCGACTGCAGTCCTCAAGGTAAATATCCACAAACTTCTTATACCATGATGAATCTAAGTTAATTATCAAATCGTGCCCAATAACGATTTGCTTAACTAGTGAAATAATATCCTCGTTAGAATGATGATTGCGGAGCATCCGGATTAAAGCAAAATATAAGTTATGAAACGACGTAATATTATGCTTGTTAACTAATTTGCTTTTCAAGAATTCTAACAAATCCCATGTTATCGCAGTAACATCACGCGAGCGAAGATACCAGATCAAAAAATTATCAGCGACATGTCTATTTACAGAATGATTTTTCCTGAAAAATAACAAATAATTAACGATATCTTGTGTGCGCTGAGATCGAAACTCGTAATTTTTTCTTGCCACTTTCATAACGGGTCGAAGGAATTCGGCAGGAAATATGGATATATCCTCGTCAGAGGGCATGAATCTATCAACCTCGACACCTTCCTTGATCCATTTGCTTTCTTTCGCCTCCCAATCAGATCGAGAGCCAAATTTTTCATCGAGAATCAAAGCCATGAAGTCGGCCGACTCAGCACTTAAAGCGCGCAAAGATAGTGCAGACAGTAATATCCAAGGAAACTCAGCAAGTGGCAGCTTAGATGGGTTGAGAGAAATAATTAATTTAATGCAATCTATTAGGTTATCCTTATCAGGGTCTTGTGAAAATTTTTGCACGCGCGCCATTATAATCCAATCAGAGTGCGCGAAGGGGGGAGGATCTTGAATAGAGATGACTTCCGATAACTTTTTGAAAATGTACACAGCGTCCGTAGGCGACCCGTCAGATAGACATAGTCGTGCATGAGAAACTGGTGCCTCCGCTAGGCCAATTGCTTCATATATATCAGCGGTATTGGGATGAGTTTTATCTGAAGCGGCGATATTGTACGACCATCTTCTTGCGTCAACAATGCTTGTACTCCACAAAGCATCTCTCAATTTGCTGGAGAGCGCTTCATTGACGGGTATCAGCTTTCTGGAATTGATAATCTGTAGCAATTCTAATGGATCATCAGCAATATAAGCGTTTAACTGCGAAGAAGCCCACTGTTTTATCAGCATGTCTTTGGATTTTTCCATTAATATTAGGAGACGTATCACATTAAATTTGCTGTAATCACCACCAGAGATTATAATTTTACTAATATTACTCTGTATCACTTTGATTGTAGACTGATCAATAATTTTTTCGATTATATAGCAAGCGTCGACGTTTGGCGTTCCAAGGATATTCAACGCACGGGCCATAAGATTCCGCTTTGAGGCGGGTGCAGTACCTGGCACACCATCGGCTAGCATTTGTGCTGCCAACAAACTTCCACTCGCGACTATTGAGTCTTCGTTCGTCCTATCTCCTGCGTTGAGAGAATCTAGAATTGCAAGGACGTCATCTCGCATGGATTCCAATTCGGCTGAAGAATAAACTTTACTACATGCTATCTTAAAAACATGCAGCCAGTGAGACATGCCCGCAATTTCTTTAAGCCTTTTTCTAATTTTATCTTGCGGACTCGCCATTATACGAGCTGCTGCCATAAATTCCTGGAGTGATCTAACGTCAAAAGCTATCTGATGGGCGGTGCGACATCTCAAAAATACAAGACGTGTGGTTGCTAAAAGTACAATACGTTCGGTTAGCGCCTCCAGCTCTACATCATATCCTGACCTAGACAAAGTATCTCGAATCAAATTTGCGAATTCATCTGGCTGGAGAAACGGGTTTGCGCTGCCGATTTTTTCTCCTCTCAGATGTAATAGGTACCCCACTTCGTAATGAAGCCAATCTATTTCGCTACGATACTCCCCTATGAGTCTGCCATTCTCGCCACCTTTCGAAATTTCTCGATCTCTTAATATTTCATAGTAGCGAATAAACAAAGTCCACCGATCTTTCGGTATATTATTCCGCGTTTCGACTAGAGCAAAAAGCAAAGAAACTTGAAGCGGGCTGGTCATAAGAGGCGCAGTAGCCTCTAACTTTGAAGCGTGAGCCAAATTATCTACTATTTCTTGCCGTCTAATATCGTCTGAAACAAGAATATTTGCTAGTTGTTGTCCAAACCTGAGTGCGTCCTCAGTACTCAAATCAGCCATATGCCAATGAGACCAGTTTTTTTGGCTTAATTCATACTGATAACCCTGAGGTCTGCTTGTTACAAGTATAAATGTATCAGATTTGAACTCATATATAGAGTCGACTAGCTCGTTTATTGCTTCTATTACATCAGACCGATTGCCTGAGTGAGGTATTTCATCGAGTCCATCTAGAATGAATATTGTAGGAGCGACAGATAGCCAATCCAAAACCGCAGTCCGGGTAACTCCCTCACTGCCGCCATTTATAGCTGCGCGAGCATGGTCTAATATGGAGTATTCTTCATGGTGTCCAGTATTTTTGCTCAAAATGTCAGCATATGCCGGCAAATCAATGAGAAATGGGAAACGAGCGGGACCGGTGAGAGGTATATTTTCATGCTCAGCACGAGATAGAACGGAGCGAACAATATCTCTAATTTCCGGCGTATTACCAATCTGTTTTTCGATTAACCGCGCTCTATATATTTGAGCTATGTATTGACTTATAGTAGATTTTCCTTGACCTGGTCCTCCCATCAACACTACTCTATTTCGATCTCTGGGTCTATTCTGAGACTCGACCGATTCTAGATCAACAGAAAATTTGTCTGCGCATCTTTCGACAATAGATCTAACAATCCTATTATCTTCCGATTGGTCGTACTCGATATCTTCAAAATCTACTTCGTCGAAGTTTTCATCTGAAGTTTCGTCATCATGAGTTTCGGTCTCAACTCCATCAACTGAGATAATCTCGTCATCAAAATCTATCATTTCAAAATCATCGAGTAGACTAGATATGTCAATTGGCAAATCGACGAATATCTCATCAAGAACAATTCTTTTCCCAGTTGTTTGCCCTGCATCTTTGGTTTTAATATCCCGACTTTTGCGAATCTGCGATCGCAGATATCTTGGCAAGTATGATTCTATTGGTTGACCTTTGAAATGTGATAGTGCCGCTGAGAGTACATCTCCAGGCGTGATAAAGAAATTATAATTTAATCTAACTTGTGGTTCACTTTCCAATATTACGCTCAAAGAGTCCTGGTGCCAAAGTACGCATGATTTTATCCCGAGATTTTTTGATCGCGTTGCAAGGTGTTTTTCTACGCGGTCGATTCCACCTTCACCCTTGCCGTCGCTTGCTGCCGCAGCCGCACTTAAACGCGTATTTGTTGCAATTATGTAGTAATCGGGTCGCCGTAGAGATCGCTTAGGGTTGGCAAATTTATCCATCTCGGCATCAATTTGTCGGATGAGCCAGGCGGCATTTTCAGGTGATTTTCCTACGTTTTCGTGGAATTTTGCTTGAACAACTACATATCCACTCCATTGTTCTGATTTATTTAGTGAAAAATTTCCCTCGAACGTCGCTTCACGTGCGCCATCCTTGCCTGCACCAAAAATCTGTGTACTCAAGCCAAACTTTGCGACCGCTAAAGATTGTATGAATTTCTCAAACGACTGCGTCGAGAAGCGAGAAAAATCGTACGTCAACCCAAAATCTCCCAGATCCCAAAGATCGCTCGTGTAAGTTGTGACTCGAGTCGAATTTTGTATCAAGGGACAAAAGCAAAATCCTTGCACTCAGGCGTACCCGTTAGCGACGCTGACCTTACCCGCAAGAGGCGGTCCTATGCAGCCTGCCTGGGCTGCCCTGAGGGGCGGTGCTCGTCCCGCGGCTGCCCGCTCAGTCTTGGGCAAGCCGCTCCTGGTGCCGGCCCCTGCATGCGACCTTGGATGCCAATTTAATAGTGTCGCGCACCGGCTGCGCATGGTGCCATCTACCCGACAAGTTCCCAAATGGAGTACCGTACCCGCTGGTTCCCGGGCTAATCGAAGACGAGCGTGTGCGTGCAACTGGCCCACGCCCTTACGATGGCTGGCTGCGATCCAGCTCGCCGCGTAGTCGGGCGCGAGCACTAACCGACACCGATAGCTGCCTGCTTATCGCGGTAATTGCCCTGTTGCCGGCCAAGCGGCGGAAGAACGCCATCCAGACGAAGACGCGCTCGACCACCTATTGACGTGGCAGCAGGACGAAGCCGCGCTTGGCCTAGGGCAACTTGACTGGGATTGGGATTACCCCGTTTCTGGGTCTTGCTCACTTTGCGTCGATGGCGGTGGATTTACCCAGGCCGATGATGGGTTGCCCCACCTTCCCCATCGTCGGTGGCATGGACATTCCCCTCGCCATCCTCGAATGCCGCGTCGCACGGTTTGTCGAGCGACACGAGGATCACCTCGTCGTCCCGATGCGACTGGACACAGCCGGCGGCCGGTGCCCCGAGTGCGGGCATGCGAGCCGGTCCGTCCAAAGCCGCTACCACCGCCATCCCTCCGATCTGCCGCTGTCAACATCGCAGACCAAGCTCCGCATCCAGGTGCGGCGGTTCTACTGCCTCAACCCGACCTGCCGACGCCGAACCTTCGCGGAGACGCCTACGAACCTCCTCGCACCGCGCGCTCGGCGCACGCGGCGGCTTGGCGAGGCGCAGGCCAGGGTCGGCCTCGCTTGCGGCGGTGCAGGCGGCGCGCGTCTTCTCGCGCACCTCCACATGCCGGCAAGCCGCGCGACCGTGCTGCGGCTCGTCGCCCGCATGCCGATGCCCGACACGCCGGCTCCCATCCGGGTCGGGATCGACGACTGGGCGATCAGGAAGGGCAGCCGTTACGGCACGATCGTCGTCGACCTCGACCGTCACCGCGTCGTCGATCTCCTCCCGGATCGCACGGCACCCACGGTGGCCGGCTGGCTCGAACGGCACTCCGGCGTCGAACTCGTCGCCCGGGATCGCTCGACCGAGTATGCCCGAGGCGCAAGCCTCGGCGCTCCCCAGGCGCAACAGGTCGCCGATCGCTAGCACCTGCTCACCAACATGCGGCAGGCCGTCGAACGCTGGCTCCACGGCGCCCATGCCCGGTTGCGCAGCCTGCCGCTCCTCCCTGGCTCGACCGTTCGTCCCGCCCAGCGCGACCGCGCCTTTGCCCGCTCTACGGCGGAGTTGGAAGCGGGGGCACAGAGCCGAATGCGATGGCAGGTTGTCTACGACGAGGTCCGCCATCGGCACGCCGGCGGGGAGCCCCTGCTCGCGATCGCCCGTGCCCTGAGGCTGGCTCGTGCGACGGTGCGCAAGTATGCCAGGGACGAGACGTTCCCGGCGCGGTTGCCTCACGGTGCCGGGCCGAGCCTGCTTGATCCGCACGTCGCATACTTGGCGAGACGGATCGACGAGGGCTGCGAGAACGCCATTGCCCTGTGGCGCGAGATCCGGGAACGGGGCTATCCAGGGACGAGCCGGCAAGTGCATCGCTTCGTCGCCGAGCGACGAACGAGGCCGGTCCGATCAGGCCGCAAGGCCCGCAGTGCCAAGGCTTCCGCATCGGAGCCGCCTGGATTGGAAGCCCCGTTGCCGCCAGCACGGCAGCTGGCGTGGCTGCTCGTGCAGCCGACCTCGGTGTTGGACGAGAGCGAAGCGGCTGTGGTGAGCCGCGTCGAGCAGGACGACACCGCGCGGGCCGTCACGGGGCTGGCCCGCCGCTTCACCGCACTCGTGCGCGCCGCCGGGAAGGGCAAGCCCTTGGCCGATGATCAGGACGCCGCTGCAGACATCGAGGCTTGGATCACGAAGGCCCGGACCTGTGAGGCTCCTGAGATCGCGACGTTCGCCTCAGGATTAGAGGCGGACATCGCTGCCGTCCGGGCTGCTCTCAGGGAGCCATGGAGTAGCGGCCAGGCTGAAGGCCAGGTCAACCGGCTCAAGCTCATCAAGCGCCTGTGCTACGGACGGGCAGGCCTCGATCTCCTGAAGCGCCGCATGGTTCTGGCCGCCTGATCCACGCAAAGTGAGCAAGAACCACCAATCCGGGGCAATCTCACCGCAGCCAGCCTTGGGCCTGATACTACACGGTCTGCTACGGCGACCGGTCGTGGGACATCGCGCGCCACGCCACGCTGTCACGAACCACATGGCGTAGCCCGCAAAACACTCATATAAGCTATGCTCGCGCTGGGCAGCGGTCCCAGGTAAGGCACGATAAGCGCCCATTCTGCATCGCTTATCATCGCATCGGTAGGCGCGGCGCTGCTACATCCCTCCGAAAGTGGTTCACCCGCTGGTCCGCAGCAGCCTCTGGGCTTGACACCGCCATACCAGGACTTCTCGTTCTGGTCACCCAGGGGCTCCCCGCAACTTGGAGGGGCTACCGCATCTCGATTTCAAAGATTGGCTTACTGTCAGCTTACCAATCCCAATTTCCGGTAAGCCATCAGCACTTGCATTCCCGGCTAAGTGCTTGATTTTGAATGGTCGGAGCGAGAGGATTCGAACCTCCGACCCCTAGTCCCCCAGACTAGTGCGCTAACCGGGCTGCGCTACGCTCCGACGCCCCTTAGGGCCTGGTCGATCTAGCTTTTCGGTTCCGGTCGCGCAACCCCCTTTTTTCGCGCCGCTGGTGACGAACGGCGAACAAACGCGGCTTCCAGAGCAGACGGTTCCACGGAAGTCCCACGCGATGTTCCGCGCTCGTTCCAGCGGGGTAGGGGCCTCGCGCGCGAGTCGCGAAGGGCTTACAGACGGGGATGGCATCGACCATCCCGGACGCCGTTCTCTCCTGATCCCGCGGCCTCGACAGCCTCTCCCCGGGCGTCGTCCCGTGCTGCGGCCTGCGACCCGACGAGTGACGCGAGACCCATCGGCTGTGCGGCGAGTTCGTCGAGCGGTGGGGGGTGCAGGCGCACGCGGCAGGCTGGGACACGCTGCACCTGTTCGGGGTGTTGCCGACCCTTGGCGCCATCCGCGGCGATTTCTGCGGAATGCTGATTCCGCCGCCCCTCGACGTGCACGAGGTCACGGCCGAGTGGACCAAGATCGGAAGGGCCACCGCCTACTGAACCGCCCCAGGTTTTTCGGAGGCTGATTGGCTTGGGTCAGGCGGTGAGGGCTTGGTCGCCGACGTGGGTATGATAGCGCGCTTCGGCCTCGGCGGGAGGGACGCTGCCGGTCGGCGCGAGCAGGCGACGGTGGTTGGACCAGTCGACCCACGCTAGGGTGGCGTACTCGACCGCTATGATGGAAGCGCCACGGGCCACGCCGATGGATCACCTCCGCCTTTGAACAAGCCGTTGATCGTCTCCGCCAAGGCGTTGTCGTACGAGTCGCCGACGCTGCCGACCGACGGCTCGATGCCCGCACCGACCAGGCGCTCGGTGTACCGTAGAGCCAAGTATTGGGTGGATTCAAGTGATCGTCGCAACGGCTTGGCGGAGGTCGGTTGTGATGGCAGGTCGGCGGCGTTCGGATCGGTGTCTTCGAGAGAAGCTGCGGTCACCGGGTCGTCCCGGGGTTGGTTTGTGCGCGACGCGGCGGGAGTACTGGGCGTTCATCGCCCAAGGTCTCTCGAGCGAGGACGCAGCGATGAAGGTCGGGATCTCGCCACCGGTCGGCTCGCGGTGGTTCCGGACAGCAGGCGGGATGGCACCTTCCCACCTGTCGCCATCATCCAAATCGCCTTCTATGCGCTACCTGTCGTTGGCTGAGCGTGAGGAGATCGCGATACTTCAGGCGCAAGGTCACGGGGTCCGGGAAGTCGCTCGGCGTCTGGGACGGGCGGCATCGACCATCTCGCGCGAGTTGCGGCGCAATGCAGCGACCCGCAGTGGCGGCCTGGACTATCGCGCCACGACGGCGCAGTGGCACGCTGAACGCGCGGCACGCCGGCCCAAGCCAGCAAAGCTGGCGGGGAACGCCGCGCTGCGGACCTCCGTGCAGGACCGGCTCGCCGGTGCCGTAGCGACACCGGGCGGGAGCGCTCTGCCTGGACCGAGCGTTGCCTGGACGGGACGGCGGCACGGGCGACGCCAGAGCCGGCGATGGGGTCGATCCTGGAGCCCGCAGCAGATCGCCGAGCGCCTGCGGCTCGGCTTTCCGGACGATCCGACGATGCGCATCAGTCATGAGGCGATCTATCAGGCGCTCTACATTCAGGGCCGGGGGGCGCTGAAGCGTGAGTTGACCGCCTGTCTTCGCACAGGACGGGCTTTGCGCGTGCCGCGGGCCCGCTGCCTGCGCCGCGGCAAGTCGTTCGTCACCCCCGAGGTGCTGATCAGCGAGCGTCCGCCCGAGGTGGAGGATCGCGCGGTACCGGGTCACTGGGAGGGTGGGATTGCCCCGTTTCTATGGACGGCTACGGGGCTTGGCTGACCGGGGTCTCGGTTGCGGGTTTTGGGCGATGCTCCTGTTCGTAGACGAGGGG
>NZ_FOEB01000026.1:0-108678 GCF_900110515.1 Methylobacterium sp. ap11 | reverse complement strand
CCGACCACCCGCAGACTACCGGTGAACCCTCTCGCACGAAGTTGCCGCCACAGCTCCGCCCCGTTCCGGCAGCCCGCCTTCCACTCGCCCTCCAGCCAGGGCAGATGAACCTCCAGGCTGCTCTGGCGGGAGCGGAACACGTCGCCCGTCAGGCCGCGCACCACGTTGCGGACGAGCTTGCGGCTGTGGCCGGTCGTGCGAGCGATCGTCTTGATCGGCACCCCTTGCCGCGAGAGGGCTAGGATCGCCTCGCCCGTCGCCTCCCGACGCAGATAACCTTCGTACCGCAGACGCTCGGCACGGGTCAGCCGCTCGGGGTCGACCGTCGCGGCGCCCACCGCCTTGCGGATCGCCGACATCGACCGGCGCACGGCGTCGAGGAAGGCGGCGCTGGCGTTCTCCATCAGGTGCCCGCGATCGGCGGTCTGGACGGCATTGGGCAGCGCCCGCGTCGTGGCCTCCCCGTAGCCACCACCACGATCGCTTGCGACGATGGTGATCTCGGGATGAGCCGATAGCCAGGCCTCCACCGTGCCGCTCTCGCGATCCGGCAGCAGGGCGAGGGTGCGCCGCCGCTCCAGATCGACGATGATGGTGCCGTAGCGCCGTCCACGGCGGAACGCCCAGTCGTCGATGCCGATTACGCGCGGCGCCTCTACCGGTCGCGCGGCATGCCGGCGTACGCTGCGCAGCAGCGTATCGCGACTGGCGGGGACGACGAGCCGGCGGCTGAGACGCTCTGCAGGCCTGCCGCCGAGCGCGAGACCGAGGTGATTCACGATGCTCTCGAGCCGGGCGGTGCGCCGGGCATAGGGGCCGGCGAGATCCGGACCCAGCCGTTCGGCGAAGATCCTAGTCGGGCAGCCACTTGCGGCACAGCGGAAGCAGCGGACGATGACCTCGATGACGGCCTGCCTGCCGGCGACGGGCAAGTCCGCCAGGGTTCGCGTGTAGCGGCTGTGGACGCGGGATGAGGGCTGATCGCAGCCAGGACAGAGGGCCGACGCGGCTACGGGCTGCGCGATGATGGTGATGCAATCGGCAAGCTCCACGCGATCGACCAGGATGCCGGGCGGGGCAATCACGTCGGGGTGCAGGCTGGGAGCCATGGCAGGATCTCCAACGGCCAGAGCCGAGATCCATCAACCCACATGCACCGAGAGTGCGTCAGAGCCCCGTTCCGATGCCGTTTGACACGCCTGCTCCTGCGGAGTCTCCGGAGCCAGGGGACCGCAGCGTGCCTTGAACCAATAGTGATCAAGGTGATCGATGACATGCTGGTACTGAGTATGGTTTGCGCGAGCTTTGCCAGCGCATCGAACTCGCGCTCGGGCGGCGTGTCGAGAAGGGCAGCCTCGGCCACCCCTGTTTGCGGCGTGCCTCGCGCTAATTGTCCGACATGAGACCCTGCACCCTCATCGCTAGCCTCGCGAGGCTGATATGTCGTCAAACGTCTAGAGGTTTCAGATTAAATGATCATGACCTATCAGGCGCTGATGACGATACGCGTGCATCCTATCCTGTTACACAATCCTACAACCCGGCCATCGACGCATGCGCACCGCATACACGGACACAAGCGCTCAGCCGATCCTCTTGGGATAACAGAGTCTTCCTCGGCGTATGGTGCGAAATTTGTATTAGGCGGCAATCTCGCGGACGGGCGGATTCTTCAGCTCGAACCGCGATGCGAAGCTCGTAGCGGGCATCGGGCGACCAAGCAGGTATCCCTGGAGCTCATCACAGCCCTTGGCGAGTAGCCGTTCCTGCTGCATTAAGGTTTCTACTCCTTCTGCGATGACGCCGAGGCCGAAGGCCCTCGCCATATGAACAATGGAACGCACGATCGCAGCGTCCTCCCGCGACTGGCCGATGTTGCGCACGAAGGATTGGTCGATCTTCAGGCGCGATAGCGGGTACCGCTTCAGTAGGCTGAGCGAGGCGTACCCAGTGCCGAAATCGTCGAACGCGATGCTGACACCGTCGGCGTACAACGTCCGAAGCATCTGCAGGGCGAGATCGTTCTGCTGCAGGATGATGTTCTCCGTGACTTCGAGCTCGAGGGCCGCCGCAGGCAGGCCGGCCTGCTTCAGGACCGCCCTCACTTCCGCCACGAGATCTCCCGTGTGCAACTGAAGCCCGAAAAGGTTGATGCCCATCCGAAAGCTCGGCGCATCTTGTCGCCAAATGGCCGCCTGGGCGCAGGCGGTCTGCAGCACCCACTGTCCAACTTCAACCGCCAAAGAGCTTTTCTCGAGAAACGGGAGGAAAGCCGCGGGGGATTGCAGCCCGCGATCGGGATGCTCCCAGCGCAACAAGGCCTCTGCCCCCACCAGCCGCCCGGCAGCGTCGACCTGCGGCTGGTAGAATAACTGAAATTCACCGTTTTCGCAGGCTCGGCGCAGTTCCCCTGCGAGCGCATGTTGCTGCAGCGCCGCCTGGCGTAACCCCGGCGAGTAGAGACGATGGCACTGTCGACCCTCGTTCTTGGCTGCGTAAAGTGCAAGATCGGCAGCCGAGAGCAGATCGTCTGCTTGTCTTGCATGCGAGGGGTAGACAGCGACGCCGACGCTGGCACTCAGATTGAAGGCCAAGCCATCCACCGTGAACGGCACGGAAACGGCCTGGATGAGACGTTCCGCGACGAAATCTCCCCTTCGATCCGCTCCGCCCTCGAGGAGGATCGCGAACTCATCGCCGCCGAGACGGGCGACCATGTCGAGGGGGCAGGTCACGCTCACAAGGCGCTTTGCGACGTCTTGGAGCAGGCGATCGCCAGCCGAGTGTCCCAGTGTGTCGTTGACCTGTTTGAATCCGTCGAGATCGAGCACAAGCAGGACGGCTTCCTGCTGTGCCCGGACTATTGCATCAAGGCGCTGACGGACGACCAAGCGGTTGGGCAGGTCAGTGAGATGGTCGCGATGCGCAAGCCGATCCAGGCGCTCCTCGTTGGCACGCCGGCCGGAGAGATCGCGGATGATGGCGCCAAAGCTCGCGGTCCCATCGTCCCGCCACATCGATAAGGCGAGTTCGATCGGAAGCTCCGACCCGTCCTTGCAAAGTGCCGAGAGTTCCACCGACTGGCCGACGAGCTTTGGTGTTCCGCCTGCGCCGACGTGCCTGAGACCACCGGCGTGACCGCCGCGGAAGCGATGGGGAACGATGAAATCGATCGGTTGACCTTCGGCCTCGGCAGCCGAGAAGCCGAGCATCGCCTCAGCGCCCTGGTTCCAGAACCGAATGATCCCCTCGTGGTCGGCGCAGATGATGCCGGCCGGCGAGGTCCCCGCCATCTGACGGAAGCGGTTATTGCTGGCTTGCTCTGCACGCTCGAGCCGCCTCAGCTCCATCTTGTCGAGCGCGAGCGTGGCCAGAAGCTTCAGATTGGCGACATCTGCTGGTGTGAATGCCTCACGCGGGCGGGTATCGAGAAGACAGAAGGACCCGATCGCTGCCCCGGACGGGCCGATCAGCGGGGCACCGGCGTAGAAGCGAACATGCGCCGGCCCGTTCACCAGCGGGTTGTCATGGAAATTCGGGTTCTGGCTCGCGTCGAGAATGACGAGTGGTTCGTCCTTGGTGATCGTCGAATGGCAGAAGGAAATGCGTCGATCGACCTCGCAGACCGAGATTCCGACGCGGCTGGCAAAGAACGTCTGATGCTCCGCAACGACTGATACCATCGAAGTCGGCACGCCGAAGAGCGCGCTCGCCAGAAGGTTCAGCGGTTCCAGGTCTCCTTGCATGACGTCGGGGCTGAGACCGTAGGCGGCGACAGCGCGCAGGCGAGAATCGTCACTGGTCAGCATTCGATCTGCAGTCACAAAAATATTTCCTCAAACGATCACCAACGATCGGCTACGCCATGTTTCATCGACTCCGCGCGGGCGCGAGTGACCGCAAGAGGCCCGAATTGGCCGTCACGCCGCCTCGGAAGCTTCACGAACCTTGGTTGTCGAGCGATCGACCTGCTCGGCCGCCTGGGCGATCGCCGCCATGCTACCGGCAAGGCTGTTGGCTCCCCGAGAGGCCATCTGCATTGACGCTGAGATCTCGTCGGTCACCGCCGACTGCTCCTCCACCGCCGCCGCGATGGCGGTTGCGACCTGATCAAGCGTCCGGATCGTACCCTGGATCGCCCCGATAGCGTCCACCGCCTGCTGGGTTGCTCCTTGCGTTGCACCAATCTGCTGGCGGATCTGATCGGTCGCCTTGCTGGTTTGCTCGGCGAGTTGCTTGACCTCCTGCGCGACCACGGCGAAACCCCTCCCCGCCTCGCCCGCGCGAGCCGCTTCGATGGTCGCGTTGAGCGCCAGCAGATTCGTCTGGCTGGCGATTGCCTGAATCAGGGCGACGACCTCTCCGATACGCGCGGCCTGTTCGCTGAGTCCCGCGACGATGCCACCGGTATGTTCGGCCTGGGTGACCGCCCGCCCGGCGATCTGCGAGGCGTGCTGCACCTGGCTACTGATCTCCGCCACCGAGACCGACAGTTCCTCGGCCCCGGATGCGACGGCCTGGATGTCGCCTGAGACCTGATGCACCGTGCCTGCCGCTGCGACCGTCTGTGTCGTCACCCCATGCACCGCTCGACTGATGGCGTTGAGGTCGAGGCTGATGGCACGGGCCTTCTCTGCCCGGTGTCGGCGTTCGTGCACTTGTGCGGTCACATCGACGGCGAACTTCACGACCTTGACCAAGCGCCCATCGTCGTCACGGATCGGATTATAGGTCGCTTGGATGAATATCTCCCGCGCGCCCTTAGCAAATCGGCGATACTCCGACGCTTGATACTCTCCGCGCCCGAGTGCAGCCCAGAAATCATGATAGGACGCACTTTCTCGTTCGGACGGGTCGATGAAGATGCGATGATTTTGACCTTTAATTTCGGTCAATTCATAGCCCAAAGCTTCGAGAAAATTGCTATTGGCGTCGAGGATGGTGCCGTCTGGCGTGAAAGCGATCACAGCCTGCGACCGGTGCAAGGCGGCGACCTGACCATCGGTGTCGATGCTACGCGCCTTTTGCGACGTGATGTCGGAGGCAAAGACAACGATACGTACGGGCTTGCCGGATCGGCCCAACACGGGGTTGTAGGAGGCCAGGATCCAGACCTCGCTCCCTGCCTTGGTAATCCGTTTGAATTCGCGGGTCTGCGGCTTGCCCTCGCGCAGGCTGGTCCAGAAATCCGCGTCCTGCGCGCCATGCCGTTCGGTCGGGGGAAGCAGCAGGCTGTGGTGCTGGCCGACCAGTTCCTCGTGGCGGTAGCCCATCAGATCAAGGAAGTTGGTGTTCGCGTTGCGGATGGTGCCGTCGAGGTCAAGGTCGAGACAGCCCCGCGAGCGGTTGATCGCCTCCGTGAGGGCACGCAGCCTGGACCGAAATAACGACATCTACGCGTCCTCCCGGCAGCGGCGATATCAACGCCGATTGATGCAAACCCATAGCATTTCACCGTTGAATCAATAGTTAACAAGCTGCACAGTAGAGGATCGTCGCCATCTCTATAACATCAGACCCACGCGCAATGCGGTGAGCGAAGATGTCTGATTTTAGACACACATAATATAACTTTTATACTTGTTAGACGACAGGAGCAATTTTCGATCGATGCCGTTACGGCACTCGGAGCCATGTGACAATCGCAGCGGGTGCAACGGCAAAGCGGCTTCGAATGATCGCCGAAGCGCAGCCATCTCCCGTCCCTCACCCTGTCGACTGAGAAAGAGAAAATCGCACTACATACAATCAACCGCGATTTAGATAGGGTGCAATATGATTGCTGCCCAACCGCACAGATCTCCTGTAATGCCCATCGCCGCGCTGGCCAAGGAGCTTGCTTTTGCTCTCACCCCGGACCTTCTGGCCGAACAATATCGTAAACGCAGCACAGCCCTCGATCAGCTCGCCGCGGCCAAGGTCTTTCTTGCGAGTCATCATCACCCCGTGGGACCGAACGCCCGAGAGGTGGTCGAGATCGCTCAAGCTCAAGGAGGGTTGGCACAAGGGCAGTAACGGATCGGCAGTTGCGCGATGTTTGTAGGGCCGCAGTCACGCCGTTCCTGCCCCTCCGATGACGGCGATGAGAAATGGGCGCTGGCCGCATCTCGCCCGATACTGCCGCCCGAGACCGTCACCCCGCGCGAGACTGGAGCATTTTCCGACGAAGTAAAAACCGGTTCGTTGGATAAAATGCGAAAAAACAAAGACTTAGAGAGCTTCGCGATTGCAACGCGATCGTGAAGCGCTCTAGCCAGCGGGGGTGTCCAACAGACGTCTCGATCAAGGTATAAGCGATATAACTGATGGAATATTATTAACTTAGTCATTATTTTGATCAAATCACGAGAGTACTCAAAAACTCAATGATATTGTTTTATATAATATATTGTTTTATCGGTATTTACTGAATTAATCTACAAATTATGATATTACGAGCGGTCAGCTAAGAACTGACTTTATCTGCTTAATTCGTTGACATTCGGATGAATTCGATCCCGTCGATCCAGGAAGGTTTCTGTGTGCCAGCGCACCGATGCCAGCGGCCAAGCAGGATACGGTTATCGATGTTACTGGAGATTGATCATGGCTCGGCTCCTGATCGTCGGTGCGCTCGCGCTAACCATATTCCATGAAGGATTTGCTGTTATTCAGCATTGGATATGAATGCCAAACTCGAAACGAGCTTCCAATATTATTTATTAAAATAATAAAGTCGTTCAATATCAAGGAGCCTCGATCGAGTGAGCCCTCATGCTCAGCTCGAAGATCGAGCACTCGCGTTCGGTGCTTCCCTCACAGTGCTGGATCACTATGCATTTTTAATAACTCTACCCCTCAAGCCGCATCGACCCCTTATGCCGAAAGGCGCAATCCTTGGGCGCGGTCCTGCAATCGGGCCGCGTCAGCCAGATCGGCCCATGTCGCACCTCGTTGAAAGAACTCCCGTTCGCTCGTCGACCACGGACGGCGGGCAGAGCTACCTTGTCTGCTTGAGCGTCGATGGACAGTGGCTCGCGGTCGAGACCCGCGGCCTCGGCGGCGGGATCTTCCGCTCGCAGCGTGATGCTCTCGCCTATGCAGCCTTCGAGACGGGTCGGCGCCCAAACGCCGTGACACTCTCGCCCCATCCTATCGTCTTCACACTGTGAGGCCTCCCATGCCCCGTGGAGCCTTCCGGGATACCGGCGCGGACGATGCAGCAGGTCTGACGACATTGCGCATCGGTGGATCGCTCACCGCGCTCATCACGCCCTTCGTCGAGGGCGGCAGCCGGGTCGACGAGCGTGCCTTCGCGGATCTCGTGGCCTGGCAGATCGCCGAGGGCACGCAGGGCCTGGTGGTCGCCGGCACCACCGGCGAGGCGCCGACGCTCGCAGAGGCCGAGAGGACCCGGCTTTTGCACATTGCCGTCGAGGTCGCAGCCGGACGCGTCCCGATCGTCGCCGGCTCGGGCACCAACTGCACCCGCAGCAGCATCGCGCTGACACGTGCCGCCAAGGCCGCCGGGGCCGATACGGCGCTCATCGTCACACCCTACTACAACAAGCCGACGCAGGAGGGGCTCTACCAGCACTGCGCCGCCATCTCCCGCGGCGTCGACCTGCCGGTCCTGCTCTATACCGTACCGAGCCGAACCGGCGTCGATTTCGCACCTGCGACCCTTGCTCGGCTCGCCGCGATCCCGGGCATCATCGGCATCAAGGATGCCACGGGCGATCTCGGCCGGCCGGGCATCACGGCTGGTGCGGCGGGATCCGCCTTCCTTCAGCTCTCGGGGCACGATGCCACCGCCGCCGCCTTCAACCTGGCCGGCGGCCGAGGCTGCATCTCGGTTGTCGCCAATGTCGCGCCGCGCCTCTGCGCCGAATTGCAGGGCGCCTGCCGGATCGGGGATTATCGGCGGGCCATGGTGCTCCAAGCCCGCCTCAACCCCTTGATCGCTGCCCTCGAGCGCGAGACCAATCCGGGACCGGTCAAGCTGGCGCTCTCGCTGATGCGCAGCGACATCGCACCGGACCTGCGCTTGCCCCTCGTGGTTCCGCGACCCGAGACGGCAGTGGCTCTCGCCGAGGCGCTTGCATCGCTCCAGGAAACGGGGGACGGGGCGCCTGCCGTACACGATGAGGCGCAATCCTATGCAGCGTGATCTCTGGCCGGCGACCTCAGTGACAATAGGCCCCGGACCGGTTCGGGACCGCATCGATCCCGAGCGGCTGGGGTGGCAACTCGCCCAAGCCCGTCGCTCGGGCACGGTCGCGCCCGGCCTCGACCTTCGCGCGGTCGACGGACCAGTCTCGGCCGCGGAGGTGCAGGACGCGGCCGTGATAGCCTGCGGCCAGCCGATCCGCGGCCACGCGCTCGCCGCGACGTCGGACCGCGTCACGCGGCAGCTCGGCTGCGACGGCCCCGTCGTCGCGCCCCTCCTTGCCGGCAGCCTGCTGCCGAGCAGGGCCGGGCTGACCCTCCCGCGGGGGATCCTGGGGATCGGCGCGCAATACGTCTTCGTGCTCGGGCGGCCGTTCCCACTCGACGACGAGGATCCCGGCGACGGCGAGAGGCTGGCCGAGGCGATTCTGTCCTGTCACCTCGGCCTGCAGATCCTCGGGCGGCGCGTGCCCCACGGCGTGCCGCTGAACGCTTTGACCGCGACCGCCGATTTCGGTCTCGACGTCGCGCAAGTTCGCGGCCCATCCGTCGCAGGATGGCGTGAAATCGATCTCGCCACCGCGCCCGTCACCCTTGCTCTCGATGGCCACATCGTCGCCCGTGGCTCGGGTGCCGAGATACTCGGCCGGCATCCCCTGGCCGCGGTCACCTGGCTCGCCGAGACCCTGTCGCAGACCCGGCGTGGCCTCGATGCCGGGGATACTGTGGCGGTCGGGAGTTGCACCGGGTTGAGCCAGCTCGTTCCGGGGCAGAGGGTCGAAGCGGATTTCGGCGCGTTCGGGACGGTCGTGCTCGACACGCAGTAAGGCGTTCGCCTCACCGATCTCCGGTCAGCATCGCGTAGAAGGCCGCCGGATCGCGCACCTGCCGCAGCGTCGCAACGAGGGCAGGATCGCGCAGCCGGCGGGCGATCGAGACGAGAGCGTTGAGCGGTTCGCTCGGGGCCTCCGCCGGGATCAGCAACAGGAACACCAGGTCAACCGGTTGCTCGTCGATCGCCTCGAAATCGATGGGCTGGCGCAGCCGCAGCATCAGGCCAGCGGGCCTGGTTACCTGCGGCAGCCGGGCATGCGGCAACGCGATCCCGTTCCCGATCCCCGTCGAGCCCAAGGCCTCGCGAGCATCGAGCGCACGAAAGATCGGCTCGCCGGCGAGGCCGAACGAGGCGGCGGCGCGGTGAGCCAGGTCGTCCAGCAGCCGGCGCTTGTCGGGAGCCCGCACGTCGAGAAGGACATCGTGGGGAGCGAGGAAGTCGGTGATGGTCATGGGTGTCGGGCGAGGCTCGAATGAGGGTTTGCGCGTCGTCACCGACATCAATCGGGCGCACGCAGGCGGTAGCCGATTCCGGTCTCGGTCAGGATGTAGTGAGGGCGCTCCGGGTCCGGCTCGATCTTCTGGCGCAGCTGGCGCACGTAGACGCGCAGGTACTGCGTATCGGCCACCGTCCCCCAGATTTCTCGCAGCAGGTGGGCGTGGGTGAGGACCTTTCCGGCGTGATGCACCAGAAGGCGCAGAACGTCGTACTCCTTCGGCGAGAGTTTGACGTCGCGATCGCCAATCCTGACGACGCGGCGTACCAGGTCGACAGAAAGTTCGTCGACGCGAAAGATCGGACGCTCGCCCTGCTGGGCGAGTTGGTGGCGGAGTGCAGTCCGCATCCGAGCCAGAAGCTCGTTCATCCCGAACGGCTTCGTCACGTAGTCGTCCGCCCCGAGGTCCAGGGCCTCGACCTTTCCGGCCTCGTCGCCGCGGCTCGACAGGACGATCACCGGCAGGTTCGGCCACGACTCGCGGATCAGGCGCAGGAGCTCGTGACCGGGCATGTCGGGTAGGCCGAGATCCAAGAGTGCGAGATCGATTCTGTCCTCGGCCAGGACCTGCAGGGCCGCCTTGCCGGTCCCCGCATCCCGGAACTCGTAGCCTTGGCTGGTCAACCCCATACGCAGGAGCTTGCGGATGGGCGGCTCGTCGTCGATCGCCAGAATGCGGAGCGCAGCGGTCATGCGGCAGTGTCCAGAACGCGTCGATCGACAGGGATCGGAAAGCTCAGGGTGAAGACGGCACCGGACCGGTCCGCCCGGTTCTCGGCTGTCAGGCGACCGGCCATGGCCTCGACGAAGCCGCGCGAGATGGCGAGGCCGAGCCCCGTCCCCGCCTGGACGTGGTCGCCCTTCCGCGCCCGGTTGAACTTGTCGAATATCGCCTCGAGATCGCTCGGTGGGATTCCGTCGCCCTCGTCCAGCACCTGGAGGCAGACGTGATGGCTCGTGTGCCAGCCCTCGATCCGCACCGTGGACCCGCCGAGAGCATATTTGGCGGCGTTGTCGAGGAGGTTGAACAGCACCTGCTCCATCAGCACCGCATCGAGGAGCAGTGGCGGCAGGTCCTGCCCGAGGACGACCTCGATCCGGTGGCCGGCCAGGATCTTGCCCGCACGCCGCAACGCGGTGCCGACGATCTCGCCGAGATCGTTCAGGGCGAGATTGGGGACAACGGCGCCGGCTTCGAGCTTCGTCATGTCGAGAAGGTTGGCGATGAAGCGGTTCAGGCGCTCCGACTCGTCGATGATGGTGGCGACCAGCTCTCCCTTGACGTCCTCGGCGAGGTCCGACCTGAGGTCGCGCAACGTCGTCGCCGCCCCGAGCACCGAGGCGAGTGGGGTCTTGAGGTCGTGCGAGAGCGAGGTGAGCAGGGCTTGGCGCAGGCGGTCGGTCTCGGCGGCGAGCCGGGCCCGGTCCAGATCCGCCACGAGGTGGACCCGCTCGATCGCCAGCGCCCCCTGGTCCATCAGCGCGTCGAGGAGGCGCCGCTGATCGGGCGTCAGGAGGGGGCCGGGCTTGTCGGTGTCGAGGCCGACCACGCCGATCACCCCCCGGCCGGTCCGGAGCGGCAGGAACAGGCGCTTGGCGCCGGGCAGGGTGTCGGCGCCGCGGCCGGCGGCGCGGCCATTGTCGAAGGTCCACCGGGCGGCGGCAAGGTCGGCCTCGTCGAGCATGTCCTCCGGCGGATAACCGACCATCACGGTCAGCCGCTCGGCCTCCGGCAGGAGCACCACGACACGTAGGCGCAGCATCAGGGCGACCTGGTAGGCGGTGGCCCACAGCACGTCGTCCAGGGTGCCGCAGCCCGCGAGCTTGCGCGAGAACCCGTACAGGGCCTCCGTCGCCCGGGCCTGCATCCGCGACATGGTCGCCTCGATCCGCACTCGCCCGCCGAGGTTCGAGACCAGGACCGCGACGATCGTGAAGAAGAACAGCGCCACGACGTTGGTCGGATCGGCGATGGTGAAGGTGTAGAGCGGCGGCAGGAAGAAGAAATTATAGGCGAGCGAGGCCGCAACTACCGCCAGCAGCGACGGGTAGAGCCCGAACCGCACCGCGACGGCGACGACGGCGGTGAGAAAGACGAGGTCGGTGCTCTCACGCCCGAGGGACGATTGCAGCACGAGACCGATGCCGAGCGCCACCGCTATGGCGCCGAGCGCCGCCGCGTAGCTGAACCCGTCGGCGATGCGGGGCGGCGAGGCCGTGTGAACCGTCTTGCGTGGAACCGGCTCGTCCTCGATTTCCTCGCCGGCGATGACGTGGATGCTGATCGCGCCACCGCTCCGGACGAGGTCGTGCACCACGGACCCGTGCAGGAGCTCGAACCAGCGCGAGCGGGTCGACTTGCCGATCACCACGTGGTTGACGTTGCGCTCGCGGGCGAATCCGATCACGTCGTCGGCGATCCGCCGCGCCTCGCCCGGAATCGTAATCGCCTCGCCGCCCAGTCGCTCGGCGAGCCGCAGGGTGTCGGCGATGCGGTCGCGCTGCACCTCGGAAAGCTGGGCGCTGCGCCGGCCCATGACGGTGAGCGCGATCCAGGGCGCCCGCAGCCGGTCGGCAAGCCGCTTGGCATAGCGCACGAGGCCGGCCGAGCGCGGGTCCTCGCTGACGCAGACCACCACCCGCTCGCCGGCCGCCCAGGGGCCGGAGATGGCGTGAGCCCGCATATGTGTGAGCAGCTGGTCGTCTACCCGCTGGGCGGTGCGGCGCAGCGCCAGTTCGCGGAGCGCTGTGAGATTGCCGGGGGAGAAATAGTGCTTGAGCGCCCGTTCGGCGTTGCGGGGGACGTAGACCTTGCCCTCCTGCAAGCGCTGGATCAGGTCACCAGGCGAGAGGTCGATGACTTCGATGTCGTCGGCCCGGTCGAGGATCGAGTCCGGCACCGTCTCGCGCACCCGGATCCGGGTGATCTGCGCCACCACGTCGTTCAGGCTGTCGACGTGCTGGATGTTGAGGGTGGAGTAGACATCGATACCCGCCTCCAACAGCTCCTCGACGTCGAGGTAGCGCTTCGGATGCCGCGAGCCCGGGGCGTTGGTGTGGGCGAGCTCGTCGACGAGCGCCAGCTTCGGCTTGCGGGTCAGCAGCCCGTCGAGGTCCATCTCCTCCAAGACCGTGCCGTGATACGGCACGCTCTGGCGCGGCAGCACTTCGAGCCCGGCGACCAGGGCCTCGGTTTCGGCCCGGCCGTGGGTCTCGACGATGCCGATCACGACATCCACGCCCTCGCGCCGGCGCGCGTGAGCGCTCGTCAGCATCTCGTAGGTCTTTCCGACGCCGGGTGCGGCGCCGAGGAAAATCTTCAATCGCCCTCGGCCGCTCTCCTGGCGGAGTTCCGCCAGGAGAGCGTCGGGGGACGGGCGCTTGTCGCGCTCGCTCCGTGCCGCAGCCATGATCCGCCGTTACTTGCCCGACTGAGACTTGCCGGTCTGGACCTTGCCGGTCTGGGCGTCGAGGGCGAGGTTCAGCGCGAGCACGCTCACGCGGGGCTCTCCCAGGACACCGAGAAGCCGACCTTCCGTCTGCGCAGCGACCAGCTCCTTGATCCGGTCCTCCGCGACGCCGCGGGCCTTGGCGATGCGGGGCGCCTGGAACAGGGCCGCCTCCGGCGAGATGTCGGGATCGAGGCCCGAGCCCGAGGTGGTCACGAGATCGAGCGGCACCGGGGCGGACGGGTTTTCGCTTTTCAGCTTGGCGACGTCGTCCTTGACGCGGTCGAGGAGCGCTTGGCTCGTCGGCCCGAGGTTGGACCCGCCGGAATTGGCGGCGTTGTAGGGCGCCGCCACCGTCTTCGAGGCATCCGCCGGATCGGGTGCCACGGTCGCCGAGAGGCGGCCGTGGAAGTAGCCGTCTGCGGTGAAGTTCTGGCCGATGAGGGCGGAGCCGATGACGACGCCGTCGCGCTCCACAAGACTGCCGGCGGCCTTGGCCGGGAAGATCGCGCCGGCGATCCCCGTCATGGCGAGCGGATAGGCGATGCCTGTGATCGCCAGCAGGGCGACGGTGAGGACCAGGGTCGGACGAAGGTGTTTGAGCATGGGGGTCGTCTCGTTCAAGCCAGGTGGAGGGCGCTGACGGCGAGGTCGATCAGCTTGATGCCGACGAACGGCACCACGATGCCGCCGAGCCCGTAGATCAGGAGGTTGCGCCGCAGCAGGGCCGCCGCGCCGACCGCGCGGTAGCGCACGCCCTTGAGCGCGAGCGGGATCAGCGCGACGATGATGAGGGCGTTGAAGATGATCGCCGACAGGATCGCGCTCTGGGGCGAGGCCAGCCCCATCACGTTCAGCGTCTGCAGCTGCGGGTAGAAGGCGAGGAACATGGCCGGGATGATGGCGAAGTACTTCGCCACGTCGTTGGCGATCGAGAACGTGGTGAGCGCGCCCCGCGTCATCAGCAGCTGCTTGCCGATCTCGACGATCTCGATGAGCTTGGTCGGGTCGGAATCGAGATCGACCATGTTGCCGGCCTCGCGGGCCGCCACCGTGCCGGTGTTCATCGCCACGCCGACATCGGCCTGGGCGAGGGCCGGGGCGTCGTTGGTGCCGTCGCCGCACATCGCCACGAGCTTGCCTTGCGCCTGCTCCTTGCGGATCAGCGCCAGCTTGTCCTCCGGGGTGGCCTGGGCGAGGAAGTCGTCGACGCCGGCCTCCGCGGCGATGGCCGCCGCGGTCATCGGGTTGTCGCCGGTGATCATCACCGTGCGGATGCCCATCCGGCGGAGTTCCGCGAAGCGCTCCCGGATGCCGCCCTTGACGATGTCCTTGAGGTAGATGACGCCGAGGAGGCGGCCGTCGCGGGCCACCGCCAGCGGCGTGCCGCCGGCCTTGGCGATCTCCTCGGCGATGGCGCGGATCTCCGACACCGCCTCGCTTCCTGCGTCGGTGCGGAAAGCCAGGGCCGCCCCCGTGCCGCGGCTTGCCGCGGGCTGGGTCGCGACCGCGGCGACGATGGCTTCGACCGCCCCTTTTCGGATCGACGAGCCGTCGAGGTCGACGCCCGACATCCGCGACTGCGCCGTGAAGGGCACGAAGGTGGCGTTGAGGCTGCCCATGTCGCGGGCGCGGATGGCGTACTTTTCCTTGGCGAGCACCACGATGGAGCGGCCCTCCGGGGTCTCGTCGGCGAGCGAGGCGAGTTGCGCTGCGTCGGCGAGGTCCTGCTCGCTAACACCGCGAACCGGGCGGAACTCCGTGGCCTGGCGGTTGCCGAGAGTGATCGTGCCGGTCTTGTCGAGGAGCAGCGTGTCGACGTCGCCCGCCGCCTCGACGGCCCGGCCCGACATGGCGAGCACGTTGAACCGCACCAGCCGGTCCATGCCGGCGATGCCGATCGCCGAGAGCAGCGCCCCGATCGTGGTCGGGATCAGGGTGACGAAGAGCGCCACCAGCACCGTCATCGGGATCGCGCCGCCGGCATACGAGGCGAAGCTCGGGATCGAGCCGACCGCGAACACGAACACGATGGTGAGGCCGGCAAGCAGGATGTTGAGCGCGATCTCGTTGGGGGTCTTCTGCCGCGCCGCGCCCTCGACCAGCGCGATCATCCGGTCGACGAAGGTCGAGCCTGCGGCCGCCGTGATCCGCACCCGGATCCAGTCCGAGAGCACCTGGGTGCCGCCGGTCACCGCCGAGCGGTCGCCGCCGGATTCGCGGATCACGGGCGCGGATTCGCCGGTGATCGCCGCCTCGTTGACCGAGGCGACGCCCTCGATCACCTCGCCGTCCGACGGGATCAGGTCACCGGCCTCGACCAGCACCACGTCGCCGACCTTGAGATCGGTGCCGGGGACGACGCGATGGGCGTCGCGCGGGCCGCCGGGGGCCGCCGCGGGGCCGGTCAGCAGCTTCGCGGTGGTCTCGGTGCGGGTGCGGCGCAGGGAATCGGCCTGCGCCTTGCCTCGGCCTTCCGCCACCGCCTCGGCGAAGTTGGCGAACAGCACGGTGAACCACAGCCAGAGGATGATCTGGCCGCTGAAGGCCAGGTTCTCGCCGCCGGTGACGAGGTCGCGGACGAACAGCAGGGTGGTGAAGGCCGCTACGACCTCGACCACGAACATCACGGGGTTCTTCACCATCTGGCGTGGGTCGAGCTTGGTGACCGCGCCGAGGCAGGCCGGCCCGATCAGGGCGGCACTGAACAAGGAATTTCGGGAGGAGTGAGCCATAGGCTTCGGGTCCGGCAGGATCTGCACGAAGAGATCCGGGAGAGAAGGGAGGGAGGACGGCGGCTCCGGACGACACCGGAGCCGCGCGTCGGGTCAGGGAGCGAGGGCGCGGCCCGCCAGGTTGATTGAGCCCCAGATCGCCAGGGAGCCGACGAGCGCAAGGCCCGCCAGCACCAGGACGATGTCGGTGGCGCGCATCCGGGAGCGGTCGCGACGGGGACCAGTCGGAGGGAGCTTCCGGTGTACGGGGCCCCGGCCCCGAGCAGCGCGGCGCTGCGCGGTCCTCAGGAAGACGATATCGGCCATCGCTCAGCCCCCCGTGGCGAAGGTCTGGCCGGAAAGGCCCGACAGGTGTTCGACGATCGGCCCGAGCGCGAGCGCCGGGAAGAAGGTCAGACCGCCGATGATCACGATCACGCCGACGAGCAGGCCGACGAACAGGCCGCCATGGGTCGGGAACGTGCCGGCGGATGCCGGGACGGTCTTCTTCGCCGCGAGCGAACCCGCGATGGCGAGCGCCGGGATCTTCACGAAGAACCGGCCGACCAGCATCGCGATGGCGAGCGTCGTATTGTAGAACATGGTGTTGCCGGTCAGGCCGCCGAAGGCCGAGCCGTTATTGGCCGCCGCAGAGGTATAGGCGTAGAGGATCTCCGAGAAGCCGTGCGGCCCCGCATTGGCCGGCCCCGCGAGGCCGACCGGCAGCACGGTGGCGAGCGCGGTGAAGCCGAGCATCATCAGCGGCAGGCAGAGGATGCCGAGCATCGCCATCTTGACCTCCTTCGCCTCGATCTTCTTGCCGAGGTATTCCGGAGTGCGTCCGACCATCAGGCCGGCGACGAAGATCGCCACCACCACGAAGATCAGCATGCCGTAGAGGCCCGCACCGACGCCGCCGATGATGATCTCGCCGAGCTGCATGTTGATGATCGGGATCATGCCGCCGAGTGCGGTGAAGGAGTCGTGCATCGCGTTGACCGCGCCGCACGAGGCCGCCGTGGTGATCACCGCAAAGAGCGCTGAGGCGACGATGCCGAAGCGCAACTCCTTGCCTTCGAGGTTGCCGCCCTGAAGCCCGAGCGAGTGCAGAAGCGGGGTGCCGTTGGCTTCCGCCCAATAGGTTACGATGACGCCGGCGAGGAACAGCACTCCCATGGCGGCGAGGATCGCCCAACCCTGACGCTCGTCTCCGACCATGCGGCCGAAAACGTTCGTGAGAGCCGCGCCGATCGCGAAGATCGTGACCATCTGGACAAAATTCGATAGCACCGTTGGGTTCTCGAACGGGTGCGAGGCATTGGCGTTGAAGAAGCCGCCGCCGTTGGTGCCGAGCATCTTGATCGCAACTTGGCTCGCAACCGGGCCGACCGCGATAGTCTGCTTGGCCCCTTCGAGCGTCGTCGCGTCGACGTAGGCGCCGAGCGTCTGCGGGATGCCCTGCGAGACGTAGAACAGCGTGAGGACGATGCAGAGCGGCAGCAGCACGTAGAGGGTGGCGCGGGTCATGTCGACCCAGAACGAGCCCACGGTGCGGGAGGAGGCGCGGGAGAAGCCGCGGATCAGCGCCACCGCGGCGGCCATGCCGCTCGCCGCCGAGACGAAGTTCTGGTGCGTCAGCCCCAGCATCTGCGTCAGATAGGACAGCGTGCTCTCGCCGCCGTAGTTCTGCCAGTTGGTGTTGGTGATGAAGCTGACCGCGGTGTTGAAGGCGAGGTCCGGCGCCACGGCTGACTGGTCGGCCGGGTTAAGCGGCAGCAGCGCCTGAAGCCGCAGGATCCCGTACAGTACGAGGAAGCCCGCGATGTGGAACACGACCATCGCCCCGGCATAGCCGAGCCAATGCTGCTCCTGCCGCTCGTCGATGCCGGCAAGGCGATAGAGGCCGCGCTCGACGGGGCGCAGAATGGGCGAGAGAAGGTTGCGCTCGCCGGTGAAGACCTGGGTCATGTAGAGACCGAGCGGCTTCACGAGGGCGAGAACGACCGCGCAGTAGAGCGCGATCTGGATCCAGCCGATGAGTGTCACGGAAGTCTTCCTTCAGAACCGCTCGGGGCGGACGAGGGCGTAGGTGAGGTAGGCGAGGAGGCCGAGGGTCATGAGGCCCCCGAGCGCGTAATCGAGCAGCATGGCGGGCCCCGTCACAGGCGTTCGCACAGGGAGACGTAGCCGAGCGACAGGGCGAAGAAGCCGAGGCCGGCCGCGGTGAAGATGGCGTCGAGCATGGTGTTCCCGCGATCGGATGGCCCGGACCAATGGCACCGGGACGCATCGAGATGGACCGCCCGAGAGGCAGTCTCACCGCTGCACGAAACACCCGAACGGCATAGGGATTCGAGTCGGGGGACGACTCGAAGATATAAAGACCGTATAAAGATCCGGGGATCGCGGCTCTCCGCCCGATGCCGTTCAGCGGATCGCCCGGGCATGCCGCAACAGGTCGCGGAGTCCGGCGCAGGTATGCGCGGTGCCTTGGCGGGCCTGATCATGACAAGTCGCACGAAGGCGCTGCCAGTCGAGCGTGACGACGCAAGTCGAGTCGCCGCGGAAACCGCTCACGCTGAAGCCGCAGAAACGGCAGATCTCCTGAACGCGCTCGATCGTGCAGCATCCGTCATCATCGTCTGAGATCACGGAGTATTGGTCCCGACGCATGGCCTGATCGTGCGTACGGTCGCCGGCAACCGGCAGGACTGTCCAACCAAGGTACGGCACGGGGCGCGTCCGGTGATCGTCGGGATGCGGGGACGGCGCTCCGTGGCCATGTGATCCGCGGCCGCAAGGCATGGTTCCGGCATCAGCGACCGAACGTGAAGGGCGCGAGCACGAGCCGGATCGACCCCCGGCGGTGATGCGTCCGCGTCCCTGCATAGGTCATCGCCGCGTGCTGCGATGGAAAGACACCGGCGATCGGTCCATCCAGCTCCACGGCGATCCAACGACCGTCGCTCCGTTGTTTGACCATGAACTCGGGGGAGTGACCGTGGCGAGTTACCGATCGAGCCTCATTCGCATTGACCATCCGGTCCATCGCCGCCTCCCATCACGACGAGGAGGATTTGGCATTTCGCCCATAGGGAAACGAGATAGGCTGCACCGCGAACGTATAAAGGATCCATAAATTTTTTGGAGCTAGGCGCTTATGTTCAATTTCCGAAATCATACTAATCGCTAAAACAGATACACACCCAATAGGATGAAATATTCGAACAACAAATAGCGAATATTAATTAGACAATTATCATTTTTGAGACTATCCGATTTTCTAGGTGACAAGATATGATTTCCAAGTCATTTAGCAAGGCATAAAATCGAATTAGTTAGCTAGAACTCATCCTTGTTTGCGAATTCTATCTATAATATTGATCAATTTTAGATTTCGTGATAATATTTGCAGATCCTGCACCTTGGATAAAATCGACTGTTGTAATGCTATTATCACAATCCGACCGCGGAATTTCGAAAAATCACATAGCATTTTTTAGAGCGCAACCTCCGGTATGTGGTTCTGCTATGACTTTGTCCGGCTCCCACCTAAATCGTGTGAAGGCGTGTTCCAACAGAACCGATTTGCTTTTGACGAGCGCAATACAGGAAACGCGACCGATCGAGTGTTCAATACCGAATTGCCGCAAGACGCCGTTGTCGCTGGCGAGAAGCGCTAACGCTAGGGCGATAGATGTCGAACCCCCTTCTCTCTCGCACGCCATGTGCGGATTTTAATGAAATGTTTATACCTGACTCTCGCAGTCCATCTCGCATCTTTATGCGAGCAGCAGTATTTTTCTGGAGTGCTCACAAGCCTCTGAGGCATAAGATGTCGCTCATTCACGATCACTTGAGTCGCTGCCGCCAGGATCGCAACGTTCTGTTGACCACCATCGGCATCGGCTTCTACGGCACGCTTACCCTGGCCGTCCTGTGCCACTCGGCATGGTTGTCCGTCCTGCGCTGACCATTTCGGGATCGGGTAGGCGTCCTGAGGTGCGGTACGTGGGACGATCGCGCGGCGATCGTTGAAGTCGTCGCCCGATCGCCCCTGAAATCCCCACGAAACACTTATGGATCGAGCCCCTCTCCCGTCTCGAACCTTTATGCAGATCGGCCCATCTTCATGGCGCGGTTCCTCCGAGGACCGAGCAAACCCCAGGCCTCCGATGCCTCCCGTCCTTCACGTCGCCGCCATCCACGCCAACGCCCCGTCCATCGAGGCCCCGCGGTTCATCGTCGGGCAGGATCCCGAGGGGCACTGGGTCGCGATCGAGACCCACGGGCGCGCTGGCGGCCTGTTCCGAAGCCGGCAGGCCGCCGTCGACTATGCCGAAGACGAGACCGCCCATAGGCCCGACGGTGTCTTTGTTTCGGGTGAGCGGATCGAGTTTCGCCTCTGAGGGTAACACTCCGCATCTTTCGCACGACTCAGCAAAGAGACCCACCCATGTCCACCCATTCCGTCCGCACCCGTCACGTTCGGCATCTACCCTCAGGCCGCAGGGCGGATAGGGTGCGCATCTCGGACCTCGTCCTGGCCATCGCCGGCGTCGCGATGCTTGGCGGCTTCTGCCTCATGCTGGCCTCAGGTGCCCTGAGCGAGATCGCAGGTCTCTGACCCCGGCCGATCGCGCGACGTTGGGCCTGCTCGCGACGAAACTCGTTCGAGGTCGAAGGCACCTACCAGTCGAGGTCGCCTCGGAGACGGGTGCAACACGGGTACCATCAGATCCCTTTGATGACACCGCGCCCTCGTCCTGACCAAACCTGAGAGAAGACAATTTTAGGGCGCGAGCAGATATTCGTTGCTTTCCCTTCAAGTGTCCGGGCCTGGCGCCGAAACGGTCCACTCGGCCCCGAATCTCGACGATCGAGATCGCCGCGACGCTACAGGTGCTGGCACGCGTGGAGCCAGCCTGAGCACCAGCGCCCCGGCTGACATGCAGAGCAGCGAGCCCACCAGCACGCCGATCTTGGTCTCTGCCTCGAGCTTAGGGGTGCTGGCGAACGCCGGGAGACCGATGAACAGGCTATCGTGAACCCCAACCCGCAGAGCAGTGCCATGCCGTGTACCCGCAGCCGGGTCGCTCGGGCCGGTCTCTGCGCCCAGCCGAGCCTGACCACCGCCAGCACGAACCCGAACATGCCGAGCTGGTTGCCGACGAACAGGCCCAGCGCGACCCCGGGCGTGATCGGATCGAGCACCATGCCCGGCTTGAAGCTAGGCAACGACCCGCCCGCGTTGGCGACCCCGAAGACCGGCAGGATCAGGAACGCAGACCACGGATGCAAAACAGGTAGGTCTTCGGGTCTCGGAAGGTCCGCGTGTCCCCTCGAGGATCAGCGGCCGGGACACGCCGCCGACCCTGTCGATACCGACGCCGCCGGCCGGGCCCGTACCCGCCAGAATCGTTCGACGGACGAGGTCGGGCTGCGTGAGGGCCACCTGCTGGGCCACGAACCCACCGAGGGAGAACCCGAGGAGGTCGACCCGGCCCAGGCCAAGGGCACGGAAAACCGCGACCGTGTCGTCGGCCATCTTGGCCACGGTGCGTGGCACCTGTCACCCCGAGATGCCGACCCCGCGGTAATCGAGGGCGACAACCGGCTGGCCCAGGCGAGGCCCTCGGCGATGCGCGGGTCGAAATTATCGAGGTTCGCTCCCCAGTGGTTGAGCAGCACGACCGGCACGCCCCCCGAAGGTCCGAGTTGCCGGTCGCCGAAGGTCGTCCCCACAGCCGCCACGCTGCGGTTCGGGGCATCGGACCATCGGAACGGGGTCGTCGCGGGTCCGAGGACGGCCATGGTCATGCGCTTGCCCCCGAGGACACCTCGATGACGACCTTGCCCTTGGTCCGTCCATCTCCGAGCTCGGCCAGGGCCCGGTCGGTCGCCTCGAAGAGGACCACGCGGTCGATGACCGGGCGGATGGCCCCGGCCTCGACCAGCTTGGTGATCCCTGCCAACTGGGCGCCGTTCGCGCGCATGTAGAGGAAGGAGTAAGTGACCCCACGTGCCTTGGCCCTGCGGCGGATGCGGAGGCTGAGCAGGCGCATAACGAGCGCGAGCACGACGTTCAGACCCGCCGCCTTCGCGAAGGCAGGGTCCGGCGGTCCGGAAAGCGAGATCAGCTTCCCGCCCCGCCTGAGGACGTCCAGCGACTTGTGCAGCGTCTCTCCGTCCAGGCTGGCGAGCACGACGTCGTAGCCGTTCAGGACCTTCTCGAAGTCCTGGCGGCGGTAGTCGATGACCAAATCCGCGCCGAGGCGCTTGACGAGGTCGGCGTTACCGGCGCTCGTCGTGGTCGCCACCGTCGCCCCAAGGTGCTTGGCGAGTTGGATCGCGAAGGTGCCCACGTCGCCCGCGCCGGCGTGGATCAGCACCTGATCCCCCGGCTTCACCCGGGCGAGCTGGACGAGAGCTTGCCACGCGGTCAGGCCGACGAGGGGGATGGATGCGGCCTCCGCCATGGACAGGTTGCCGGGCTTCAGGGCGAGATCCGCCTCGTCGACGGCGATGCGCTCGGCCAGGGCGCCGATCCGCCCGTCGCGCGGACGGGCATAAACCTCGTCACCGACCTTGAAGCGTCGGACGTTGCGTCCGACCCGGATGACGGTCCCGGCGAGGTCGTGCCCCAGCACGAAGGGGGGACGGTACTTGAGCAGCGGCTTGAACTCGCCGTCGCGGATCTTGGCGTCGAGCGGGTTCAGCCCGGCGGCCGCCACGGCGACGAGGACGTCCCTGTCCCCCACCGCCGGCTCGGGCATCTCGCCGAGCCGCAGCGGCTGCTTCTTCTTGTAACGGTCGAGGATGAGCGCCTTCATGGTCGCCGGGCCTCCGAGTGCCGTGGATGATGCCGTGTCACGCGACGGTGGCGGCGGCGTAGCGCGGGGCCGGCTCGACGGTGCCGAAGCCTGGGATCATCGCCTGGCGAGCGGCCTGGAAGGCGTCCCATTGGCTAGCGTCGTGGAGGTGCGGGATCGTCACCGGCTCGCGGCGGTCGAAACCGGCCAGGGCGGCGTCGACGAGGCGGCCGACCTCCATCATCGGAGGAAGCGACGCGGCGTCCGCGCCCGCACGGGTCCAGATCTCGGTGCCTGTGGCCGCCGGAAGCACGGCCTGGACGTAGACACCCTTGGGACCGAGCTCGTGGGCCAGCCCCTGGGACAGGAACTGCACGAAGGCCTTGGTCGCGCCGTAGACCGTCGAGCTGAACTCCGGAATCAGGCCGACGACGGAGCCGATGTTGACGATGGCACCCTCGCCGGCCTCGGCGAAGCGGGGGGCCACGGCGCGGGCGAGGCGCATCACCGACGTGGCGTTGAGGGTCACGAGGCGCTCGATGTCCTCCGGCGGCTGCTCGGCGAAGGCACCGGCGACGTTGGCGCCGGCGTTGTTGATCAGGATGCCGATGCGCCTGTCGTCGCGCAGGCGCACCTCGACGGTGCGCATCTGCCCGGCATCCGTAAGGTCGGCCGGCACGACGTCGATGGCGACGCCGGTCTCCCGGCGGAGCCGCTCGGCGAGGTCGTCCATCCGGGCCTTGTCGCGGGCGACCAGCACCAGATCGTGGCCGCGCCGCGCGAAGCGGTCGGCGTAGGTCGCGCCGATCCCGGATGAGGCGCCGGTGATGAGAACGCTGGGCTTGGTCGACATGGCGGGGTCCGTTCGAAGCGGTTCACAATCATGATCTCTGTCATGATTGAACTTTAATATGATCGCGATCATAATAGAGTCAACGGCCATGTCGGGGAATTTTCGGAATGCGGGTCACCCAGGAGCAGATGCGGGAGAACCGGAGGCGCATCCTCGCGGAGGCGAGCCGCCTGTTCCGCGAGAAGGGTTTCGAGGCGGTCGGGGTCGCCGAGGTGATGAAGGCTGCCGGGCTCACGCACGGCGGCTTCTACGGTCACTTCGCCTCGAAGGAGGACCTGATGGCGCACGCCATCGGATACGCGGCGGCCGAGAAGGCCGGCTCGGCCGGTAACCTTCCCGCCTTCGTCAAAGCCTACCTGTCGCCGGCCCACCGGGACGACGCCGGCGGCGGCTGTCCGATGGCTGCCCTGGCCGCCGACGCCCGCCTCCGGCCGGCGGCAACCCGGTCGGCCATCACGACGGCCATCCGCTCGCAGATCGAGGGCATGGAGGCGGCGCTGCCCGACACCTTTCCCGGAGATCGACGTCGCGAGGCCATCGGTACCTATGCCGCCATGCTGGGGGCGCTGATCCTGGCGCGCGCGGTCGACGCCCCTTCGCTGTCGGACGAGATCCTGGGAGAAGCTCGTGAATGGCTCGGTCGGGATGACTGAAGCCCTTGGACTGAAGCCCTTGCTGGAACCGAGGAGCGTCTTCCGCCTCTTTTGAGTACAAGCTCTATCACAGAGGATCAGACACACAGAAAATACTTGCAATACCATATCGAAAAAATTCCCGTCGTGGGTCAAATTCGAAGCAGCTCCCCTGGCGGGGCGCGCAAGAGATCTTTGATGCAACTTTGTAAATCATTGTCAGAGTGGAGGCCAATCCGACCGGAATCAGTTATATATTATTTATGATATGGAACAATCGGCCTGCGGTATATGCGAAAAGATGATCCGCTTTAGTACAGATATACTCGAGATCAAGCGCTTGGCGCGCGACGCCTTCTGCGACGCGGCCCCCGCGCCGCGCCGGTACGCCGCGCGCGCCCATTCGACCTCGGCCGCCGACTGGAGCGGACGTCTGGCCCTCCTCTCGCCCTTGAGCGCGTTCGCCCGTGCGCTGGAGGCGGCGGCCGGGAGCGATGCCGGCCGGCACGCGGCCTTCCTGGCCACCGCCGCGGATTACCGTGCCACCCTGCGGACCTTCTTCGAGCCTCGCATCCTGGCCCAGCGCTGCGCCCGGCAGCGGTCTGCGACGGCTGCCAGGCGCGGCTCGACTTCGACGCCTACGACAGCGTTCCCGCCTTTCCGGCTTCCCTCGATCCCGGCCCGGCCGAGCGGCAGGCGCTCCTGAGCCTCGCGAGCTTGCTCGCGGGCAGCCTCCTGCTCATGCTGATCACGTTCCGCCGCTTCGCCCGCCGGCCCGTGTGACCGCGAGCCCCGGCCCGCGGATGAGCGTGGGCTCTTGTTGCGCGGGTTGATGCCCCGGGACGACGGCATCCCGGGGCATCGTGCCGACCCTGATCGGCTTTCGTTCAAGGAGGCATCACGCCTCGGCCCCGTGGCCGATCGCAGGCATCGCGGAGGAGCACTGGTGCCGGGCGACCGCGAGCCGGCCCCGCCGCGTGATCTGCCAGGCCATATGCCGGGAGAATGCCTCGCGGTGGATAGGGGCGAGATAGCCGATGTGGTAGAGCTGCACCAAGGCCATCACCTCCGCATCATCCTCCGCCGCCAATGCGAGCCGACCGGCTGCGAGCGCGCGCCGCATGAGCGACATCTGCACGGGCGAGAGGCTGACGAGGGACTGGCGGCGTGCGGCTGCAACCTTCGCCCGGTCGACACGCGCGCGGATCATCGGCCCCCTCCCCGTTCGCTCATCACGCTCCCGGAGGGGACGACGTCCCCGGTCGAGGCCGGCAGGCGGAACGAAGCGACGATCGGGTCTAGGGCCGGCCAGTTCTCGGCGGCGACGTGCGTGACCAGGATCGTCAGGGCGAGCACGCCGCCCGCCGTGGCGAGCCGGAGCGGTGCGGACGCGCGTGGGGCGAACCACCCTGGATCGGTCGAGTCAGTGATGGTGCGCATGGCCCGCCTCCGGAGCCTTCGCGGCGATCGCATCGATGGCGAACTCGACCGGCACGGTGCCGGCCCGCTCGAAGGACAGCGTACCCTTGACCATCTCGCCCTGCTTGAGCGGGGCGGCCAAGTCCATGAACATGATGTGGAGGCCGCCCGGCTCGAGCTTGACGGTCTGCCCCGGCTTGATCTCGAGGCCGCCCTCGACGGGGCCCATCTTCATCACGTCGCCCTCCATCGTCATGCGATGGATCTCGACGCGGCCGGCGGCGGTCAGCGAGCCGCCGACGAGCCGGTCGGGCATCGACCCGGTATTGGTGATGACGGCGTAGCCGCCGCCGACCTTGGCGCCGCGCGGCGTCGCGCGAGCCCAAGGATGGTCGATCTTCAGCGGTCCGACGCTGTACTCGTGCGCCAGCGCCAGGCCGGTCAGCGCCGTGAAGGTGAGGGTGACCGCAGCAACGGTCTCGCGCAGGGGGAAGTGGATGCGCTTGGTCATGGTGGTTCTCCTCGTCTGGATGAGAGCGACCGCGGACGGCCGCCGACCAGGTGCGCGGCACGGGCCCGCGACCCGGGTTTGCAGGACAGCAGGTTCAGACGAGGAGGGACGGTGGTGGGTGTGGGCCACGGCAGAGCCGCGGCGGGCCGGTCGTCGGGCGCAGCCCGAGATCGGATACCCGGGAGCGGACCGCATCCAGGCGCACAATGCGCCAGCGCAGCAGCGTGAAAGTCTCCGGCACCGGCAGCAGCGGACCCGCAACGCAACCGAACGGGCAGCAGGCTGGGGGCCGCGGCTGCTCCGCCCCGTCATTGGCCGTCGCAGGAGCTTTCTGCATCGTCGGACGACACAGGACGGGGCCGGCGCTGTCCGGCCCGTTGGGAAATGCCGAGGCGACGCCCACCAATCCGGACAGCAGCAGCTGAAGGGCGAGCGCGTAGGAGAGCATGCATGCACATGCTGCCCGCAGCCAATCCGATTGCCGTCGAAGCCCACCCATGTCGAGAGCCTAGGGGAATCCCGAGGAAGCGCCATGCGGTGTTCCGTCAGCGTCCCCCTTGGGCGACGCCGCCGGCCAGCGCAGACGCACCGGGCCGAGGACCGGCATCGGCGCTCCGAGAGCCCCGCGGATCTCAGTCGTCGGGGTCACTCAACCCTCCTCGTGCTGAAGATCGAGATTGTCGAAGCGGCCGAGCCGGTAGACGAGCCATGACACGGCCCAGGCCACTACGAACAGCCCGATCACCACGAAGCCCAGGAGCCCGAAATTCTCGCTGAGATGCGAGACGGCGCTCCAGAAGGCTCCGTGCAAGCCGAGCTTGTCGCCGATGAGACTCAAGGCCTCGATGCCGCCCACCAGCAGGGCGACCGCCACGGAGACGAACGTGATGGTCAGGTTGTAGAAGAGCTTGCGCACGGGCTTGACGTAGGCCCAGCCATAGGCGCCGAGCATCAGCACGCCGTCGGTGGCGTCGACCAGCGTCATCCCGGCCGTGAACAGCACCGGGAACACCAGGATGGCCCAGAGGGTCGTACCCTTGCTGGCCTCGGCGGCCGCGAGCCCGAACAGGCTGACCTCGGTTGCGGTGTCGAAGCCGAGCGCGAACAACAGGCCGAGCGGGTACATGTGCCAGGGCCGGGTGATGAGGCCGAACAACGGGCGCAGGATCCGCGACAGCAATCCGCGCTGGGCGAGCAGGAGATCGAGATCCTCGCTCACGTAGCGCCCGGTGCGGCGGACCTGCCGGAAGGTGCGCCAGATGCCGGCGAGAAGCACCAGATTGACCGTCCCGATGAGCAACAGGAAACCGGCCGACACCCCGGTCCCGACGAGGCCGCCGAGATCCTTCAGGCTCTCGAACGCCGTCAGGCCGGCCGCCGTCCACGCGATGGTCACGGCGGCGATGATGACGACGCTCGAATGCCCGAGGGCGAACCAGAGGCCGACGGAGACCGGGCGCTCCCCGAACTGCATGAGCTTGCGCGTGACGTTGTCGATGGCCGCGATGTGGTCTGGATCGACGGCATGGCGCAAGCCGAACACGTAGGCGGCCAAGGCCGTTCCGAGCAGCACCGGCCGATCGCGGAACAGCCACCACGCCCAGACCCAAGCAACGATATTGAATACAGACAATATCGCATATAGTAGATATATTCTCGATTGCAAGGACTCTCGGTTAAACATCCGATGATGAGCGACTGATATCATTCGACAATCTCGCTTCGGCAACTTCCAACGATGCACATCATCATTTGCGGTCTAGAGCGCTTCACGATCGCGTTGCAATCGCGAAGCTCTCTAGGTTTTTGATTTTGCCGCATTTTCGTCGACGAACTGGCATCCACTTCGTCGGAAAATGCTCTAGAGGCCGAGGCGTTTCGCTGCGGCGAGGGCCGCGTCCCGCGCCTGTCCGTCCATCCAGACCCGGCCCGTGCGCATCTGCGCGACGCGCTCCGGCCCGGCGAGGATCGGCGTGCCTTTGTGGAACGGAGGGGCCGGCTCGTATTCCAGGACGAGCTGCGTCCGCTCTGCAGCCTCCTGCCCGCGCAGCAGCACCGCGAGGGTCAGACCGAAGTCGAGCCCCGCCGTCACGCCGGCTCCGGTGAGCCGGTTGCGGTCATGGACCACGCGGGCATCGACCTTGGTCGCACCCATCAGAGGCAGGAGATCGGTGACCGCCCAATGCGCGGTCGCCTCGTAGCCGCGCAGGAGACCGGCGGCTGCGAGCACCAGTCCGCCCGTGCACACGCTCGTCACGTAGCGGGAGCGGGACCCACGATCGGCCAGGAAGTCGAGGATCGCGGGGTTCTTCATGCAGGCGACCGAGCCCATCAGGCCGCCCGGCACGAAGAGCACGTCGAGGTCGCGCGGACACTCGTCGATGGTGCAGGTCGGGGTGACCGGGAGACCCAGATCCGTTGCGACGGGTTCCCTCGTCTCCCCGACGAGATGGATGTCGGAGTTGAGCATCTGGAGGACGCTCTGCGGAGCGACGAGATCGAGCATGACCATGCGGGGATAGACCAGCATGGCGACCTTGAGCGGTGCGACGTCCGATTGCTGCATCATGCGCGGTCGCGGGAGCGGCTGCGGCGACGACTGGGCACGGGCGCCGGGCGTCGCTGCGGCGAGCAGAACACCGCCGAGGGCGGTCACCGCGAAGTCGCGCCGGTTCACCGCAGGCGCGTCGAGAGATCGCTCGGCGGTCACGTCCGCGGGCGTGGTTCGGGCCATGGTGGATCTCCGGTCAGAACTGAGTCGAGATCGAGGCGAGTACGGTGAACGGCACCGTCGGACGCAACACGTTGGCGCCATCGGTGTCGTAGATGCGCCGGTCGGTGATGTTCTGAAGGTTCAGCTGCGCGCGAAGCGGCTGCCCCTGGATCGCGAAGCGGTACCAGGCCGCCGCGTCGAGCCGCACGTAGCCCGGGAGCTTGAACGTGTTCGGCAGCGTCGCCTCCCGCGCCGTCTCGGCCCTGACACCGGCGCCGATCCCGAAGCCGTCGAGGACGGACCCGGGCGGGAACTCGTAGGTCGTCCAGACCTGGCCGGCGTGCCTGGCGACCCCCGCCAGCAGGTCGCCGACGGGCAGCCGGTTGTCCTTGGTCACGTCGGCGAAGGTGTAGGCGTAGCTGACCACGCCTTTCCAGCCCGGCAGGATCTCGCCGGCGATATCCACCTCGACGCCGCGGCTCTGCTGCTCGCCGGACGCGATGCTGAAGGTGGCGTTCGTCGGGTCGGGGGTCGGCACGTTGGTGCGGGTGACCTGGAACAGGGCCACGGTGGCCTGCACGCGCCCGTCGAACGCCTGCTGCTTCACGCCGACCTCGAACTGCTCGCTCGCGCTCGGAGGCAGGGTCGCGCCGCTGACCGTCGTCTGCGTCGCCGGAACGAAGCCGTTGGCCCAGTTCGCGAACAGGGCGGTCGTCGGCACCGGCTCGTAGGTGATGCCGAGGCGCGGCGAGAACCGGTCGGCGGCGTTGGCGCTGGTGCGGTTTGTGAGCCGGTTGAGGTTGACCGTATCGGTGACGTCGTAGCGCCCGCCGAGCAGCAGGCGGACCTGCGGCGTGAGCGTCACGAAATCCTGGACGTAGCCGGCGATGTTCGTGAAGCTGGCATCGGAGCTCGCGCTCAATCGCAGCGCGCTCGGCGTCACGCCGTAGACCGGCGCGAAGATATTCAGGTTGGGAAGCGTTCCCTGAAAACTGGTCGCGCTGTTGAAGCTCCAGTAGGTCTCCACTCCGGCCAGCCAGTCATGCCGGACGTCGCCCGTGTAGAACGTCCCCGAGAACTCGTTCTGCCAGTCGTAATCGCGCAGGTGCTGGGGGCCGGTGACGAAGGTGCGCGAGACCGTGCGCCCATCCGCGTTGAAGCGCAGCATGGCGAACCGGTCGGTGCCGATGTCGTAGTTGACCGCGGACGCGTTGAAGCCCGACCGGAAGCGAAGGGTGTCGTCGAACTTGTGGATCCAGTCGTAGCTGATGCGCTCCGCGTTGCGGTGGCTGTCGCGCAGGTTCGGATCGGAGAAGCTGAACGAGTAAGGCAGACGCAACGTCGTCCGGGACAGGGGCGACTGGTACGGTCCGTAGCTGAAGTTGCTCTGCAGGACCTGCGCGCGCACGATGATCTCGTCCTGGGCGGTCGGACGCCAGCGCAGGCTCGGGTTGACGAACTTGCTGTCGCCATAGGCGAAGTCGCGGTACGTGTCGGTGCGGTCGAAGGCGCCGTTGACGCGCATGACGAGGCGGCCGTCGCCGGTCAGGTCCTGGTTCACGTCGAAGGTCGGACGGACGAGGCCGAAGCTGCCGCCGGTGAGAGCGGCATTGGCGAAGTTCAGATCGACGGGTGTCTTGGTGACGATGTTGACCACGCCGCCGGCCGCGAGGTTGCCCCCGTAGAGCACGGAGGCAGGCCCTTTCAGCACCTCGATGCGCTCGATGCCCTGGATATCCTGCTGGTTGCTGGTTTCGCGAAAACCGTCGCGCAGGTTGGAGAAGCCGTCGTTGAAGCCGCGGATCCGGAAGGACTGGCAGCCCGGGATGGCATTGCTGCTCGTCACGCCGCTGACCGTATCGATGGCCTGTCGGACGGTGAGCGCGCCGCGGTCCTGGATCAGTTCCTGCGGGACGACCTGCACGGAGACGGGGATATCCTGGATCGGGGCCGGGATCTTCAGGGCCGTCGTCGTCTGCTTGGGGGTGTAGCCCTGAACGAAGGAGTCGTTCGGCGTCCTCCCGCCATTGGCCCCGAAGGCGGCGCCCCTCCGCTCGCCAGCGACGGTGATCTGTTCGAGCGCGACGGTGTCGGGGGGCGCGGACTGGGCGAGAACGGATGTGGTGGAAAGCAGCATCAACGGCAGGGCGGCACGCAGCTCGGCCCGCGGAATGCGATACATGGTCGGGTCCCATCGTCTGGCGGATCGGAGGACGGATCGCTCAGACGACGGGGGGAGCGCGTGGGCTGGCCCTGCTTCCCGGCGGCGCACGGGGCGTCGCCGTGACTTCCGGGCGCCAGACGATCACTTCCGCCCGACGCAACGGCCAGACCACGGCCATCGAGACCAGGAGCGGTGGGCTTCCTGCGCTCAGATCCTGGGCGGCGGTGCAGCAGGCCGCGTGAGTATGGGCCGGGAGGGATTTGGCCGGCGCCTCCGCAAGACGATTCCGCTTGCGGCGCGCAGAGGATGTGCGCCTGGATCTGATTGCCCGCGAACAGAGTTCCGGCCAACAGGATCTGGAGGGCGAGCGCGTACAACGCGACCACGGCGAGGGCCAGGCGGCAGACCGGTCGAGCTGACAAGCATGCACGCATGGTTCCGCGTACGGCGCGGCTCGATCCGCCGTCAATGCGGCAAACCTTGTTTTCTCATGAATTCAGGTTCGAAGACGGCAGGCCGCCTGGGGAGATGCGGGCCGAGCGCGCGCGACAATATCCACGATGTCCGCGTGGACTTCGTTTCCGGGCCCAAGCGCCCGGCAGGAAAACAATTTTTTTGCCAGGTGCGGTTTGGTCTCCGCACGCTGCCATGGACAGGAATCGATAGCCGCGCGGGATCCGCCGCATTGACGCTGGCGCTAACAGGATCGTACGGCATCGGGATGCGCACGTGCCTGCCAAGCTGGCCGCCCGGTCGTGTGGTCATCGCGGTGGCCGCGCTGTACGCGCTCGCCCTGCAGGCGTTGCTCGGTGGCATGGTGTCTGCCGGCGTGCCGTCGGCGTCTCATATCATCTGCCTGCGGGATACGGGGTCGGCGGGACAAGCACCGGGAAAGCCGGCACCCGTGCACGGCCATATGGCATGCTGCGTCGTGGCCCACGGCATGGATGCGGCCAACCCGCCCATGCCGATCTCTGCAACGATCGTCTGGCCGGTCCGGCACGCTACCGCGGTGATCTGGCGGCCGGAAGTCGTCGCCTGTCCGCGCGCGCCTCCCGGGGTCAGCGCCAGCGCCCGCGCACCACCCATCGTGTGACCGATCGCCAATCCGATCAGTCATATGATGGATCTCAGCCATGCATTCCCTCTCCAGGGTCGAGCTGTACGCCGCCCTGCTGCCGACCCTGCTCGCCTCGACCTCCGTTCTTGCGCAGACCGCCGGTCCGGATACCATCCCTCTCCAACAGATCGACGTTGCCGGTGCGGCCCTGCCCGGCCACAGCGGACCGAACGGCGAGAGCTCCGACGGCGTGACCGGTTATGTCGCGTCCCGGACGACGACCGGCAGCAAGACGCGAACGCCCGTCGTCGAAATCCCACAATCGGTATCCACGATCACGCGCGAGCAGCTCGACGATCGCAATGTCCAGACGCTCGTTGAAGCACTCAATTACACCCCCGGCATCACGCCGAACTACGGGTACGGCCCGTGGGTCGACTGGTTCTCGGTTCGCGGTTTCGATCTCGTCACGCTCGGGACCTATCGTGACGGTCTGCGGCAAGGCTATGGCGGCGGCAACTTCGCCATTCCCCGCGTCGAGCCCTACGGTGCACAATCCATCACGGTTCTACGGGGTCCGGCCTCCGGTCTCTACGGCCTCGGGTCCCCGGGCGGCATCATCAACGTCATCACGAAACGTCCGACCGCGGTTCCCTTCGGCGAGATCCAGTTCCAGGCCGGCAACTACGACCGCTACCAGGGCAATTTCGACATCGGCGGACCGGTGGTCGGCAACGAGCAGTTCAGCTATCGCCTGACCGGCCTGTTCCGCGATGCGAAGGATTGGCTCCCGGGCGGCAAGGACAACCGGACCTACATCGCGCCGGCGATTACATGGCGCCCCGATGCCGATACGTCCGTCACGCTCCTCGCGGAACACATGACGGTCACGAGCGCCGCCAACACGTCCTATTTCTACGACGCGCCGAACCGACGCCTGACCAACTACTTCAAGGGCGATCCGGCCTACAACACGGCCCGGACGGAGCAGTACCGGATCGGCTACGAGGCCGAGCACCGGTTCAGCGACTTCCTGGCCGTGCGTCAGAATTTTCGCTTCTACCGCATCCTCGGTGATTACGGCTACACGGATCTTGTCTCGATCGATCCGGCGGCCAATACAGGACAACGGACCGCGACGCGGATCGTCGATACGGTCAACGCCATCGCGCTCGACAACCAGGCCGAGACGCGGTTCGAGCTCGGCGGCGTCGCCAATACCTTGCTGTTCGGCCTCGACTACAATCATTACGGATACAATGACAAGATCGGTTTCGGTCCTGCGCCCGACCTCGATCTTCTGACCTTCAATTACGGCAGGCAATACATCACACCCGTCGATACGTTCGCCATACGGCAGAAGCAGCGGCAGCACGAGATCGGCCTCTACGCCCAGGAACAGGCCAAGTGGGGTGGTTTCGTCCTGACGCTCAACGGCCGACAGAGCTGGGTGACGAGCACGGTCAACAATCTCGCTGCCGGCACCAAGGCGGATCAGGACAATGCAGCGCTCACCGGCCGGGTGGGGCTCGCCTACGTCTTCGACAGTGGCCTCGCCCCCTATGTCAGCTACGGCACGAACTTCAGCCCGCAGCTCGGCTCGGATGCCGCGGGGACGCCGTTCAAGCCGACATCGGGCGAGCAGGAAGAGGTCGGCATCAAATACAAGGTGCCCGATTTTCCGGTCTTCATGAGCGCCGCCCTGTTCAACATCGACCAGAAGAACGTGCTCCGTCCCGATCCTGGCAACCCCCTCCTCTTCCAGACCCCGACCGGCCAGATCCGCTCGCGCGGCATCGAGTTGGAAGCGACGGCCTCGCTGGCACCCGGCTGGAACCTCACCGCCGCCTACACGCATCTCGACGTCACCATCGTCAAAGGTATCGACGATCCTGCCCTCGGGATCACGACCGGCAAGCAGCTCTCCGGCATCCCCGACGACACCGTCGCCGCCTTTGCCAAGTACACGTTCCAGCCCGGCTCGGCCTTCGCCGGGCTCGGCATCGGTGCAGGCGTCCGCTACATCAGCTCGAGCTTCGGCGACGACCAGAACACGTTCCGCAGCCGGGGGGACGCCCTGGTCGATGGCGTCATTGATTACGATCTCGCGCAATTCGACCGAAAGTACTCCGGCCTGCGGCTGCAGGTGAATGCGACCAACCTGTTCGATACCCGCCGGATCGTATGCCAGACCGGGCTCTGCCTGTACGATGCCAGGCGGCAGGTAATCGGCAGCCTCGTATATCGCTGGTAGGGCCGCGCGGCCATCGATCTCCAGGCAGGGCGGCATGATGCAGCTTTGCCTGGATCCTTGTTATTGCATATATACTGTCTCGGACACGGACAGATACTGCGAATGATTCTCAAAATTCAGATTGAAGGACAGTCGTCATGACCATTATCGATCGCCGAACCGCCGCACTGCTCGCGCTTCTCTCCCCGTTCGCCGCCGGCTCGGCGCGTGCCGGGTCGGCCGGGCCCTCGCCGGGCCCGTCCTCGAACAGCTACGACATGGGTCGTGGCGACGGCGTGCATTGGATCGGTCACGAGGAGATCGGGATGCTGATCTATCCCGGCATGACCATCATGGACCTGATCGGACCACACAGCATGTTCGGGGCCATGATGGGCACCAAGATCCACCTCGTCTCCCGGTCGCTCGACCCGGTGACGAGCGACGCGGGCGTGACGATCATGCCCACGGCGACGTTCGAGACCTGCCCGCGGGACCTGACCGTCCTGTTCACGCCGGGCGGCACGGACGGCACGATCAAGGCGGCCACCGACCCGGAGACGCTTACCTTCATGGCCGACCGCGGCAGCCGGGCGACGTACGTGACCAGCGTGTGCTCGGGCTCGCTGATCCTCGGCAAGGCCGGCCTGCTCGAGGGCTACAGGGCGACGTCGCACTGGTCGTGCCGGGACGCCCTGGCCGGCTTCGGGGCGATCCCGACCGAGGCCCGCGTCGTGCGTGACCGCAACCGCATCACCGGGGCGGGCGTCACGGCCGGGCTCGATTTCGGACTGACGATGGTCGCGGAGATGCGCGACCGCACCTATGCGGAATGCTGCCAGTTGATGAGCGAGTACGATCCGGATCCGCCGTTCCACGCCGGGTCACTGAAAACCGCACCGCCGGAGGTGAGGGAACCGATGATGGAACGGATCGCGGGCTTTTCGGAGCAGGCAAAGGCGCTGGCAGCCGGCGGCATCGCTCGCCGATAACGCTTCGGGAGTCATCCACCGAACTGGCGACCGGTTCGGTGGATGGTGTCATGATACGACGGCGATCAGAGCGGCACCCGGTGACTCGCCGAGGCGTGCCGTCCCACTCGCGGATGGGGTGCGACGCAACGGAAGGGGTCATCGCGATCCCGCCGCAAGCGGGCATCCGCCCTCCGACAGGGGCCGGAATGCCTCCGCGAACGGCACGCGCGCGACCATCTCGTAGAGGTCCCACTCGCCCTTCGACGCGTCTGGGCTCTTTACGCGGAAGAGATACATGTCCCGCTCGACGCGACCGTCGCCGCGGATTCGCCCGTCCGTGATGGTCGCGTCGTTGATCGGGAGCGACCGCATCGCCGCGGCCACGGCCTTCGGCTCGTCGGTGCCCGCCGCCGCGACCGCCTTCAGGTAGTGCAGCGTCGCGCTGAAGATCGCGGCATTCATCATGTTGGGCATGAGCCTGCGTCGCTCCAAGAAGCGCCGCGAAAAGGCACGCGCGTCGTCCGACTGATCCCAATAGAACCCCTCTGCCACGAGCATGCCCTGGCCGGCCTGCAATCCCAGCGCATGGACATCCGTCACCATCATCAGAAGGCTGGCGAGGCTCTGACGCGAGCCCTCGCCGACGATGCCGAACTCCCGCGCCGTCTTGACCGCGTTGATCGTGTCGCTGCCGCCGTTGGCGAGGGCGATGACCTTGGCTCCGGAGGCCTGGGCCTGCATCAGGAAGGACGACACGTCCGGGGAGTTGAGAGGCGCTCGCACCGCCCCGACGACCTGGCCGCCCGCCTCCTTCACGAAGCGCGTGACGTCACGCTCGAGCACGTGCCCGAAGGAGTAGTCGGCCGTGAGGAAGAACCAGGACGTTCCCCCGTTCCGGACACTCGCCGTCGCGATCGTCTTGGACAGCGCGTAGGTGTCGTGCATCCAGTGGAACCCGGTCGGCGAGCAGGCCGATCCGGTGAGGTCCGCGCTGCCGGAGCTGGTCGCGATGTCGAGCTTGCCCTGGTCTCGCGCGTAGGAGCGGACCGCCAGGGCGACGGACGAGGCTCCGAGGCCGATGATGACGTCGACACCGTCCCGGTCGTACCAGCGACGCGCGATGGCAGAGCCGATATCGGGCTTGTTCTGGTGGTCGGCCGTGACGATCTCGATCGGCCTTCCGAGAACCTTGCCACCGACGCTCGCGACCGCCATCTCGGCTGCGATGACGCTCGATCGTCCGGTGATGTCGGCATAGGGCCCCGACATGTCCTCGAGGATGCCGATCCTCACGGTATCGCCGGAGATCTGGGCCATGGCGGACGACGCCACGGCCCAGCACAGGCTGGCGGACGCGATCGCGACTGTCATCAACGGCTTCATCGGCATCTCCTGTCGGATCGGCGTGGACGCCCCCTCGCGGCGCGTCCTCGTACTCGGGAGGGCGGATCGCTGCGTCAGTCCGCTGGACTCGTCACCTCAGGGCAGTCCGGACCTTCCCTTCGATGCGCTCGCGAGAATGTCCCGGGCGGTCGCATCGGCGGCGATGGACGGGGTGATGCGCTCGGCCTCGGCGCGGTCGAGCAGCGCGGACAGCCGGGGGCCGATCCGGGCGACCTGATCCGCCACGTCCCCCGTCGTGAGCCCGAGATACTCGGCCGCGACGTTGATGATCCCGCCGGCATTCACGACGTAGTCCGGCCCGTACAGGATCCCGCGACGATGGAGCAGGTCGGCGTCCGCTGGCGTCGCGAGCTGGTTGTTCGCGGCGCCGGCGACGATGCAAGCCCGGATTTCCGGGATCGTCGTCCCGTTCAGCCCAGCCCCAAGAGCGCAAGGCGCGAAGACGTCAGCCTCGATCCCATGGATCGATCCGGGCGTCGCGATCTCGGCCGGAACGGTCGCGAGGAGTTCGGCGACGGCGCGCTCGTTCACATCCGCAACGACGAGACTCGCGCCGGCCGCGTGGAGGCGCCGGCAGAGGTCGGCTCCAACGCTCCCGAGGCCCTGGACGGCGATTCGGCTTCCCGCCACGGAGCGCCCCCGCCGCCCCAGGAGGATCTCGATCGACAGGAAGACGCCGAGCGCGGTCCAGGGCGAGGGATCGCCGCCGGCCGAGCCGACGTTTACTGTAAGGCCGAAGACGTAGGGCGACACGGAGCGTGCGATCTGCATGTCACGCGTCGTCGTGCCGACATCCTCCGCGACGAGGTAGTCGCCGCCGAGTTCGTCGAGTGCGCGGCCAAGCGCCCGGAACAGCGCGACCCGATCGAAATCTCCGGACGGCCGGCGGATGACCGACTTGCCACCACCGAGCGGCAATCCGGCGATCGCGTTCTTGTAGCTCATGCCGCGCGCGAGGCGCTGGACGTCGCGCAGCATGGCGTCGTCGTCGTCGTAGGGCCAGAGGCGGCATCCGCCCGTCGCGGGGCCGAGGGCGGTCGAGTCGATGGCGATCAGACCGGACGCGCGCGACACCGGATCCTGGAACGCGAGAAGGCGCTGCGGCCTCCCTTCGAAGTTGACTGATTGGATGGGCATGGCAGTGCAGTCCGAGAGCATCAGGACACGCGATGGCGCGCATCTGGCACCCCGCCCCGGAGGCGCGCCACGGCGCGCTGGCTCGAGGCGAGCCGCTCCGCCAGCATCGGAGCGGCCGCGGCCCGGATCTCGGCGAGGAGCTCGGGCGGTGCGTCGCGCTCGCTGATCGCGAAAGGCGGCTCAGGGTCGTATTCGAGGAGCAGTTGCAGGCGCTTGGCGACGGCCTCGCCGCAGAGCTCGGCGGCGACGCGGAACGCGAAATCGATCCCGGCCGTCACGCCGCCGCCGGAGATGCGGTTGCGATCGACGACGATCCGGGATTCCGCCGGGATGGCGCCGAGCAGGGCGAGCTGGTCGCGGGACAGCCAGTGGCAGGCGGAGCGGTAGCCCTCGAGCAGCCCGGCGCCAGCGAGGATCAGGGATCCCGCGCAGACCGATGTCACGTAGCGGGCACTCGTCCCCGCCTTGGCAATGAAGGCCATGACGGCCTCGTCGTCCATCAAAGCCATCTGGCCCGGCCCGCCGCCCACGCACAGCACGTCGAGCTGGGGGCAATCCGAGAACGTGGCCGTCGGCATGAGGGTCAGGCCGACATCGCTCGTGATCGGCTCGATCAGCTTCCACAGGCAGTGGATGCGGGCCCCCGGCAGACGCGCGAGGACCTCGAGCGGCCCCGTCACGTCGAGTTGCGTCATGCCCGGATAAAATAGGAAACCGATCTCGATCGTACCGCTGGACATCGCCATCTCCCCTGCTCGGCGACGATCCTCGGGCTGACAGCGTCCGACAGAAAGGTCATTCTGCCCACCATTCCTGCCAAGCGCGATGCGGACGGGGGCTCCCTCATGGCTCAGGACGTGGTCTTCGTCGTGTTTCCGGGAGCGCTGCTGCTGGATATGTCGGGTCCGCTCGGAGCGTTCGAGATCTCCTGCGAAGATGCTCGGGGAAGGGCCGGGACGTACAGCCTCACGGTGGCGTCGCGGGACGGCGGACTCGTCAAGACGTCGTGCGGCCTGGAGATCGCGACCCAGTCCCTCACGGCGTGCCAGGGGGCCGACACCCTGATCGTCGTCGGCGGACCGGGGGTGCACACCGCCGCCGCGGATGCGGATCTGCTCCACCGGCTCCGGGTGATCGCTACCGGCGCGCGGCGCGTCTGCTCGGTCTGCACCGGCGCCTTCGTGCTCGCCGCCGCCGGCCTCCTGCACGGACGGCGCGCGGTCACCCATTGGGGATCCTGCGACCTCCTGCGCAGCCGATTTCCCGATGTGTCCGTCGCGGACGACGCCATCTACGTGAAAGACGGCGCGGTCTGGACATCGGCCGGCGTAACCTCCGGGATCGATCTCGCCCTCGCGTTGATCGAGGAGGATCGCGGGCGTCCGGAGGCGATCCGCGTCGCGCGTCGGCTCGTCGTCTACCTCAAGCGGACAGGCGGCCAGACCCAGTTCAGCGTACCCTTGAGCCTCCAGGCCGCCGACGACGGTGGGTTCGAGGCACTGCATGCCTGGATTCAATCCAATCTGGGCGCGGACCTCCGGGTCGAGGACCTCGCGGACAGGGTCGGTATGAGCCCGCGCACCTTCGCCCGGCACTACTCACAACGCGTCGGCCAGACGCCCGCCAAGGTCATCGAGCGGTTCAGGATCGAGGCGGCGCGGCAGGCCCTGGAGGAGACAGGGCTCAGCGTGAAAGAGATCGCGGTGCAGTACGGGTTCGGCGACGAGGAGCGGATGCGGCGGGCCTTCCAGCGGCGCCTGGGCGTCGGGCCGCTCGCGTACCGGCAGCATTTCTCGGCTGCGTGACCGCGCCTCCGCGTCACCGACCAGCGTCACGGACCTGGTCGTAAGCCCCACGGTCGGCCGAGGCCGCCGTGGCGCCCGTCATGGTCGATCCGTCGAATCATCGCGGCGCGCCCGCACACCGCGGAAAGCGGTCTGGGGCCGCCCAGGTCCGTTCTGATGCGAGATCGCAGGGTCGATTGTAAGCGTTCTTCCGAGCCCACCTGCGCGATCAACACGTCCGACTGTCGCAGCTTGGCGACCACATCCTCCGGCTTGTGCCGCTTCGTGCCCATCTGTCCGTCCTCGTCCTGGCCCGAAGGCCATACCTCAGGGCGGACCACTTCAGTGGGGGCGGATCAGGACCCCGTTGCCCGCGGTTCGAGGTCCGAGCCTCGATCTTCATCGAAGCCGCCGACCGGTCGGAGAACGCCATTGACGATAGATGACGACCGTAATAGATGATGACCTTAATTCAAAACGCTCAGTTGGCCTCGGGGGAACTGGTTATGGACGCGAGATGGGTGATCGGTCTGGCCGGCTTGGCCCTCTCAGCCTGCTCGCAGGCGGAGACGGCCGTGAACCCGGAGCCGCCCTTAATCCAGGTTGCCGAGGTCGCTCCGGGGATCGGCGGGGTCTCGCGCTACACCGGCACGATCCGGGCTCGCACCGAGAGCAACCTCGGCTTCCGGGTGGGGGGCAAGATCTTCGAGCGCCTCGTCGATCCGGGTGACCACGTCACCCGCGGCCAGCCCCTGATGCGCCTCGACCGCACCGACTACAGCCTCGCCCTCAATGCCGCCCGCGCCTCCGTCGAAGCGGCCCGCGCCCAGATGATCAAGGCCCGGGCCGACGAGGAGCGCAGTCGCAAGCTCGTGGCCGACGGCTGGACCTCGAAGCAGACCTACGACCAGAACAAGGGCGCGGCCGATGCCGCCATCGCCCAGTTCGCCAACGCCGAAGCCCAGGCCAGTCAGATCCAGAACCAGGCGGGCTATGCCGAGCTCCAGGCCGATGCCGACGGTGTGGTCATGGAGGTGCCCTCCTATCCCGGGGAAGTCGTCGCCGCCGGCCAGACCGTCGTGAAGCTGGCGCGTGACGGCGCCCGCGAGGCGGAGATCTTCCTGCCCGAGGCGAGCCGGCGTCTGGCGAAGGGCGACGCCACGGCCACGCTCTACGCCGAGGGCGAGACGACCTTTCCGGCCCGGCTGCGCGAGCTGTCGGCCACGGCCGATCCGGCCACGCGCACGTACCGGGCGCGCTACATCCTGTCCGGCGGCGGCGAGGACGCGCCGCTCGGCGCCACCGTGACCCTCCAGCTCAAGTCCCAGGACCAGTCTCGTCCCGCCACGGTCGAGGTGCCCCTGGCGGCCCTCTTCGACCAGGGGCGCGGCCCCTCGGTCTGGCGCTTCGACGTCGCCACAGGCACGGTGAAGCCGCAAGCCGTGCGGGTCGCCCGCATGGGCGAAGAGCGCGCCGAGATCGCGGCCGGGCTCGATCCGGGCGACCGGATCGTAGCGCTGGGCGCCCATCTCCTGAAGGCCGACCAGAAAGTCCGCCCTGCGCCGTCCAGCATGACGGGGGTGGTGCGGTGAGCGGCTTCAACCTCTCGGCGCTCGCCGTCCGCGAGCGGGCCGTCACGCTCTTCCTGCTCATCGCGCTGACCGGCGCGGGCTTCTTCGCCTTCGAGAAACTCGGACGCGCCGAGGACCCGGCCTTCACCGTGAAGGTCATGACGGTCGCGGCCGCTTGGCCGGGCGCGACGGCGGAAGAAATGCAGCGCCAGGTCGCCGACCCGCTGGAGAAGCGCCTGCAAGAGCTCGTCTACTACGATAGGGCCGAAACCACGGTCCGGCCCGGCCTGATGACGACGAAGGTCATCTTCAAGGACAACATGCCGCCGGCCAAGCTCCAGTCGGAGTTCTACCAGGCGCGCAAGAAGCTCTCGGACCAGGCCTCCAGCCTGCCGCGCGGCGTGATGGGGCCGCTGTTCAACGACGAGTTCTCGGACATCTACTTCGCCCTCTACGCCGTGCAGGCCAGGGGGCTGCCCCACCGCCAGCTGGTCCTGCGCGCCGAAGACCTGCGCCAGCGCCTGCTGCGCGTGCCGGGCGTCGAGAAGATCAACATTCTGGGCGAGCAGGCCCAGAAGATCTTCGTTGAGATCTCCTACCAGCGACTCGCGACCTTGGGCATCAACGGCCAGCAGCTCCTGGCCGCGCTGGCCAACCAGAACGACGTGACGCCCGCGGGCTTCGTCGAGGCCGCGGGCCCGCGCGTCTACCTGCGCCTGGACGGTGCCATCGACAGCCTGGACACGATCCGCAACCTGCCGGTGGCGGCCGGCGACCGCAGCCTCAAGCTCGGCGACATCGCCGAGGTCAAGCGCGGCTACGAGGACCCGCGGACCTTCGAGATCCGCAACGATGGCGAGGCGGCGCTGATGCTCGGCCTCGTGATGAAGCCCGGCTTCAACGGCCTGACCCTCGGCCAGGCCCTGGACGCCGAGGAAGTCGCCATTCGCCATGAGACACCCGTCGGCATCACGTTCGCCAAGATCACCGACCAGGCGAAGGTCATCGACGACGCCATCCACGAGTTCATGGTGAAGTTCTTCACCGCGCTAGGTGTGGTGATCCTCGTGTCGCTGGTCGCACTCGGCTTCCGGGTCGGCATCGTCGTGGCTCTGGCTGTGCCGCTGACGCTCTCGGCGGTGTTCGTGGTGATGATGCTCACCGGCCGCGACTTCGACCGCATCACGCTCGGCGCGCTCATCATCTCGCTCGGGCTCCTCGTCGACGACGCCATCATCGCCATCGAGATGATGGTGGTGCGCATGGAGGAGGGCTACGACCGCATCGAGGCGGCGACCTATGCCTGGAGCTCGACCGCCGCGCCGATGCTGACAGGCACCCTCGTCACCATCGCGGGCTTCCTTCCCGTGGGCTTCGCGGCCTCCACGGCGGGCGAGTATGCCGGCAACATCTTCTGGGTGGTCTCGTTCTCGCTCATCATCTCGTGGATCGTGGCGGTTACCTTCACGCCCTATCTCGGCGTCAAGCTCCTGCCGAACATCAAAAAGGTCGAGGGCGGGCACGACGCCATCTACGCCACGAAGAACTACGAGCGCCTGCGCCGGGTCGTGCGGATGTCCGTCGACCACAAGTGGTGGGCCGCCGGCATCACGGTCGGCCTGTTCGCCCTCGCGGTCGTTGCCATGGGCAAGGTGGAGCAGCAGTTCTTCCCGAACTCGGAGCGCCCCGAACTCATCGTCGAGGTCACGCTGCCTGCAGGCTCGGCCTTCGCCACCACCGAGGCCACGGTGAAGCGGGTCGAGGCGGCGATGCGTGAGTTGCCCGAAGCCCGCGAGATCACGAGCTACATCGGCCAGGGCATGCCGCGCTTCGTGCTCTCGTTCGACCCGGAGCTGCCGGACCCCGCCTTCGCGCAGATCGTCGTGCAGACGGCCGACGCAGCCGCCCGCGACACTCTCAGGGTCAAAGTGCGGGGGCTCGTCGACGAAGGCCGCTTTCCCGAGGCGCGGGTACGGGTGCTGCAGATCGTGTTCGGCCCCCCCGTTCGCTTTCCGGTCGCCTTTCGCGTGGTCGGGCCTGACCTCGACGTGATCCGCGGGATTGCGGCGCAAGTCGCGGGGGTTATGGCCTCCAACCCGAGCATGCGGATGGTTCACCTCGACTGGGGCGACAAGACACCGAGCCTACGCCTCGCCCTGGAACAGGAGCGCCTGCGCCTGATCGGCCTGACCCCGAAGGAGGCTGGGCAGCAGTTGCAGAACTACCTCAACGGCACGCCGGCGACCCAGGTGCGCGAGAACCTGCGCTCGGTGGACGTGCTCTTGCGCAGCCCTGGGCCCGAGCGGCGCTCGCTCGGCGACATCGGCGACCTGACGCTGGCGACGAAGGACGGGCGTCAGGTGCCGGTGTCGCAAGTGGCGCGATTGGAAACCCGCTACGAGGACGCGGTGCTGAAGCGCTACAACCGCGAGACCTACATCCGCGTCCAGGGCGACGTGCTCGACGGCAAGCAGCCACCGGACATCCACGCCCAGGTCTTCCCCCTGCTCGACCCGATCAAGGCCAAGCTGCCCCCTGGCTACCGCATCGACACGGCCGGTTCAGTCGAGGAGAGCGTGAAGGCGCAGATGTCCCTGGCAGCCGTGTTCCCGGTCATGCTGTTCGTCACGCTGACGGTCATCATGATCCAGGTCCGGTCGTTCTCCGCCATGTTCATGGTGTTCGCGACCGCCCCTCTCGGGCTGGTGGGGGCCGCGCCGACACTTCTGATCTTCGGGCAGCCCTTCGGCTTCAACGCGATCCTCGGCCTGATCGCGCTGTCTGGCATCCTGATGCGCAACACCCTGATCCTGGTGGACCAGATCCACCACGACCAGGCAGCGGGTCTGTCGGACTACGACGCCGTCGTCGAGTCCACCGTGCGGCGGGCCCGTCCGGTCATCCTGACGGCAGCCGCCGCGATGCTGGCCTTCATCCCGCTCACCCATTCGGTGTTCTGGGGAGCGCTCGCCTACGTGCTGATCGGTGGCGTCGGCGTCGGCACCCTGCTGACGCTGCTGTTCCTGCCCGCGCTTTACGCCCTCTGGTTCCGGGTGGCGCGGGAGCCGCGTGAGAAGGAGAGCAACGCCGGAACCCACGCGGTGCCGATGCCCGTAAAGCCCTGAGACGGGACGAACCCTTCGTTGCCCCGCCCCGGGGTAACCCGAGATCGCGCGTTTGTCCTTTCGAACGTGCGATGCGTCGACCGGCCTGCGATTCCGCTCACCTCACGCAGGCCGGTCGATCAGCTTTTCCAGTGCGTCGGAGCGCACGGGAGCTCCCACGAGCCTCCGCCCCTTCAATACATGACTGCTTGCATCTATATGGATCTCTGTAACGGCGAAGGACGATAGGATGCCGAGGGTTTCGCAGGAGCAAGCCAAGCTCAACCGCCAGCGGGTCGTGGAAGTCGCGTCCTCTCTGTTCCGGGAGCGAGGCCTGAACGGCATCGGTGTTGTGGACATCATGGCGGCCGCAGGCCTGACCCACGGCGGCTTCTACGGCCAGTTCGCCAGCAAGGAGGCACTCGCGGCCGAGGCATTCGATGCCGCGATCCGTGACGAGTACGAAGCGAACCTCGACGCCTTCATTGAGAACTACCTGTCCCTCGGCCACGTGCGCACACCCGGCAGGGGTTGCCCGGTCGCGGCGCTGGTGAGCGATATCGGGCGCGAGCCGGCAGGGAGCGCCCTGCGGTCGCGGTTCACCCACGCTGTCAAAGGGCTCGCCGGCCTCATCGCAGACAGGCTGCCCAAGGCCACGAAGGAACGGCGCAGGCAACGGGCCCTGATCGCGCTGTCGACCATGGTCGGGGCGGTGGTGCTTGCACGGGGCGTCGACGACGAGGCTTTAGCCGACGAACTGCTCACGGCGGCCCGATCCACCATCGCAGGCTGAAGGGGCATGGGAACCCGCTTTCCAGAGCGGGTTCCCGTCTGAAAATGACACCCCCATTGACCGATCCTCCGCAGCCAAATAGATTAATATCATAATGTTTGGAGGCCTGCTCCGGGTGGATTGCTCCACCGCGGGACGACGGCCTGACCGAGTCATCCAAAGGGGTGAACGATGAGAAACCCAAGTCGCTTGGCGCGTCGCAGCAGCCTTTTGCACCACGCGATGTGGCTGTCGCTCTCCGTCGCATCCCTGAGCCTTCCTGCCCTCGCCGCCGACGGGGCAACGAGTGTGCGTCTGCCGGACACCTCTCGCTTCCCGGAGAGCGTGACGGCGGACGCGAACGGCACCCTCTTCGTCAGCAGCATCGCGGATGGCGGCGTCCTCAAGGTCGGCGCGGACGGCGCCGTGGTGTCTCAGTTCCTGAAGCCGGGCGAGCATGGCACCCGGTCCACCTTCGGCCTTTTGGCCGATCCCAAGCGCGGGGTGCTCTGGGTCGCCTCGAACGACGCCACGCCCCTGGGAGCCAAGGGGCCGACCGTCGCGGAAGGGGCGTGGGTCAAGGCCTTCGACGTCGCGACCGGCGCCATGGAGACCAGTGTCAGGCTGCCGGGCGCCAAGGCGCTGGCGAACGACTTCGCCCTCGACGGCGACGGCTCGCTTTACGTCACCAACACGTTCGCCCCGCAGATCCTGCGTTTGAAGCCGGCGGCGACGGAGTTCGAGGTCTTCGTCGAGGACCCGACCCTGAGCAAGGGGCTGGACGGCATCGCCATCGGCGCCGACGGGAACCTCTACGTCAACACCTTCATGGGCGGCGAGTTGTTCCGCATCGAGGTGAAGCAGGGCAAGGCCGGCAAGGTCACGCAGCTCGAAACGCCGCGTCCGCTGAAGTTCCCGGACGGATTGCGGACCTTTAAGGACGGGTTCCTGATGGTCGAGGGCAGCGGTGCCCTGAGCCGCGTCACGGTCTCGGACAACAGCGCCAAGATCGAGCCTATCCAACAATTCGCGGGGCCCACCGGCGTGACGGTTTCGGGTGACAGGATCTGGGTCTCCGAAGGGCAGTTGGGGTTGATGTCCAAGCAAGCCGAGGCTGGACGCGATGGCCCGAGCTTCCACCTGCGCTCCGTGGACGTCCGGTAGCGCGGCATCTGACAATCCCGCACAAGGGGGGCCACCATGGACGTTCGCACACGGCAGCTACTCACGGCTCCTCTCGTACCGACCCTGGCCCGGATGGCCGCGCCCAACATCCTGGTGATGGCGGTCCAGACCTCCGTTGGCCTCGTCGAGACGTATTTCGTGTCGATGCTCGGGACCGACGCCTTGGCCGGGATGGCCCTCGTCTTCCCAGTGGTGATGCTGGTCCAGATGCTTTCCGCCGGCGGGATGGGGGGCGCCATCCAGTCGGCGGTCTCCCGCACGCTGGGTGCGGACCGACCGGCGGATGCGGGAATTCTGGCTTGGCACGCCACGGCACTCGGCCTGGGGCTCGGCATCGCGACGAGCCTCGTCGCCCTACCGTTCGGACCAATGCTCTACGCGGCGATGGGCGGGTCCGGCGGCTCGCTCAAGGCCGCGACCACCTACGCGAGCATCGTCCTCGGCGGCGCGGTCCTGATCTGGCTGTTCAACGCCCTGTCTGCGGTGATCCGCGGCACCGGCAACATGGCGCTCCCGGCCATCGTCACCTGCGTCGGGGCCGTCGTGCTGGTGCCGCTTTCCCCCGCGCTGATCTTCGGATGGGGACCTTTGCCGGAACTCGGCGTCGCGGGCGGCGGCGTGGCATTCGCGGCCTACTACGCCGCGGGCTCGGCGGCCTTCGCGACCTACATCTGGTCCGGTCGCGGCGTGCTGCATCCGACGCGACATCTGCCGAAGCTGACCTGGGGCCCCTCGCGGGAGATCCTCCGCATCGGGGTGCTCTCGGGCATCGCCAGCGTGACCTCCAACGTCACGGTCATCGCTGCCACCGCCTTCGTCGGTACGGCCGGACCGGCGGCCGTGGCCGGATACGGCACCGGCGCACGCCTCGAATATCTCCTGGTTCCCCTCGTCTTCGGTCTCGGTTCGCCCATCGCGGCCATCGTCGGCACAGCGTTGGGTGCCGGTGACCATGCCCGAGCCCGGCAGGCCGCCCTGACCGGCGCCGTCGTCGCCGGCGCCCTAACGGAGGCTATCGGGATTGCGGCCGCCCTTTACCCGGTCGCCTGGCTCGGCCTGTTCGGCGACGATCCTGCGATGGTCGCCACGGGCTCGCTCTACCTGCGTATCGTTGGCCCTTTCTACGGGTTCTTCGGCTTCGGGCTCGCTCTCTACTTCGCGGCCCAGGGCGCGGGTCGCGTCGGCTGGCCGCTCGCCGCCAGCCTGCTTCGGATGGGGGTGGCACTGGGCGGGGCCTGGACCGCCTCGGCGCTCGGGTTCGGGTCGGGCGGCACCTTCCTCGCCGTATCAGCTGGGTTCGTCGTCATGGGGCTCGTGAACGCAGCGGCCTTCGCGACCGGCCGCATGTTCCCGCGCGCGCCGAGCGACCGACTGTCCCCGACATCCTTTCCCCTTGCGCCTGCCGCCGGTGCGTCCACGAGGCGCTGACCGTGCCGATTGAGGAGACGCCATCGATGAGGGATGCATTCGATAAGCGGCGCCTCGGGGAGCGGGGCTCCGGCTCCTGCTCGCGGCGGTCTTCGTCAGTGCAGCCGGGATGAAGCTGGCGGCGGCCGAGTTCGAGGTCTCGAACTTCGAGTGCTTCGGCTACCCGTCCTGATTCATATACGCCGTGGGCATCGCCCATTTGCTCGACACTATCTCGCTTTGGGTCCGAGGCTACGTCCCCTACGGGGCGCTGTTCCTGGCCGCCAAAATAGCCGGCGGTATCGTCAGTCACCTTCGTGTAGGCGATCCGGTCGTCATGGCCGCTCCGGCGCTCAGGCTGCTGGCTCTCCTGTGCGGCCTCGCCTTCGTCCGGCGAAGCGAGCTCTCGATCGCCTGAGGCTGGCGGAGCTGTGAAGATCATGATGCTTCTCGTGCACGAGGGGCGGCCTGCTCACGTTCGGTGCGCGTCGCCGAACGGTCGTGGCAACTGCATCTTGGTTGCGGTCGACAAAGGTCATGGCAGAAAGAAAAAAGGGGCGACCATGGCTTGCCTTTAAAATTTACGATCATAATTTTGCAGCGTACGGCGGTTGATCGGCCCCCACGTGGTGGTCCGACTTCAAAGTTAGTGTTGGGTCGGCCTTTGCTCCGCGGGTCGCTTGGCCGGCGGAACCGGTCGGGTGAGCGCAGCCGGCCAAACTGACACGGCCGGCACGAACACCTCCGGGGCCGGTGGTCGGCACGCTCTGTCCCTGCGCGATCAACACGTCCGCCTGCCGCAGCTTGGCGACCACATCCTCCGGCTTGTGCCGCTTCGTGCCCATCTGTCCGTCCTCGTCCTGGCCCGAAGGCCATACCTCAGGGCGGACCACTTCAGTGGGGGCGGATCAGTCCCTCCCAAGCCGGAAAGACACGGACAATTCTCAGCCCGGCGAAAGACTAAAAACCTGTGTCGTCCATAGCCGCCCGCAGGGAGAGGCGATTCCCCGCTTGATACTGGCGACACCTTGTCTCGGTGGGACGACGGCTGAGAATGACGGTGTCGTCACCCACCCGAGCTCCGTTCCCGCCCGTCCCGCGCACTCCGTCCGTCCATTCTGCGCATATCGCGCAATAAATTGATTGACTCCCCCGTATTTCTGCGCTCTTCACGCAACAACAGACGGGTAGTCGCGCCATCCGATGCGCGATTCCCGCGGGGGAGAAGCGCATGGCGACGGAATCGGACAAAGACCTGGGCGGAATCCGCATCAAGCGCGCGATCGAACGCGTACCGGGCGGGATGATGGTGGTACCGCTTCTCGTCGGCGCCGTGATCGCGACCCTGTTTCCGACAACCCCGAAGGTGTTCGGCTCGTTCACCGGCGCGCTGTTCACCGGCGCCCTGCCGATCCTGGCGGTGTTCTACGTCTGCATGGGCGCGAGCATCGACTTCCGGGCGACGCCCTACATCGTCAAGAAGGGTGGTACGCTGCTCGTCGTGAAGGTCGGCATCGCGATGATCCTCGGGGTGGTGTTCGGTCGCCTGCTCGGCGAGGCGCCGATCGGGGCCGGGCTGTTCGCCGGCCTCTCGACGCTGGCGATCGTGGCAGCCATGAACGACACCAACGGCGGGCTCTACATGGCGCTGATGGGCCAGTACGGCCGCCCGCGGGATGTCGGCGCCTACACGATCATGTGCCTCGAATCCGGCCCCTTCCTCACCATGGTGACGCTCGGCGTCGCCGGCCTGTCGGCGTTCCCCTGGCAGACGATGGTCGGCAGTATCCTGCCGCTGCTCGTCGGCATGCTGCTGGGCAACCTCGACCGCGAGATGCGCGCCTTCCTGGGCCGCGCCGTTCCGGTGATGATCCCGTTCTTCGCCTTCGCGCTGGGCACCGGGCTCGACCTGACCAAGATCTGGCAGGCGGGTCTGCTCGGCCTCGGGCTGGGCGTCGCCGTGACGGTGCTCACGGGTATCCCGCTCTTCTTCGCCGACCGGCTCACCGGCGGCACCGGGGTGGCGGGTGTGGCCGCCTCCTCGACCGCCGGCAACGCCGCCGCGGTCCCGGCGATCATCGCCGCCGCCAACCCGGCCTATGCCGACGCCGCCGCCCCCGCGACGGTGCTCGTCGCCGCGACCGTGGTGGTGACCGCGATCCTGACGCCGCTCGCCACAGCCTGGACCGCCAAGCATTTCGGCGAGCCGGCGGACGGCGTGGCCGAGCCCGCTAAGGCCGCGACCGCATCGGAGCGCGCCTGAGCCATGGCGCGCCGCTGGCTCATCCTCGCCGACGACCTCACGGGCGCGGCCGATTGCGCCATCGCCTTCGCCCGGCGCGGGGCCACGGCCTGCGTGCAATGGGGCGAGGCGGGGCCCCGCGCCGACGAGGCTGTCCTGTCGCACGATGCCGACAGCCGCCAGCTCGGCCCGGATGCTGCGGCCGCCCGCCATGCCGCCCTGGCGGAGCGGCTGCACGATCCGGACCGGGCCGTGTTCAAGAAGATCGACTCGACCCTGCGCGGGCAGCCGGCGGCCGAGCTCGCCGCCGCCCTCGCGGTCCTGCGCCGGCGCACGGGCGGGGCCTTCGCGATCCTGGCGCCGGCCTTCCCGGCCACCGGCCGCACCACCGAGGACGGGCGGATCCGGGTCGCGGGCCGGCCGCTCGCGGAGATCGAGCTCTGGCGCCGGGACCACACCTACCCGACCGACGCGCTTGCCGCGATGCTGGACGGGGCCGGGCTCACCAGCACGACGATCCCGCTCGCTACCGTGCGGGCCGGCGGCGAGGCCCTGCGCGCGGCGCTTCACGCCGCCTCGCAGGCTTTCGCCGTCGCCGTGCTCGACGCGGTGGAGGATGACGACCTCACCCGGATCGCGCGGGCGGGCCTCGCCCTCGACGTGGCCGGCCTCGCCTGGGTCGGCAGCGCCGGCCTCGCCCACGCCCTGGCGGCGGCCGACGCTCCCTCGCACGCCCCCGCCCGGGCGGTCGTGAGCGGCCCGGGCGGCACGCTCGTTGTAGTGGGAAGCCTCGCGGCGGTCTCCCGCGCCGCGGCCCGCAAGCTGGCGGTCGAGCCACGGATGCGTCACGTCCCGGTGGCGCCCGACTGGCTCATCGAGGCGGGCGAGGCCGAGCGGCAGCGGTGGTGCGAAGCGATCGCGGCGCGCCTCGCCGTCGGAGACGACGTGCTGGTCGAGGTCGCGATGGGCAAGGCGCCCGATCTCGCCATCGGGTCGCGCCTCGCGACCGCGCTCGGCGCGCTCCTCGCCCCGGCCGCGCCCCATCTCGGTGCCCTGGTGGCGACCGGCGGCGAGACCGCGGCGGCGCTCCTGGCGTGGTTCGGGGTCGACGGCCTGTCGTTGGTCGACGAGATCGAGCCCGGCGTCTCCCTCGGCGTGACGCGGGGGCGCCTCCGCGTGCCGATCGTCACCAAGGCCGGAGCCTTCGGCAGCGAGGACACGCTCCTGCGCGCCGTCCACCACCTCCGGGCCATCAGACATGAAGGGTCTCCGACATGAGCCGACCGACCGTCGCGATCACCATGGGCGATGCCTCCGGCATCGGCCCCGAGATCATCATGAAGGCGCTCGCCCGGCCCGACATCGCGACGCTCTGCCGGTCGGTCGTGATCGGCGACGCCGAGCGCCTGCGCGAGGCCGGCCGCATCGTCGGAAATGGCCTGACGGTCCAGGCCCTCGCCTCGCCCGGCGAGGCGACCGACGCTCCCGGCACGGTGGCCTGCGTCGATCTAGGGCTGATCCCGAAGGATCATCCGTTCGGGCGCGTCTTGCCGGTCTCCGGCGAGGCGGCGTTCCGCTACATCGAGCGCGCCGTCCAGGTGGTCCAGGCCGGCGAGGCCGCGGCGATCTGCACCGCGCCCCTGAGCAAGGAAGCGCTGCACGCCGCCGGCCACAAGTATCCGGGCCATACCGAGCTTCTGGCCGCCCTCACCGGCACGCCGGAGGTCTCGATGATGCTGGTCTCGCCCAAGCTCCGGGTGATCCACGTCACGACCCATATCGGGTTGATCGACGCCATCGCGCGGATCGAGCCGGGCCTCGTCGAGCGGGTGATCGCGCGCGGCCACGACACCCTGGTCAAGGCGGGGATCGCGAATCCGCGGATCGGCGTCTGCGCGATCAACCCGCATGCCGGCGAGAACGGTCTGTTCGGCCGCGGCGAGGAGGCGGAGAAGATCACGCCGGCGGTTCAAGCCTGCCGGGCGAAGGGCTGGCGGGTCGAGGGGCCGCTGCCCGCCGACACGCTGTTTTTCCTCGCGGGCCGGGGCGACTACGACATCGTGGTGGCGATGTACCACGACCAGGGCCACGGCCCGATCAAGGTCCTGGGGCTGGAGGCGGGGGTGAACATCACCGTCGGCCTACCGGTGATCCGTACCTCGGTCGATCACGGCACCGCCTTCGACATCGCCGGCAAGGGCATCGCCGACGAGGGCTCGCTGGTCGAGGCCCTGCGCCAGGCCGTCGATCTGGCGCCGCGCCAGGCGGTCTGACGGCCATGACCCGCGGCCGGCACCGTCACCCGCTGCTGCTGGAGGCGCTCCAGGCCGGCGAGGTCGTGGTCGAGGAGCTGGCAGAGCGCTTCGGCGTCTCCGCCTCGACGATCCGGCGCGACCTGCAACGGCTGGCGAGCGAGAAGACGATCACCCGCACCTATGGCGGCGCGGTGATCGCCCACCCGCTTCCCGAGACGAGCCTGCCGGAGCGCGAGGCGCAGGCGAGGCCCCAGAAGGCGGCCATCGCGCGCGCCGCCCTCTCGCTGCTGACCGACGACGACATCCTGATCCTCGACGGCGGCTCAACGGTGGCGGCCTTCGGGGCCGGCCTCGCCGGGCGGCGCCACGCGATCGTCACCAACAACCTGCCGCTGGTCGGCGTGCTCGCCGGCGCGCCCGGCCTGACCCTCACGGTGCTCGGCGGGGCGGTGCGGCCCGGCAGCATGAGCACGCTCGGCCCCCTCGCCGAGGCCGCCCTTCGCCGCCTCACCGCCGACAAGGCGGTGGTAAGCGGGGATGGGTTCGTGGCCGGCCGCGGCCTGTGCGAGGCCGCCCTCGACCAGGTTTCGCTCAAGTCGTTGATGATGGAACAGGCGGCCGAGGTCGTGGTGCTGATGGATTCGTCCAAGCTCGGCCGCGCGACGCAGGGCGCCTGGGCGCCCCTGCCCGGCCGCTGGACGCTGGTGACCGACTCGGGCGCCACGGACGCGCAATGCGCGGACGCGGAGGGCGCAGGCGCCCGGGTGGTGCGGGCGGCGGGGTGAGCGGCCGTCAGGCTGGAGCGGCAGTCAGGCTGGAGCGGCCGTCAGGCCGGTGCGGCCGTCAGGCCGCCCGCACCGTCGCCAGGAACCGCGCCACCTCCGCCGAGAGGTGCTCCGACTGGCGCGACATCTCGGAGGCGGCGCCGAGCACCTGGGCTGCGGCAGCCCCGGTCTCGCCGGCGGATTCGGCCAGGGTGGCGATGGTACCGGTGACCGCGCCGGTACCGGCGGCGGCCTCGGCGACGTTGCGGACGATCTCCCGGGTTGCCGCACCCTGCTCCTCCACTGCCGCGGCGATCGAGCTGGCCACGCCGTCGATCTCGCGGATGCGCCGGCCGATGCCATCGATGGCCGCGGCGGCCTGACCGGTCGAGGCCTGGATGCGGCCGATCTGGCCGGTGATCTCCTCCGTGGCCTTCGCGGTCTGGCCGGCGAGCTGCTTGACCTCAGCGGCGACCACGGCGAAGCCCCGTCCCGCCTCGCCGGCCCGCGCCGCCTCGATCGTAGCGTTGAGCGCCAACAGGTTGGTCTGGCTGGCGATCGACGAGATGAGCGCCACCACGTCGCCGACCTTGGCGGCGGCCTGAGACAGGTCCTGAACCAGCGCCATCGTCTCGCCCGCCTCGCCGACGGCGACCCGCGCCAGATCGGCCGACCCCGAGACCTGCCGGCCGATCTCCTGGACCGATGAGCCAAGTTCCTCGGCCGCCGCCGCCACCAGTGTGACGTTGGCCGCCGCATCACCGGCCGCGCTCGCGACGGTGCCCGACTGGCCGGCGGCTTGCGCCGCGCTGCCGCTGAGCGAGCGCGCGGTGGCCTCGAGCTCGGTCGCTGCCGCCGAGACGCCGCCGACGATGCCGCCGACCGCATGCTCGAAGCTGTCGGCCATCTGGCGCATGCCAAGCTTGCGCTGCTCCTCGGCAGAGGCGCGGGCAAGCGCAGTCTCCTCCTCCAGGACGCGGCTGCGGATCAGGTTGTCGCGGAACACCACGACCGAACCGGCGAGCGCGCCGATCTCGTCCGTCCGGCCTTGACCGGGGATCGCGACGGCGGTGTCGCCGCCGGCCAGGCGCTGGGTCATGGCGGTGATGGCCCGCAGCGGCCCGGACACGCCGCGCCGCACCAGCACGAGCGCGCCGCCGGCGACGAGCAGCCCCAGCGCGATCAGCGCCAGCATCGTCCGGTTGGCGGCGGCATAGGTCTCCGCGATCAGGTCGCCGCTCGCCTTGGAGCCGGTGCCGTTCAGCGCGACCAGCTTCTCCCAGGTGCCCATGATGGCGATGACGCCGTTCGACATGTCGGTGTTGTAGATCCGCTGGCCACCGGCCACGTCGCCCCCGATCGCCTTCGCGATGGCTTGACGCTGATGTTCGGCATAGGCGGCGAGATGCCGGCGGAACTCGGCGTAGAGGTCGCGCTCGGCTGGCGACAGCGGCAGTGCCTCGAAGCGGGCGAACTGCTCGGCGAGGATCGCGTCGCGCTTGGCGATCTGCCCCGCGACCTGGGTCCGGAATTCGGGCGTGTCGGCGGTGAGCAGGCGCGAGGCATTGACCCGCTGGCGCATGATATTGATGCCGATCGATCCGAGGATGTCGGTGGCCGGCACCCGGACGTCGCGCAGATCCGAGGCCGCGGTGTTCACCCGGCGCAGCTCCAGGAGCGCGAGGCCGCCCGTCGCCCCGATCAGCAGGGCCAGGGCGGCGAGGCAGAGCCCCAGCTTCGCCGCGATCGATACTCCGCCGCGCATGGCACTTCGTTCCCGTCGTCATCCAATCGGATCGGGCTGTCAGTAACTGGGAATCGTTAAGCGTATTTGAGCATCCGGCAGGCACGGCTTGGGCTGGTTTAGCGCTAACGGGATCGACCGGAAGCTGTTGGCGAGACCGGACCATCTCGCCGTTTCTGATGATCCGGGCAGGTTCTACGAAAAAAATCCTGTCGCCGCGCTTCCGGACAAATGACCAGGTGGACCGGATCGCCGTCGTCTTCGCGCCGGTCCCGACCTGTCCGCATCGACCCTATCCGCAACGACGCGGCCGCCATTCACGAGCGGGACCACCCGGTCTCTCCAACCCGACCGGCCAGATGCCGAACCAAGAATACCGACGCAATCGGCGACCTAACAACTTAGGCCCTTGCAGAAAATATCATTCTCATGTTCCTCAATTTTGCTCAATATAACAGTATTTCCGGGGAAATGGACGGCATTCGAGGCACAAGTCCTTATGATCCCGCAGCCGAACGAAAGGCCTGCAAACGACAGAGAATGGCATCATGAAGAAGCTCGATGCCAAATCCCTCGACGACGTGGCAGGCGGGGGCTGCCTGCCCGCCCCCGTGCCCCCCGGCCCCGACCTGCTGCAGCGTCAAGCCCCGCTTCTATGAAAAGCCCCGCTTCTGCTGAGCGCGACGTACGGCCGACGCCGATGGGACCCGGTCTCAGGCGGGGCCCCCATCGGCGCATGGTTTGGGAAAGCGTCCGGCCGGACGGCAGCTCAGGCGGCCAGCTCGTCCTTGACGAAGCGCCCGTCGATCATGATCGCCGGCATGTGGCGGCCTTGGCCGGTCAGCAGCGAGAGGTCGGCCAGCGGATCGCCGTCGACCACGATCAGGTCGGCGAAGGCGCCCGGCGCCACCACGCCGGCCTTGCCCTCGAGGCGCACGACCTTGGCGGCGTTGATCGTCGCCGAGCGGATCACCTCGATCGCCGGCAGGCAGCGGCCGCGGATCACGAATTCTTCCGACTGGTGGCGGTGCATCTCGCCCAGGAGATCGGTGCCGTAGGCCATCATCACGCCCGCCTCGTGCAGGGTCTCGAGGGCGTGGAGACCCGCCTCGCGCACGTCCTCGATCTTGGCGACCGAGGCCGGCGGCAGGCCCAGGGACGCGCCTTCCTTGGCGAGCGCATCGAAGGTGACGTTGGTCGGCACCACGTAGGCGCCCTTGTCGCGGATCAGCCGCGCGGTCTCGGGCGTCACGAGGTTGCCGTGCTCGACCGAGATCACCCCGCATTCGACCGCCCGGCGGATCGCCGCGTCGGTGTAGAGATGGGCGGCGACGTAGGTCTGGGCGTTCTCCGCCTCCTCGACGATCGCCCGCATTTCGTCGACCGAGTAGCCCAGGAAGGCGATCGGGTCGGTCGGCGAGGAGACGCCGCCATTGGCCATGATCTTGATGAAGTCGGCCCCGGCCTTGATCTCCTCGCGCGCCACGCGGCGCACCGCGTCGACCCCGTCGCAGACCCGGCCCATGGCGCCGAGCTTGGTGCCGTAGTGGCTCACGTCGCGGGAATGGTAGCGGCCGCGATAGTCGGTGTGACCGCCGGTCTGCGACAGGGCCTTGCCGCAGATCACCAGGCGCGGGCCGTCGATCAGCCCCTCGCGCACCGCCAAGACCAGCCCGTGATCGGCGCCGCCCAGATCGCGCACGGTGGTGAAGCCGCGCATCAGCATTCCGCGCATGATCTTGGCGGTGCGCAGCGCCACCAGCGAATCCGGCAGCTCGGCATTGGCGCCGAGGTCGGGGATCGTCGCGATGACGTGGACGTGGCAATCGATCAGGCCCGGCATCAGGGTGCGGCCGGCGAGGTCGATCACCCGCGCCGAGGAGGCGGTCAGCGGCTTGTCCGACACCTCGCGGATCGTGCCGCCCTCGACCAGCACGTCGTGGCCGTCGAGCGCGGTGTCGTGGGTGCCGTCGAGGATCCGGGCGTTGCGGAACAGGACGAGGTCGGCGCTCATGCGGGCAGTCCCTTTGGCGTGCGAGGCGGCCCGGGGATCAGGGCGCGCAGGCGTGGCGGCACACTGGACAGCGAGAAAAAAACAGGCAAGCTTGTTTTTTATTCAGGCGCTCGCGGGCGGGAGGATCGGTGACGCAGACCGGACGGCAGCCCCAGGCGCGCAGCCTCGCGACCCGCGAGCGGCTGGTGCGCGCGACGATCGACGAGATCTACGCCGTCGGCTACCACGCCGCGACGACGCAAGCGATCGCCGAGCGCGCGCAGGTCTCCCGCGGGGCGCTGCTGCACCACTTCCCGACCCGGGCCGACCTCGTGCTGGCTGCGCTCGAGACGGTGCTCGCCGACGGCACGGCCGAGATCAAGGCGGTGTCGCAGGACGTGCGCTCGGGGGCGCTGCCGCTCGCCGACTTCGTCGAGTTCCTGTGGCCGCTCTTCTCGGGCCGGTTCTTCCATCTCTCGATGGAGCTGATCAACGAGTCGCGCACCGATGCGGAGTTGCGCCAGTGCCTGATCCCGGTGGTGCAGCGCTTCCACGGCGCCCTCGACGGGATTTGGGTCGAGTTCTGCGATTCCGACGCCCGGCCGCCGCGCGAAGCCCGGATCATCCTCAACCTGACGGTGAACCTGATGCGCGGCATGGGCGTGCAGACCGTGCTGCGGCCCGACCCGGACTATTACCGCGACCTGATCGAGACCTGGAAGGCGGTACTGCCGCTCCTGATCGCAGGACCGGCGGGCGACGCCGCCTTCGCCGGGGCCCGCTTCCGCGAGGCGGGGGCGTGACGGGCGCGCAGCGCGGCTTGCAGCCTGGCACCCATCTTGCCACAAGGGCGAACACCTGTCTTACAAATAGGTCAGCTATGATCCGGACGCCGTCGCCCTCGAGCCCGTGAACTGCATGAGCGTCGCCTCCCTCTCTCCCGGCCCGTCGGCCCGTCTCGGCCGCCTCGCCTTCCTGGCGGCGGTCGTCCTCGCCTACGCGATCGTGTTCGCGCCGATCGTGACGGTGATCGCGACCTCGTTCTTCGACCAGGAGATCGTGACCTTTCCGCCCGATGGCCTGACCTGGCGCTGGTACCTCAACGCCTGGGCGCAACGCGATTTCGCCCGCGGCTTCCTCACCTCGCTGCAGATCGCGCTCGCCGCCACCGCGATCGGCGTGCCGCTCGGCACGGCGGCCGCGCTGGCCCTGGTGCGCTCGACCGTTCCGGGGCGCGGCCTCCTCAGCACCTTCCTGCTCGCGCCGCTGGCGGTGCCGGCGATCGTCGCCGGCTCGGCCCTCTACATGTTCACCCTGCGGGCCGAGGACTGGCTCGACATGGACATCAAGGCGACGCTGGGCGGCCTCGTCGCCGCCAACGTGCTGATCACCATCCCCTGGACGGTGCGCCTCGTCACCGCGAGCTTGGCGGGCCTCGACCGCGCGGCGGAGGAGGCGGCGGCCAATCTCGGAGCGCGGCCCTTCACGGTCTTCCGCCGCATCACCCTGCCGATGCTGCGGCCCGGCATCGTCGCGGCGGCCCTGTTCTCTTTCGTGGCGAGCTTCGAGAACCTTGAACTCAACCTCCTCCTCGTCGGCCCGGGGCGCACCACCCTGCCCGTCGCCATGCTGAGCTACCTGGAATTCCGAATGGACCCGACCCTGGCCGCCGTCGCGACCGCGCAGATCCTGATGGTGACGATCCTGATGCTGGTCACCGACCGGTTCGTGAAGCTCTCGCGGATCGTCTGATGGGCACGCTTCTCCTCGACGGCCTCACCAAGCGCTACGGCGAGGCCACCGCGGTCGCCGGCGTCGACCTCGACATCCGCCAGGGCGAGCTTGTGGCACTGCTCGGGCCGTCGGGCTGCGGCAAGACCACGACGCTGCGCATGGTCGCGGGCTTCATCGAGCCGAGCGCCGGCCGCGTCGTGATCGGCGGTCGCGACGTGACGCGGCTCCCGCCGCACGCCCGCGACACCGGCATGGTGTTCCAGTCCTACGCGCTGTTCCCGCACATGAGCGTCGCCGCCAATGTCGGTTTCGGACTGGAGATGCGCAAAGTGGGCAAGGCCGAGCGCGACCGGCGCATCGCCGAGGCGCTGCGGCTGGTGCGGCTCGACGCGCTCGCCGACCGGCTGCCGCGCCAACTCTCGGGCGGCCAGCAGCAGCGCGTCGCGCTCGCCCGCGCCCTGGTGGTGAGCCCGGCGGTGTTCCTCCTCGACGAGCCGTTGTCGAACCTCGACGCCAAGCTCCGCTCCGAGGTGGGGCTCGAGATCCGCGAACTGCAGAAGCGCCTCGGCCTCACGACCCTGATGGTCACCCACGATCAGGACGAGGCCCTGGCAATGGCCGACCGACTGGTGGTGATGGAGCACGGCCGCGTGCTCCAGGTCGGGAGCGCGGAAGACCTCTACGAGCGCCCGGCCAACACCTTCGTCGCCGGCTTCGTCGGGCGCTGCAACCTCCTCGACGGCACGCGCGAGGGCGCCGACGTGTTTCGCCTCGCGAGCGGCGCCGCGGTGCCGTGCGCGCCCGACGCGGCGGCGGCGGGCGGCAAGCTGGCGATCCGGCCCGAGCGGATCGCCGTCGCGCCCGATCCCGGCGGCACCGGGCGGCTGCGAGCCGTGACCTATCTCGGCGCGCGCACCGAGTACCACCTGGATCTCGCCGGCGAGGCGATCGTCGCGGTGAGTCCGACGCCGCTGCCCGACGACCCCCGCCGTCGCCTCGCCGCCGGCGATCCCGTCCGCATCACCTGGATTCCCGACGCCGCCCGCGTCATCCCCGCAGCAGAGAGCCCCGCCCGATGATCACCCGTCGCACCCTGATGGCCGGCAGCGCCGCCCTCGGCCTGTCCGGCACGCTGCCCGCCCGAGCCCAGTCCGCCCCGATCGTCGTCGGCACCTGGGGCGGCGATTACGGCGCGCTGCTGCAGCAGAACATCGACGTCCCGCTGATGAAGCCGCAGGGCATCGAGGTGTCGCAGGACATCGCCAACCAGGACCCGCGCCGCACGAAGCTGATCGCCGAGCGCACCAGCCGCCGCGGCAGCATGGACGTCGCCTGCATCAACGACATCGACAGCTACATGCTGAGCCAGCTCGGCGTGCTCGAGACGGTGCCGGCCACCGAGGTCCCGCGCCTGTCGCAAGTGATCGACGTGTTCAAGAAGCCGCACTCGATCCCGCACATCTATTCGGCCATGGTCATCCTCTACAACCCGAGCAAGGTCACGACCCCGCCGACACGCTACGCCGACATCTTCGACCCGAAGTACAAGGGCCGGGTCGGCTTTTCCGACATCCTCTGGAACTTCAACATGGCCGGCGCCAATATCGGAGCCGGCGGCACCCCGACCGACTTCACCAAGGGCAAGGCGGCCCTGATGGACCTGAAGGCGCTCTCGCCGAAGGTCTACCCGTCGAACGAGACGCTGGCCGCGGCGCTGAAGTCCGAGGAGGTGTGGATCTCGCTGATGTGGCTCGCCCGCGGCTTCATGTGGAAGCAGGCCGGCATCCCGGTCGAGATGGCGATCCCCGAGGAGGGCGCCCTGCCGATCCTGTTCGAGGCCGGCGTGCCGAAGAACTCGCGGGCCAAGGACAGCGGCTTCAAGTACCTGAACGCGATGCTCGACGCGAAGGCCCAGGTCGCCTTCGCGCAGAAGATGGGCTACGTGCCGACCGTCAAGGATGCCAAGCTCCCGGATGATCTCGCCAAGCAGATCAGCCTGACGGAGACTCAGCAGGCCAAGCTCCGCCCGCTCGACTACGCGACGATGCAGGCGCAGCAGTCGGCGTTCTCGGATTTCTGGAACAAGGAATTCAAGGGGTAGGCTGCCGGATCGGCCGCGCGGCCTCACCAACACCCCGCTTCATCCTACACACGCCCTCATCCTGAGGTGTTAGCCGATCAAAGATCGGCTGACCTCGAAGGAGGGCTCCAGCGACCGCGAGGCACCTGGAGCCCTCCTTCGAGGCTCGTTTCACTCGCGATCTCTGATCGCCGGCACCTCGGGACGAGGTCGCGGATGGGATGAGATGGAACCCAGCCGAACAGTTCAGATCGAGACTTCCGCCCGTGTTCGCCCTCATCCTGCCGGCCTTCCTCGTCGTCGCCGCGCTCCTGATCGGCCCGATGGTGCTGCTCGCGCGCATCTCGCTCAACGAATACAGCCCGACGCAGCTGATGATCGAGGCGACGACGGCGCAGAACTATCTCAACGCCGTCGCCGATCCGTATTACCGCGGGGTGATGGGCACGACGCTCGTCATGGCCTTCACCTGTACGGCGCTGACCCTGGCGCTCGGCTTTCCGGCAGCCTACCGGCTCGCCCGGATGGAGAGCCGCTGGAAGAGCCTCGTCACCGTACTGACCCTGATCCCGCTCTTGGTCGGAAACGTCGTGCGCGCGGCGGGCTGGCTCGGGCTCCTCGGCAACGATGGTCTCATCAACGCCTCGTTGCGGGGCCTCGGCATGATCTCGACGCCGCTGCCGCTGATCTACACGCCGGGCGCGGTCGCCATCGGGACGATCGCCGTGGTCCTGCCCTACATGATTCTGACCCTGTCCTCGGTGATCGAGAGCATCCCGCGGGCGGTCGAGGAGGCGGCGGCCAATCTCGGCGCCAGCGCCTTCACGGTCTTTCGCCGGGTGGTGTGGCCGCTGGCGCTCCCCGGCACGGTGGCGGGCTGCGTCCTCGTCTTCATCCTGTGCATGAACACCTACGCGACCGCGGTGCTGCTCGGCGGTTCGCAGTTCAAGATGATGGCGCCCGCCGTCTACGACCAGTTCTCGAAGGGCATGAACTGGCCGTTCGGCGCGGCGCTGGCCTTCATCCTGCTCGCCGCGACCCTGGTGCTGACGGTGCTCGGCACCGCGCTGCTCGGCCGCCGCTACGCCCGATAAATCCAACGACGACGCGGGAGGACACCATGAGCGACGCCCCGATTCTCGCCGGCAACGAGCTCGCCGCCGAGCGGGCCAGGGCCGGCCAGCCGCCCCTGGTGCCCTCGACCTCCCGCGACCGCGGGATCGGGCCACACAAGCGCCTGGTGCTGCGGGCCGCCACCGTCATCGACGGCACCGGCGCGCCGCCGATCGGCCCGACCGACATCGTGGTCGAGAACGGCCGCATCGTGCAGTTGAAGAAGGTCGCGGGCAACCTCGCCAACAGCGCCAACCGGCCCGCGCCCGGCGACCACGAGATCGATTGCCGCGGCAAGTGGGTGACGCCCGGCTTCGTCGATTGCCATGCCCATGCCGGCGTCGCCTATCACGCCGCCAACGGCTGGGTGCCGCCGGTCGAGTACGTCTACAAGCTCTGGCTCGCCCACGGCGTCACGACGGTGCGCGAGATGGGTTCGTTCAACGGCCTCGACTGGATGCTCGACCAGAAGAAGCGCGCGGAAGCCAACGAGATCGCGGCGCCGCGGCTCCTGGCCTACAGCTACTTCCCGGCCGTCAACGACATGCTGAAGCTGATCCACACCCCCGAGGAGGGCCGGGTGTGGCTGAGGAAGCTCAAGGAGCGCGGCGCCGACGGGGTGAAGTTCTTCGGGGCGCCGCCCGCCATCATGGAGGCGGCCCTCGACGAGTGCGCGAAGCTCGGGCTGAAGTCGGGCTGCCACCACGCCCAGATGGCGGTGACGCGGATGAACGCGCTCACCACCGCCGGCTGGGGGCTGACCAGCGCCGAGCATTATTACGGCCTGCCCGAGGCTTTGTTCGAGGACCGGGTCGTCCAGAACTTCCCGCTCGACTACGACTACAACGACGAGTATTTCCGCTTCTCGGTCTCCGGCCAGATGTTCCGCCAGGGCGCCGAGCCCGGCTCGAGGAAGTGGAACGAGACCCTGGAGCGGTTCCTGGAACTCGGCTTCACCTTCGTGCCGACCTTCACGATCTACGACGCCAACCGCGATCTGATGCGGGCGCGCCAGGCCGACTGGCACAAGGAGTATACCTGGAAGTCGATGTGGGACTACTTCACGCCGCAGCGCGGCGGCCACGGCTCGTACTGGTATCGCTGGTCGACCCAGAACGAGATCGAGTGGAAGGAGAACTACCGACTCTGGATGGCGTTCATCAACGAGTACAAGAACCGCGGTGGCCGGGTCTGCGCCGGCTCGGATTCGGGCTTCATCTACCAGATCTTCGGCTTCGGCTACATTCGCGAGCTGGAATTGCTGCAGGAGGCCGGCTTTCACCCACTCGAAGTGGTGCGCGCCGCGACCTCTCAAGGAGCGGCCCTGTGCGGGCTCGAGGGCGAGATCGGCACCGTCGAGGTCGGCAAGCGCGCCGACCTCCTGGTCCACGACCACAACCCGCTCACCGACTTCAAGCTGCTCTACGGCACCGGAGCTTTGCGCCTCGACGAGGCGACGAACGGCGCCACCTGGCATCGCGGGCTCAAGTACACGATCAAGGACGGGGTGATCTACGACACCGCCGAGCTGCTCGCCGACGTGCGCGCGCTCGTGAAGGCGACCTGGGACGAGGCGGTGCCGGCGCAATACGCGACCTCACGGCAGGCGGCACCATGATCGACGTCCTCGACTTCGTCGTGCTCACCGGCTTCCTCGGCTCGGGGAAGACGACGCTGCTGCGCGACTACCTGGCTCGTCCCGAGGCGGCCGATACCGCGATCATCGTCAACGAGGCCGGCGAGATCGGGCTCGACGGGCTGATCCTGCGCGAAAGCGGGGGGGACGTGCCGATGACGATGCTGGCGAATGGCTGCGTCTGCTGCCAGATGACCAGCGACCTCGCCCGCACCGTCGAGGCTTTGCTCGCCGCCGAGCGGCCGGAGGCGTCGGGGCCGCTGCGACGCATCGTGCTGGAGACGAGCGGCCTGTCGAAGCCGGGCCCGGTCTTGCGTCAGTTGGCAGGCCTCGCCGGCTTTCCGATGCGGGCCTCGGTCCTCGCCACCTACGATGCCCTGCGCGGGCCGGACTCCGCGGCCTTCGCCGAGGCCGCCGCGCAATGGGCCGCCGCCCACCGCATCGTCGTGACGAAGCTCGACGCGGCGCCGCCCGGCCGCGTGACGCAGACCCGGGCTGCGGTCGCGGGCCTCAACCCGATCGCCGCGATCGTGGCCGATCCCGACCGGAGCGCGACGGTGGCGGCCGCCTTCGCGCCGCTACCCGGGGCCGGTCTCGATCCGGCGCTGCTCCGGGTGGAACCCGCCGGTGCCCATCCACGCGTTGCGGTCTGGCTCGCGCGGCCGTCCGCCCCCCTCCCCTACGACGATCTGGCGGCCTGGCTCGACAACCTCGCAGGCCGCCTCGGCGAGCGCTTGCTGCGCCTCAAGGGCTTGGTGCCGGTGCTCGAGTCCGACCGACCGCTGCTGGTCGAGAGCGTCGGCACGCTGTTCTCGCGTCCCCGCCGCTTCGGCCGGCCGGGCGATGACGCACCGGCCTTCCTGGTGGTCATCGCCCGCGACTTGGAGGCGGGCGAATTGGAGGAGGTGGCCCCGACCGACCTCTTCCGCTTCGCGCCGCGGGTGCCGGCGAGCCCGCTCATGCGGGCGGGGGCGGGCATGCCGCGGGCGGAGGCGGTGGGGGCTTGAGCCCTCACCTCGACTTTGGCCAATTTTGGCGGTTCGTCGGTCTGTGTGGAGCGGGGGTGACGAAGCGGGGGTGACGGGTAGGCTCGCGCTGTTTCGACCAAGAGACACCGCCATGCCAGACCTGCCCGCCCGATCATCCTGACCGCCGCACCGCTGTTCGTCCACCGCTCGTGGTGCCACGCCCGGATCCTGCTCCTGGGCACCATCCTGGTCCCGGGCCGGCGCACGGTCGCCAGCCTGCTGCGGATCATGAGCCGCGCCCAGGACCGTCGCTTCGTCGACTTCCACCGCGTCCTCAACCGCGCCGCCTGGTCGCCCCGCGTCGGCGCCCGCATCCTGCTCGGGCACCTGATGGCAGCGTTCGCGCCGCGCGGCCTGGTGGTACTGGGCCTCGACGACACGATCGAGCGGCGCTGGGGCAAGCGCATCAGGGCCCGCGGCATCTACCGCGATCCGGTTCGCTCCTCCCACAGCTACTTCGTCAAGACCGGCGGGCTGCGCTGGCTCAGCCTGATGCTGCTGGCTCCCATCCCCTCCGCTCAGCGGATCTGGGCGCTGGCGTTCCTCACCGCCCTGGTGCCCTCCGCGCGCCTGCCGCGAGCAGAGCCGCCGGCACAAGCCCCTGCTCGAGGTCGGACGTCAGATCGTCCTCCAGGCTCGCCGCTGGCTGCCAGGGCGCGACCTCGTGCTGGTGGCCGACAGCGGCCTTGCGGCGCTCGCCTTCCTGGCTGCCCTGAGCCGCCGCGGCGTGGCGGTCGTCACCCGCCTGCGCCTCGATGCGGCGTTCTACGATCCGACTCCGCCTCGCCGGCCCGGCACCATCGGACGTCCGCGCGGCGAGGGCGCGCGGCGCCCCACCCTGGCGCAGGTTCTCGTCGCGGAGGGAACACGCTGGCATCGGCTCACGCTGCCGGGTTGGTATGGGAGCCGGCCGCGTCGCCGGACGGAAACCTCGCTACCGTTGCCCCTCACCGAGCCGACGCAGACAGCCCCTGCGCCCAGGCCCCGTCCGACCAAGACGTTCGGCAGCCGCGCGACGCGGACGGCCATCCCGGCGGTGAACGGGTCGCTCTCCGCTGCCCGGACGAAGATCCGGCCGCAGGCGGTCCGCGGCACCTTCCGGCGGATCAAGTGGGCCCTGCTCGCGGCTACGCTCGGCGTCGACTACGGCGTCCCGTTCATCCGCTGGGACCCGGGGTCCGGGCGAGCCGTCCCAGGCCGTCCTGCTCGACCTCGACAGTGGTCGTCCGGCCGCTCCTTGAGCTCAAGGCCGAGCAATCCGTCGCCGGTCTCGGCCTGGTGCGCTCCACGCGCGTCGCGGCTTCACGCTCCGGCCGTACTCGGTCGCCGAGACGGCGGCCATCGTCGAGCGCTTCCGCCGGCGCTGGCTGCCGGTGCTGACCGACGGCCATCCCCCCGACCATCCACGCCGTCCTTCCCTTCGGCCAGGCCGCGGAGGCTCACCGCATGCTGGAGAATGCGGATGATTTCGGAAAGATCGTGCTCAGGATCTGAGACATTCCCGTATGGTGGCGGCGGGGATCGCCAACAGACGGCCCATGCACCGCTACGACCTCTTCACTCTCGAGCTCTTCATCGCCGTCGTCGAGGAGCAGAGCATCGCGGCGGCGGCCGAGCGCGCGCATATCGCGGCCTCCGCCATCAGCCGGCGCATCTCGGAACTCGAGGCGATGCTCGGCGCCGAACTCCTGGTGCGCCACTCCAAGGGCATCGACCTGACCGAGGCCGGCACGGCCCTTCTCCATCACGCCCGCACCATCCAGGGCAGCGTCGCGGTGATGGATGCCGAGTTGCGCGACTTCGCCAGCGGTCTTCGCGGGCTGATCCGGGTCTCGGCGAACAAGTCGGCGATCATGGAAACGCTGCCGATGGAGCTTGCCGGCTTCCTCGCCCTGCACCCGCTGATCCGCATCAACCTGGAGGAAGGCACGAGCCCCGACATCGTGCAGCGGGTCGCCAGCAACCAGGCCGATCTCGGGATTTTCGGGGGCAACATCCCGGCACCGGGGCTGCAGATCGTGCCCTACCGGCGCGACGAGCTCGTCGTCGTGCTGCCGCCCGGCCACGTCCTCTCGGGGCGGGCCTCGATCGCCTTCGCGGATCTCCTCGACCACGATTTCGTCTGCCTGGAGCGCGGCTCCTCGATCGAGACCCTGTGCCGGCGCGCTGCCGAAGATCTCGGCAGCGAGGTTCGCGTGCGGGTCCGGGTCGGCAGCTTCGAGGGCCAGTTGCGCATCATCGAGAACGGGCTCGGCATCGGCGTCGTCCCGCGCCAGGTCCTCGATGGACAGATGCGCGAGACCGGCCTGACCGCACTCGCACTCGAGGATTCCTGGCGCCTGCGCCCGCTTCATATCGGCCTGCGCGACCATGCCAGCCTGTCGCGACCGGCGCGCCGGCTGATCGCCTACCTGACGCAGCCATCTCCAAACGCGACGGCGGCATGCCCAACCGGCGCTTCGTGCGACGCGGGTCCGTCCCTACGCTCCTCCCCGCAGCAGCCCTCCGACTGAGAGGGCGCGCATCCGATGCGGCGAAAACAGCCGCGCGGGGGAGGACACGTTATGGCGGCCAGAACGCTGTTCGCGAAGATCTGGGACGAGCACGTCGTCAGCGACCTCGGCGACGGCGCCGTGCTCCTGCACGTCGACCGGCATCTGCTGCACGATCTCGGCGGCTCGCGCGGCCTGCTCGACCTCAAGCAGCGCGGCCTCACCGTGCACAGCCCGGGCCTGACCTTCGCCACGCCCGACCACGCGATCTCGAGCGCTGCCGGTCGGGCCGGCACCACCGAGACCGGCTGGAGCCTGCTTCATGCCTTGCGGGCCGAGACGCGGGAGGCCGGCATCCGTCTGTTCGACGTCGGCGAGCGCGGCCAGGGCATCGTCCATGTGATCGGGCCGGAACTGGGCTTAAGCCTGCCGGGCACGCTCATCGTCTGCGGCGACAGCCACACCTGCACCCATGGCGGGCTCGGCGCGCTCGCCTTCGGGATCGGCTCGTCGGAGCTGTCGCACGTGCTGGCGACGCAGACCCTGGTGCAGCGCCGGCCCAGGACCATGCGGGTGCGCTTCGAGGGCGCGATGCCGCCCGGCGTGCTGCCCAAGGATCTGATCCTGCACCTGATCGGGGTGATCGGCGCGGCGGGCGGTACCGGCTACGCGGTGGAATATGCCGGCTCGGCGATCCGGGCGATGCCGGTCGAGGGCAGGCTCACCATCTGCAACCTGTCGATCGAACTCGGCGCCAAGATCGGCATGGTGGCCCCCGACGACACCACGTTCGCCTACCTTCAAGGCAAGCCCTACGCGCCTCGGGGCGAGGCGTGGGACGAGGCTGTCGCGGCCTGGCGCGAACTCGCCAGCGATCCTGAGGCCGCCTTCGACCGCGAGGTGACGATCGACGTCGGACGGGTCGCCCCCCAGGTCACCTGGGGCACCAGCCCCGAGCATGTCGTCCCGGTCGACGGCCTGATTCCCGATCCCGCGTCCGAGCCGGACCCGAGCCGGGCCCGCGCGATGGCGGCCGCCCTCGACTATATGGGCCTGTCCCCGGGCGGCCCGATCGCCGGCACCCCCGTCGACTGGGTGTTCATCGGGTCGTGCACCAACGGCCGCCTCTCGGACCTGCGCGAGGCGGCGGACGTCGCCCGCGGTCGTCGGGTGGCGGACGGGGTGCGCGCCTGGGTCGTGCCGGGCTCCGAGATCGTCAAGCGCGAGGCGGAGGCCGAGGGGCTCGACCGGGTGTTCGTCGAGGCCGGGTTCGAGTGGCGCGAGCCGGGCTGCTCGATGTGCCTGGCCGCCAACGGCGAGGTCGTGCCGGCCGGGCAGCGTTCGGTCTCGACGAGTAACCGCAACTTCGTCGGCCGCCAGGGGCCCCGCGCGCGCACCCATCTGGCGAGCCCCGCGATGGCCGCGGCGGCGGCCCTCGCCGGCGCCATCGCCGACGTCAGGAGGGCCGGATGAACCGCTTCACTCGCCTCGAGGCCGTCGCCGCGCCGATCCTCATCGAGAACATCGACACCGACGTGATCATCCGCATCGAGCGGCTGGTCGGCAACGGAATCCGCGGCACGCTCGCGCCCTGGTGCTTCGGCGCGCTGCGCTACCGCGCCGACGGCTCGGAGGATCCCGACTTCATCCTCAACCGGCCGCCCTACCGTGAAGCGCGGATCATCCTCGGCGGGCGCAACTTCGGCTGCGGCTCGTCGCGCGAGGGCGCGGTGTGGTCGCTCCAGGAGCGCGGCGTCACCTGCGTCATCGCCCCGAGCTTCGGCGACATCTTCTTCAACAACTGCTTCCAGAACGGCATCCTGCCGGTCGTCCTCGACGAGAAGATCGTGGCCAATCTCGCCCGTGAGGTCGAGGAGAGCCAAGGCGCCGGCAAGGTCGCGGTCGACCTCGAGGAACGCTGCGTCGTCTCGCCCTCCGGCCGCCGCTTCCCCTTCGCGGTCGAGGCTCGCCGGCGCGAGGCGTTGCTGCAGGGGCTCGACGAGATCGGCACGACGCTCCGGCAGGCCGACGCGATCGCCCGCTTCCAGGAGCGGGACCGGCGGGTGCGGCCCTGGGTGTACGCGGCGGCGGGCGATGCGGCGGGAGATCGAGGATGAGCGGGACCAACATGATGCGCGTCGCGGTGATCGGCGGCGAGGGCATCGGGCCGGAAGTGACGGCCCAGGCGAGCCGCGTGCTGGCGTGGTTCACCGAACGCCGCCGCCTGCCGGTCGAGGTAGCGGAGGCCGAGTTCGGGCTCGACGCCTACCGCCGCACCGGCAAGGTGATCCCACCCGAGACCCGCGCGGCGATCGAGGGCGCCGATGCGATCCTGTTCGGCGCCACCGGCGGCCCCGAGACCGCCGAGGTACCGCCGGAGGCGCGGCGCGAGGGCAGCCTCTTGAAACTGCGCCGCTCCCTCGACCTCTACGCCAACCTGCGCCCGATCGTGACCGATCCTGCGCTCTACGATTCAGCGCCGTTGAAGGAGCGTGTCCTGACCGGCGTCGATTTCGTGATCGTGCGCGAGTTGTCGAGCGGCATCTACTTTGGCGAGCCGCGCGGGATCGAGACCCGACCCGACGGCAGCCGGCGCGGCTTCAATACCAACAGCTACACCACCGAGGAAATCCGGCGGGTAGCCCGCTTCGCCTTCGAGCTCGCCCGCAGCCGGCGCGGCCGGCTCTGCTCGGTCGACAAGGCCAACGTGATGGAGGCGAGCGTGCTGTGGCGCGAGGAGGTGATCGCGCTCCAGGCCGAGGAATTTCCGGACGTCGAGCTGTCCCACATGTATGTCGACAACGCTGCGATGCAGATCGTGCGGGCGCCGTCCCAGTTCGACGTCATGGTGACGGACAACATCTTCGGCGACATCCTGTCGGACTGCGCCGCGATGGCGGCGGGCTCGCTCGGCATGCTGCCCTCCGCCTCGCTCGGGCCGGCCGATGCGCAAGGACGGCGCACGGCGCTCTACGAGCCGGTGCACGGCTCGGCCCCCGACATCGCCGGGCGAGGGATCGCCAACCCGCTCGGGTCGATCCTGAGCGTCGCGATGATGCTGCGCCTGACCCTTGGGCGGCCCGACGACGCGATCCTCCTGGAGCGGGCGGTCGGCGACGCCCTGGCGCACGGCGCTCGCACCGCCGACATCGCCGAGCCGGGGCGCGCCCCGGCCTCCACCGCCGCCATGGGGGACGCCGTGCTGGCCTCGCTCGACCGCCTCGCGGGCTGACGGCCCGACGATTCCTTCCACTCTCGATCCGGGAGACCGCGAGCCATGACGTCCCCTCTGACGTCCCTGCCGAAGGTGTCCGTCCTGACCCGGCGCCATGTGGTGACGGCGCTCGGCGCGAGTGCGGCACTCGCCGGCTCGCGCGCAGCTCGCGCCGCGAGCGCCGCCAAGGGCATCTATCCGGTCGCGACCTGCAGCTACATGGTGATGTTCGCCGCCCAAGGCCTCGGCTACTTCAAGGACGAGGGCCTCGACAGTCGCCTCGTCCAGGGTGGGTCGGGCGTGAAGACCCGCGAGATCATCGCCTCGGGCCAGGGCGACTTCGCGCTCGCCGACTTCGTCCACCCGATGCTGCTGACGAACAAGGGGCGCCCGTGCAAGGCGCTCACCGCGGTCGACCGCATCGCGGCCGGGCTCCAGTTCATGATCCGGGCCGACCTCTACGCGCAAGGCATCACCGACCTCGCCAAGTTCGTCGCCTGGAAGCGGCCGGACGGACGAAAACCCCTCGTCGGCGTCTCCTCGATCGGCGGCACGACCCACGTCTGGTCGACCTACTTCCTGGAAAAGCTCGGCTACGACGGCATGGTCACCTGGCTCGGCGTCGGCAACGTCGACACGATGCTCGGCTCGCTGAAGACGAAGCAGGTCGACGTCCTCATCAATACCTACTCGCTCGTCGGCGAGGTCGAGCGCCAGGGCTACGGCAAGCTGCTCTACGACGGCTCGGACCCGAGCAACTGGGACTCGGTGATCGGCGGCACGGTGCCGGTGACGGTGAATTACTGCCTGCAGGCGCGCATCGAGCGCGATCCGGCCCTGGTCCAGGCCTGGACCAACGCCGTGATGCGCGCCGGGCAATGGGTCGACAAGCACGACCCGGAGGAGATCTACGGCGCCATCGAGCCCTTCGTCGGCTCGACCTCGCGCGCGTCGAACCTGATCGAGATCAAGTCGACCAAGGCAGTCGGCAATGCGGCCGGCCTGATCGACCAGGCCGCGTTCGACCGCGGCGCCAAGGTGTGGTTCCGCGAGATGACCGGCGTGCAGAGGCTGCCGCTCGACGCCGTCTACGCGGCGCGCTTCGCCGAGGCCGCCGCCGCGAAGTACCCGGCGTGATGCTGGCCCTCGCCGAACCCCCGACCAGAGCAGCGCTCGCCCCCGTGCGCGTCGACGTGCGCGGCCTCTCGAAGTCCTTTGCCCTGCACGGCCGGCGGATCGACGCGGTCGAGGACGTCTCGTTCACCGTGCGCCAGGGCGAGTTCGTGTCGCTGCTCGGACCCTCGGGCTCCGGCAAGAGCACGGTGCTCAACATGATCGCGACACTGCTCGCCCCGACCGGCGGCTCGATCCTGATCGACGGCAGGGCCGTCGTGCCGGGCCGGACCACGCCGCAGGTCGGCTACGTCTACCAGAAGGACACGCTGTTTCCCTGGCGGAGTGTGGCCGACAACATCGGCTACGGCCTGGAGCTCGCAGGTCTGTCAAAGGCGGAGCGGCGCGAGCGGGTCGCCCGGGCGGTGGCCCGGGTCGGGCTCACCGGCTTCGAGGCCGCCTATCCGGCCTCGCTCTCCGGTGGCATGCGCCAGCGCGCCTCGCTGATGCGCACGCTCGTGCGCGAGCCCGAGATCCTGCTGATGGACGAGCCGTTCGGCGCCCTCGACACCCACACCAAGCTCGACATGCACGACGTGCTGCTCAAGATCTGGGAGCGGGAGAAGCAGACGGTTTTGTTCGTCACCCACGATCTCGGCGAGGCGCTCACCCTGTCGGACCGGATCATCCTGTTCTCCGCCCGGCCGGGGCGGATCAAGGACAGTTTCGAGGTGCCGTTCCCGCGGCCGCGCGACGGCGTGGCGATGCGCGAGACGCCCGAATACGCCGCCCTGTTCTCGCGAATCTGGCATGCGCTCGGCGAGGAGTTCAAGAAGGCGCGCAAGTCATGAGTCTCTTGCCATGAGCCGGCCGCTCTCCACCCTCGCCTGGCAGGTCGCGATCGTCGCCGTGCTGCTCGCCCTGTGGCAATGGGCCTGGAGCCTCAAGCCCTACGCGCCCTGGGCGGTGCCGGACCTGTTCGATCCCTACTTCGTGTCGCGCCCCTCCGAGATCTTCGAGCAGTTCCTGCGTCTGAGCTGCCTGCAGCCGAAGCCCGGCGAGTGGGCGATGCCCGGCGGGACCGCGTTCTCGGCCTGCACCGCGCGCTACGAGAACAATTTGTGGTTCGCGACCTTCGTCACCCTGCGCAATACGTTCTTCGGCTTCCTGACCGGCGTGACGAGCGGCGTCGTGCTCGGCCTGCTGCTCGGCCGCTCGCCGCGCTTGGCCGAGATCGCCTCGCCCTTCGTCACCGCGGTCAACTCGATCCCCCGGATCGCGCTCGCCCCGATCATCATCCTGGCCTTCGGCATCGGCGACGCCTCGAAGATCGCGACGTCGTGGATCGTCGTGGTGTTCCTGGTCTTCTTCAACACCTTCGAGGGCGCGCGCTCGGTCGATCCCGACTACGTCAACGCCTCGCGGCTGCTCGGCGCCTCGGAGTGGCAGATCACCCGGACCGTCATCATTCCCTCGACGATGGCCTGGGTCTTCGCCTCCCTGACGCCAGCGGTCTCGTTCGCGCTGATCGGCGTCATCGTCGGCGAGTTCATCGGCGCCGAGTTCGGGATCGGACGCCTGATCATCGAGTCGGAGGCGCGCGGCGAAGCCGCCGGGATGATGGTCGCGGTGTTCGTGCTGATGATCGTCGGCATCGTCCTCTCGGCGGGGATCCAGCGCATGCAGAGCTACCTGCTGCGCTGGCAGCCGCGCCACCAGGGCCGATGAGCCGGGACAACGAGGGAAAGACGCCGATGCCGAGACGCCGGATCTGGATCTACGTCCTGATGTTCGCGCTGGCGACCATCAACTACGTCGATCGCGTCGTACTCTCGGTCTCGGCGACGTCGATCACGCGGGAATTCGGCATCACGCCGGTCGAGCTTGGCTATCTGTTCTCGTCGTTCCTGTGGCTCTACGTCGTGTGCCTGGTACCGATGGGGATGCTGGTCGACCGCTTCGGCGCGCGGGTGGTGAACGCCGCCGGGATCGGGCTGTGGTCGGCAGCCACCGCTCTCACCGCTCTTGCCTCCGGGCTCGGCGGCCTCATCGTCGCGCGCATCGCCATGGGAATCGGCGAGTCGACGACCTATCCGGCGGCCGGCCGGGTCATCCGCGAATGGATCCCGCGCTCGGAGCGGGCCCTGTTCGCGGCGATTTTCAACGCCGGAGCGTATTTCGGGCCGGCGATCGGCGGGATCGCGCTCGCTTGGCTCGTCGAGGCGGCAGGCTGGCGCGCGGCGTTCCTCGCCTGCGCCGCGGCCGGGTTCGTGTGGCTCGCCGCCTGGCTCGTCTGGTATCGCCGCCCCGAGAAGGCGGGCTGGCTCGATCCCCGCGAGCGCGGCCTGATCCTCGGTGAGCGCGAGCCGGATGCGGCGGCACCCGCGGCGGCGCCCTCCTCCCTCGGCCGGCTTCTCGCCTCGCGCGCCATGCTGGGGCTGATGCTGACGCAGGGCTGCGCCGTCTACACCCAGTACCTGTTCCTGACCTGGCTGCCCAACTACTTCCAGACCGAGCGCGGGATGCCGATGCTCAAGAGCGGCGCCATGATGGCGATCCCCTATCTCGGCGCGGTCATCCTCACGACCCTCGTCGGGCGCTTCAGCGATGCGCGGCTCGACGCCGCGGCGGCGGCCTCTGGCGAACGTCGGCGCGTCGCAGCCTTCGCGATGCTCGCCGGCGCCGTCATCCTGCTCGCGCCGGTAACGTCGAGCGTCCCCCTCGTGCTCCTGCTCATCATGGTCGCGCTCGGCGGCGTCGCCTCGACGGTCGCCCTCAACATCGCCCTCGTCGGCGACCTCATCACCTCCTCGGCCGATGCCGGACGGGCGACGGGGCTCCTCATCCTCGGCGGCAACGTCTTCGGCATCCTGGCGCCGATCGTGACCGGCTACGTGGTCCAGGCCACCGGCAGCTTCGACGCGGCCTTCCTGGTGGCGGGCGGCCTGCTCCTCATCGGCGCCGCCTCGGTCTTCCTGCTCGCCCGCCACCCGATCGGCGCGACCGCCCCTTCCCTCCCCGCCAACCCGGGACCGGTGCATGTTCTTCCAGCCGCCGAGAGACCTTGAGACGACGGTGTTCGCGAGGCTGCCCGACGAGTACCGGCGGGCCGCCCCCGACAACGAGTGGGCGCGCTACCAGCCGCAGGGCGGCCCGGCCACCTCGCTGCTCGAGGGACCATCGATCGACCGCGACGGCACCCTGTGGTGCGTCGACCTGCCGAACGGCCGGGTCTACCGGATCACGCCGGACGGGACCTTCCACGTCGCGGCCGAGTATGACGGCTGGCCCAACGGCCTGAAATTCCACGAGGACGGCCGCATCTTCATCGCCGACTACAAGCACGGCATCATGGAAATGGACCCGGTCAACGGCCGCGTCCGGCCCTTCCTCACCCGTGCCGGCCTGGCGCCGTTCAAGGGCTGCAACGACCTGTTCTTCGCCGGCAACGGCGATCTCTACTTCACCGACCAGGGCCTGACCGGGCTGCACGACCCGACCGGCCGGCTGTTCCGCCTGACCGCCGCCGGCCGGCTCGAATGCCTGCTCTCGAACGTGCCGAGCCCCAACGGCCTGGTGATGAACCTCTCCGAGACGATGGTCTACCTCGCCGTGACCCGCGGCAACTGCGTCTGGCGCGTGCCGCTCAGCCCGGACGGCGGGGTCGCCAAGGTCGGGGTCTACGTCCAGCTCTCGGGCGGCTGGGGCGGCCCGGACGGGCTCGCCCTCGACGTCGACGGCCGGCTGTTCATCGCCCATGTCGGCATGGGGGCGGTCTGGGTCGTCGACGCCATGGGCGAGCCGGTCTACCGCATCCGCACCTGCGCCGAGGCGCACACCACCAACGTCGCCTTCGGCGGCGCCGACGGGCGCACGCTCTACATCACCGAGAGCGGCAGCGGCTCGATCCTGGCGGCACGGCTCGACAGGCCCGGGCGGCCGATGTTCTCCCACGCCGATCGCAACGGTGCCGTCCGTCCGGGCGGCAAGGGTGCGTGATCGCGATCCCGACCCCGGCGTCGGGCCCGGGCGAGCCTGACGAGCGCGAGGCCGGCGGTCGTCACGGTCGATCGGGATGACTGTGGCGCGACGTCCGGTCGGGACGCGGGAGCGTGACGCAGAGATGAGCCCGACCGGACGGCTTGCCGCGCTCAACGCCCTGCGGCCTCCGCAACGACCGCATCCGAGGCGATCCCGCTTCCATTCATGCGGCGCAGCCGCTGTGAGACCGTGAACCGCCCCGCCGGGTGGATCGTCGAGGACATCTCGAAGATCCCGCCCTTCTCGTCGACGTAGTGGCGCACGATCCGGAGCGCGGGCGCGTCGGCCTGCGCCTGCAACGCCGCGGCCCGGACGGCCGGCAGGGCGATGGCGTCGACGGATTGCCGGATCTCCGCGCAGAGCCGGCCGTAGCGCTGCTCGATCAGCGTCGTGATCAGAACCTCCGGCGTGACACGGGCGATCTCGCCGAGGTCGGCGTAGAGCGGGTCGATGTACACGTCGGTCCAGCTCACCGGGGGGGCGCCCGTCTCGCTGTTCAGGCGCAGGCTTGAGATCCGGAACCAGCGCGCGCCCTGCTCGCACCCGATCTCCGCAGCCAGGCCCGCATCCGCCGTGACGTGCGCCGTCTCCTGGACCACGCGGATCGTCGCGGCGCCGAACTGGATCAGGTCCTCCAGGGACGCGAGGGACTGCCGGTAGCCGCCCGTCGGTTCCACCGCCTCGACCCGCGTCCCCGCCTTCTTGTTGCGCGAGACGAGGCCATGATCCTGCAGCTGGCGGATCGCGGTGCGCACCGTGTGGCGGCTCATCCCGTAATGCTCGCACAGCTCCAGCTCGGTCGGCAGCAGCGAGCCGACCGGATAGCGGCCCGTGGCGATCCCGGCCTTCAGATCTTGAGCCACCCGCACCCACAACGTCCCGCTCATCGGTCCTTCCCGCATAACCGCGCGCCGTTGCGCACCCGCTCCCTTGACATCATGTCCGGACATAAAATATGCGTTTTAATGTTCGTACATAATAGTGCCGTTCCTGGAGCGGCCGGAGGATGCCGTGAGCCGCCCGATTCCCGCACCCGCCGCCACCGTCATCGACTCGCTCCTGTTCCGCGACGCATTCGGCACCCCGGCAATGCGCGCGATCTTCTCCGACCATGCCTTGATCCAGCGTTACATCGAGGTCGAGGTGGCGCTGGCCAAGGCCGAGGCGGCCTGCGGCGTCATCCCGGCCGAGGCTGCCGATGAGATCGCCGCACGCTGCAGCTTCGAGGCGCTCGACTTCGACCTCCTGCGCCACGAGACCGACAATGTCGGCTACCCCATCCTGCCGCTGGTCCACCAGCTGGTGAAGCAATGCGGCGAGGCGGGCCGCTTCGTCCACTGGGGGGCGACCACCCAGGACATCATGGACACCGCCAACGTGCTCCAGATCCGCGCCGGCCTCGATCTCGTCTCGGCCGACATCGATGCCCTGCGCACCATCCTGGCCGACCTGTCGCGCCGCCACCGCGACACTCCGATGGCGGGCCGCACCCACCTGCAGCAGGCCCTGCCGGTCACCTTCGGCTACAAGACCGCGATCTGGCTTGCCGCCCTCGACCGCCACGCCGAGCGCCTCGCGCAAGCCCGCCCCCGGGTGCTCGTCGGATCCTTCGCCGGGGCGGCGGGAACCCTGGCCTCCCTCGGCGAGAGCGGCCTCGCCGTGCAGGAGGCGCTCTGCCGCGAGCTCGGCCTCGGCGTGCCGGTCTCGACCTGGCACGTCGCCCGCGACGGCTTCGCCGAGGTGGTCAACCTGCTCGCCCTCATCACCGGGTCGCTCGGCAAGATCGCCCTCGACGTGATGATCATGGCCTCGACCGAGTTCGCCGAGGTCTACGAGCCCTTCGTCACCGGGCGCGGCGCCTCCTCGACCATGCCGCAGAAGCGCAACCCGATCTCGTCCGAGCTGATGCTCGCCGCCTCCAAGGGGGTACGCCAGCAGGCCGGGCTGATGCTCGACGCCATGGTGCAGGATTTCGAGCGCGCGACCGGCCCCTGGCACGCCGAGTGGATGGCGATCCCCGAGAGCTTCGTGCTGACGGCGGGCGCCCTGCACCAGGCGAAGTTCGCCCTGGGCGGCCTGATCGTCGACGAGGCGCGGATGCGCCGGAACCTCGGCCTCAGCCGCGGCCTGATCGTCGCCGAGGCGGTGATGATGGCGCTCGCCCCCCATACCGGCCGCCAGGCCGCGCACGACCTCGTCTACGCGGCCTGCCGCGTCGTGAACGAGCACGGCGGCACCCTGGCCGAGGCGCTCGCCGCCGTGCCGGAGGTCACCGCGCACTTCGATCGGGCGGCGATCGATCGCCTGACCGATCCGGCGAACTACCTCGGCGCCGCGCCGCAGATGGTCGACCGCGTCCTCGCCTCGGCACCGCGCGGCCGCTGACACCCCCCACCCGACGACGACCGCATGCGCCGCAACGCGGGGGCGAACGCTCCCGCGGCAATACCAAGAGCGCGTGGTCACGGCCCTCGCCCCCTTCCGGAGGAAACGATGTCGACGACCGTCACCACGCCCGCCGGCCTTCACCCGCCGCCCTCGTCCGCGGCGCGGCCACGCCCGTCGATCTGGAAGAATCTCGGTTTCCAGATCATCGTCGCGATGGTGCTCGGCGCCGCCGTCGGCTTCCTGTTCCCGAGCTTCGCCGCGCAGCTGAAGGTCCTCGGCGACATCTTCCTGCGGCTGATCAAGACGGCGGTGGCGCCGCTGGTCTTCCTCTGCGTCGTCGTCGGCGTGACGTCGGCGGGGGACTTCAAGCGGGTCGGCAAGGTCGGGCTGATCGCGATGCTCTACTTCGAGATCGTCTCGACCCTCGCGCTGGCGGTGGGCCTGCTCGCCGGCAACCTGCTCGGCGTCGGCCAGGGCATGGCGGAGACGACCAAGGCTACCCTCGCGCACGGGAAGACCCCGACCGGTGCCGGCGCGCCGCACTCGACGCTCGACTTCATTCTCAACATCTTCCCCGACAACTTCATCGGCGCTTTCGCCCGCGGCGAGCTGCTCCAGGTCCTGGTGATCGCGCTGATCTTCGGGGCAGCCCTCCTGCACTTGCCCCCCGAGAAACGTCAGCCGATCGAGCGCGGCCTCAACACGATCTCGGACGCGTTCTTCGAGTTCATCCACCTGATCATGTGGTGCGCGCCGGTCGGCACCTTCGGGGCGGTCGCCTTCGCGGTCGGTTCGAGCGGTACGAGCGTGCTGCTCTCGCTGATCTACCTCGTGCTGAGCTTCTACGCCGTGGTAGTCGCGTTCATCGTGATCGTGCTCGGGGCGATCTCGGCCCTGTTCAAGATCAACCTGTTCCGCTTCCTCGCCTTCATCAAGGAAGAGATCTTCATCGTGCTCGGCACCGCCTCCTCGGAGAGCGTGCTGCCGCGGCTCCTCGAGAAGCTGCCGACCTACGGCTGCTCGCGGCAATCGGTCGGCCTCGTCCTGCCCACCGGCTACGCCTTCAACCTCGACGGCACCTCGATCTACATGTCGATGGGCGTGATCTTCCTGGCCAATGCCTATCACGTGCCGCTCGATCTCGGCCAACAGCTCGGCATCCTGGCCGTGATGCTGCTCACCTCGAAGGGCGCCGCGACCGTGTCGGGCGGCAGCTTCGTGGTCTTTGCCGCGACGGTGGCGGCGACCGGCGTTCTGCCGCTGGAGGGGCTGCCGATCCTGTTCGGCGTCTACCGGTTCATGTCGATCGCCATCGCCACCACCAACGTGATCGGCAACAGCGTCGCCACGGTCGTCACCGCCAAGCTCGCCGGGGAGTTCGACCCCCGCGTGGCGGAGGAGGCGATGGCACGTCTCCGGTCGGAGCGCGCCGTATCCCCCTGACCGACGCCGGAAAGGCCCGCGGGCCCTCCCCATACGCCGACGAATGTCCGTTTCCCCGAAGAGCCTTGCGCCATGACCGAGCCGTCGCCCATCCGGATCGAGAACGATGCCTTCGGCCCGGTCGAGATCCCGGCCGACCGCTACTGGGGGGCACAGACGCAGCGCGCGCTCGGGGTCTTCGCGATCGGAGACGAGCGCCTGCCGGTCTGCCTCGTGCGGGCCTTCGGTCTCCAGAAGCTCGCCGCGGCCCGCGCCAACCGCCGCCTCGGGGTGCTCGACCCATCGCTCGCCGACCCGATCGAGGCGGCGTCCCGCGAGGTGTGGGAGGGCGGGTTCGACGGCCACTTTCCCCTCGTGGTCTGGCAGACCGGTTCCGGCACCCAGACCAACATGAACGCCAACGAGGTCATCGCCAACCGTGCCAACGAGCGCCTCGGCCAGGCCCTGGGGACGCGCAGCCCGGTTCACCCTAACGACCACGTGAACCGCTCCCAGTCCTCGAACGACAGCTTCCCGACCGTGATGCACCTCTGCACCGCACTGGAGCTGCGCGACCGGCTGTTGCCGGCGCTCCACCTTTTGCGCGACACCCTGGCCGCGAAGGCGGTGGCCTTCGACGACGTCGTCAAGATCGGCCGGACCCACCTCATGGACGCGGTGCCGATGACGGTCGGGCAGGCATTCCGCGCCTTCGCCGCGCAGATCGAATCGGGGATCGAGCGCGTCGAGGCCGTGGCTCCGCGCCTCCACCGCCTCGCGCAGGGCGGAACCGCGGTCGGGTCCGGCCTCAACGCGCCGACGGGGTTCGACGACGCCTTCTGCGCGGAGGTCGCGGCCCTCTCGGGGCTTCCCGTCGTCCCCAACCCGAGCAAGTTCGAGGGGATGGGCGCCCATGACGCCCTGGTCGAGGTCTCGGGCGCCCTCAACGTACTGGCGGTTTCAGCGATCAAGATCGCCAACGATATTCGCCTGCTCGGCTCCGGGCCGCGCTGTGGTCTCGGCGAGCTCGTGATCCCCGACGACGGCCTGTCGTCGTCGATCATGCCGGGCAAGCGCAACGCGACGGTCGCCGAGGCCCTGGTGCAGGCCGCGTTCCAGGTCGTCGGCAACCACGCCACGGTCTCGGCGGCGGGCGCGTCCGGGACGTTCGAGCTCAACGTCGCCAAGCCGGTCCTGATCCACAACCTCCTGCAATCGATCAGGGTGCTGGCCGACGGCACTCGCGTCTTCGCCCTGCGGCTGGTGCGGGATATCGATGTCGATCGAGACCGCCTCGCCGGCAACGTAGCGAACGCCCTGCTGCTCGCCACGGCGCTCAACCCGATCCTCGGCTACGACCGCGTCGCCGCGATCACCCGGACGGCGATGAGCGAGGGGGTGACCCCGCGCGCGGCGGCGATCGCCCTGGGCGTCGCCACGGCGGAGGAGTACGACCGCCTCGTCGACCCGGTTGCGATGGCCTCGCCCGGCGCCGGTGCGCGCCGGGATCGGGACATGTGAGGCGGCGGGACACCTTGCGGATCCGAAAGGCGGCGTCGGATTCTACTCTGACGGAGTCAGGTAATCCGGGCAGGCGACGCTGCCGAGGGTTGCCGCAACCTCGAACCGGCCGAGCCACCGGTCGATGGCCTCGGCAAGATGCCGCTCCAGGAGCAGGGCTGCCCCGCGCGCATCGCCGTCGAGCAGATGATCCAGGATGGCGAGGTGCTCGTGCAGGGCATGCTCGATCTTGTGCATCGGGATTCCGAGGATCGGGTCGATCAGGTGCCGCGTCGGGCCGAACAGGAAATGCGTCGGCTTGAGGGCGTGAATCAGCTCGTCGTTCCCCGAATGGCCGAGAAGATCCCGATGCAGATCGGTCTCGGCCCGGTCGAAATCCTCGCCATCGATCGCGGGCCGGGCCAGCGTCGCCTCGACATGCGCCCTCGCCTGCCGGAGCAGGGCCTTCGGAACGCGCGGCGCGGCCTCGGCCAGCAAGACCGGTTCGAGCAGCCGGCGCAGCGCGTAGAGGTTGCGGATCCGCTGCGGCGTCACCCGGCGGGCCACCCAGCGCCCGGCGGCATCCTTGGTGACGAGGCCGACGCCGTCCATGCGGGCAAGGAGGTCGCGCGTCACCGTCCGGCTCACGCCGTAATGCTGCGCGAGCCGCAGGTCGTTGACGCGAACCGAGTGAAACAGGATCTGCCCGTAGAGCTCCTGCTCCACCGCGCCGTACAGGGTTTCCCATCGGCGCTGATGGGGCATCGGCGCCGGGTCGAGCGGTGGCGCCGCATCATCCCCCTCCCCGGCTGCAGCAATGCCCCCGACCCTGTACCCACGCGACCCATCCTCGGAGACGAGCCGCTCCGCCGCCAGGGCGTTCAGGGCGCCGCGGGCCGGCGAGCGGCTGACGCCGAATGTCCGGGCAAGCTGCGACTCGAGCAGCCGGGTCCCCGGCCGGATGCGGCCTTCCTCGATCCCTGCCTTGAGGTGGGCGTAGATCCGGTCCTGCAGCGAGACCGCGGACGATGTGACGAGCGGCGCCCGCCGATCCGCCTCGTCCCGTGCCGGTCTCCAGTCGATCGTCATACCCTTCTCCCGGGAACGGCCGCGGGCCGACGCGATGGCGTCGGCACCCGGTGACGGCGGTTGACTCCAATGTACACTGGATGCAGTGTACGCTCTAACAAGGGCGATAGGCGAGGCTGCAAGGCCGGTCTGCCGACCCGAACCAGCCGAAAAGGGACGAAACGTCGGGGCTGCCCGTCGTCGGAGAGCGATCCGACGCCGCATGGATGCTCCCGGCCATAACATGCCACCCGGGCCGGCAAGCGCTGCCGGCTCCCGGTTGCAGGCCTGAAGCGCGGATCGTCGGGCTGATTCGGCGGCACGGTCGCCATGCCCCCATTCATCCTTCGCAGCGGAACCTGACGATCATCGCCGCGAGCGCCGCAGCGAAACCCAGGAGGTCACCGTGTACGACGTCAAGAAGATGTTCGGCGATTACGACATGCATCCGAACAGCGGCGTCAATCCGCAATACGCGCCGGCCTATCCGGTCGAATGGGAATGCGCGCTGCGGACCGTCGAGGTCATGACCCGGGTCGATCGGGCGAAGGTCGCCGCCCTCCTCGCCGACACGCCGTTCGAGCTCATCAACGACCGGGTCGCCTTCCGCTTCATGACCTCGCCGGGGCACACCCTGTCGCTTCATCAAGGGCGCATGTTCGACCTCATGGTGACGGTCGCGGTCCGCTACGAAGGATTGTTCACCCAGACGCATCTCTACATGTATTGCAGCGACCCGATGGGGATCGCTGCCGGGCGTGAGCTCTTCGGCTATACCAAGAAGGATTGCACATACGCGTTCGATGAGGCTCCGGACGGATCGATCTCCGGCCGGGTCGACCGCCGCGGCGGTCCGCTGGCGGAATTCCGGTTCACACCCGATCCGGACGCGCCGGTCGTGCGCCTCGTCGACGCCGACGAGCAGCCGGGCGGCGAGATCCACGTCCGGCGCCTCCCGCATCCGGAGCGCCTGGAGACGGCCTATGCCGACATCGTCTATCGGCGCACGCCCCTCGCCTATTCCAAGCCGCGCCCCGGGCGGGCCGCGATGACGCTGAACGCCTCTGCCTTCGATCCGATCGCGGCGCTGGAGCCCGAGATCCTGTCGGCGCAGTTCATGGTGTCCGATGTCTACGGCGGCGGCTTCGCGGTCGAGGACCGGCGCCTGCTCAAACGCCTGATCCCGTAACGCCCGCGCCGTCCCCGAGCACGGATCGATCACCTTGGGAGAGGATACGATGCCATCGACGGCCTTCAGTGCGCGCCGGATCGGCCGCCGGACATTCCTGGCGGGCGGGGTCGGCGCGGCGGTCCTGGGATCGACCCGCCTCAGGGCCGAACCGGTGCGGCCGGTCAGGATCGGCGTGCTGACCGACATGTCCAGCCTCTACGCGGATTGCACGGGCCAGGGCTCGGTCCTCGCCACGCAGCTGGCCGCCGAGGATCTCGGTGCCGGCCCCTCGCTGCCCGTCGAGATCCTGAGCGCCGATCACCAGAACAAGGCCGATGTCGCCGCGGCGATCGCCCGCAAGTGGATCGATCAGGACGGGGTCGACGTCGTGACCGACGTCCCGAACTCGGCCGTCGCCCTGGCGGTCGGCAGCGTGGTGCGCGACAAGAACAAGGTGATGTTGGCCTCGGGCCCGTCCTCCTCCGACTTGACCGGCAAGGCTTGCTCTCCGAACACGATCCACTGGACCTACGACACCTACGCGCTCGCGACCGGCGCCGCGACGGCAGTCGTCGCCTCCGGCGCGCGCTCGTGGTTCACCCTCACGGCCGACTACGCCTTCGGTCACGCGATGGAGGGAGATGTCCGGCGGGTGGTCGAGCGGAGCGGCGGCAAGGTCATCGGCGGCGTACGGACGCCGATCAACACGCCTGATTTCTCGTCGTTCCTGCTGCAAGCACAGGCCTCGGGAGCCCAGGTCGTCGGCCTGATCAACGCCGGGGGCGACACGATCAACGCGATCAAGCAGGCAGTCGAGTTCGGCATTCCGTCAGGTGGGCAGAAGCTCGTGGCGACGGTCCTCTACATCACCGACGTCCACTCCCTCGGTCTCGAGACGGCGCAGGGGCTGCAATTCACCGAGGCCTTCTACTGGGATCTGAACGAGGGAACCCGGGCCTGGACGAAGCGATTCGTCCCGAGGAACCGCGACCGCTACCCGAGCGCACTGCATGCCGGCGCCTATGCCTCGGCCCTGCACTACCTGCGCGCCGTCCAATCGCTCGGCAGCGCGGCCGACGGCCGGGCCGTCGTTTCCCGGATGAAGGAGGTGCCGACCGATGATCCACTCTTCGGCAAGGGCTCGATCCGCCCCGACGGCCGCAAGCTCCATCCGATGTACCTGTTCGAGGTGAAGAGCCCGACCGACTCGAAATACCCGTGGGATTACTACAAGGTCGTGCAGTCGATCCCGGCCGACGTCGTGTGGCGTCCGCTCGGCGAGGGCGGCTGCCCGATGGTCAAGGCATGAGCGTCGCGCTCGTGACAGGCGGCGGGGGCGGCCTCGGACGCGCCATCGCTCTCCGGCTCGCCCGGGACGGCGCCGCGATCGCGCTCGCCGACCACGATCCTGCTTCGGGCGCGGAGACCGCGCGGCTGGTCGAGGCCGCGGGCCGGCGCGCCTTATTCGTCAGGACGGACGTCTCCGACAGCGCCGGATTCGCCGCCTGCGTCGCGGCCGTCGAACGCGATCTCGGACCGATCACGGCCTTCGTCAGCAATGCGGGCATCGAGGGTGTCGTCGCTCCGATCGACGAATACCCGGACGACGTCTTCGACCGGGTTCTCGCCGTCAACGCCAAGGGTACGTTCCTGGGCCTGAAGCATGTTCTCTGCCGGATGCGCCGGCGCGGCGCCGGGTCGATCGTCACCATCGCCTCCACCTCCGCGATCCGGGGCCGTGCCGGCCTCGCGGGATACGTGGCCGCCAAGCATGCCGTCCTCGGGCTGACCCGGGTGGCGGCGCTCGACGTCCAGGGTACGGGCGTTCGGGTGAACGCCGTCCTGCCCGGTCCGATCGACACCCGCATGATTCACTCGCTCGACGCGCAGGCCCTCAGTTCCGGTGGCGCGATCCGGAGGGCGGGACAGCCCACTTACGGCAAGCCCGCCGACGTTGCGAACGTTGTCGCGTTCCTCCTGTCCGATGAGGCCGCGCATGTGAATGGAGCCGCCCTTACGGTCGACGCCGCCGCCAGCGTCCTGTGAGCGCCAACAGCGGACCAACACATTCCTTTGAACGCAAGGTTGGCTCGCGATCCCACCGCCGAACCTCCCGTACCAGTCCTGCATGCAACCCTCGATGGCCATCAGCAGCACCGGAAGGACGCATCGGTTGCTATGCCTCCGGCACTCAGAAAGGGGCCGCACGCGACCGTACGGCTCGGAGCGCTGTGATGCGCGAGCCAGTTTGAGTCAATGCGGAGCTTCTGAAAGCGCATAGCGAACGCCAGCCGTAGGACGGTGGATCGGTCTTGACGTCATAGTACGCGTTGACCGGCCCCAGGCTCACGATCCATCCCATGAACGCACCAGTTATACATGGGGCATGCTTGGGCCTCCCGATACAAGGTTTTAGGGAAGCCGAGCTTGATTGGGACAATGGCGAGTTTGTCTCGGAACGCTGCGTGGACCGCAGTACTCGACCCATTGCGCGTCATGCGGGAGTTGCCAGACCTCAGACCTGCCACAAGCCGGGGCGATCATGTCGTGTCGTCCTCCGGCAGGTCCTTCAGCGTCCGGCGCGCGACGGCGCCGAGAGTGAGGCCTTGCACGATGATGGTGAACAGGACCACCGCGTAGGTCGCGGCCAGCACGACGGATTTGGCTTCACTCTCCGGCAATGACAAGGCCAGGGCCACGGAGATGCCGCCGCGCACCCCCGCCCAGGTCAGGAACGGCACGTTGCGGGGGCTGAGATGGCCGCCCCACCTGAAGGCCAGGAGCGGCGCGGATACGGCAATGAGGCGGGCGACGAGGACGATGGGCACGGCACAGACGGCGAGCAGCAGCCCGCTCGCCGCGAAGCGCAGCACCAGCACCTCCAGGCCGATGAGCAGGAACAATACCGAGTTCAGCACCTCGTCGATGAGCGTCCAGAGGGACTCGACGTAGCCTTGCGTGCGCTCGCTCATCGCGTCACGTGGCGCGCGGTCTCCCACCAGGAGACCGGCTGCAACGACCGCGAGCGGACCGCTTGCGTGCAGCTTCTGGGCGAGCGCATAGGTGCCGGCGACCAGCGCCAGAGTGATCAGCACCTCGACGGGAAAGTCGTCGATGGCCCGCATGGCCCGGTAGGCGAGGTAGCCGGCGACAACGCCGAGCAGCAGGCCGCCGCCCGCCTCATGAAGCAGGAGCTTGGCGACGCCGCCGGCGGTCGTCGCCTCTCCGCCGGAGCCGACGGCGAAGGCGACGAGCACCGTGAAGAGCACGATGCCGATGCCGTCGTTGAACAGGGCCTCGCCCTGCATCTCGACCTCCAGGGCCTCGGGGACCCGCACGTTCTTGAGAGTCGCCAGCACCGCCACCGGGTCGGTCGGGCTGATCAGGGCGCCGAACACCAGAGCCCAGGCGAGGGGTAGCGGCTGGCCGAGGGAGCTCGCCGCCAACCAGAAGGCGCCGCCGACGATCGCGGTGGAGATGAGGGTACCGACGAGCGCCAGCGTCGCCACGGCCCACGCCCGGTCGCGCAGGGCTCCGAGGTCGAGGCTCATGGCACCGGCAAACAGCAGGAAGGCCAGCATGCCGTCCATCACCACCTTGGTGAAGTCGACCTGCCCGAGGACGCGGGTGAGGTCCTCGTACAGGTGCTGCTCGGGGAAGGCCACGTCGAGGATGACGAGGGCAAGCGAGGCGGCGAGGCCCATGACGAGCAGGCCGACGGAGTGCGGCAGATGCAGCAGCTTCCGGTTGAGCCAACCGAACAGGGCCGAGAGCGTCAGCAGCATGGCCGCCAGATCGAGGATGGAAATCACGGTCGTACCCCGATGAGGAGTGGCATCGCGGCCGCCATGGGCGCGCGGGACTTCAGCGCATGTCCCGCGGCAGGTGCCTCAGCGGGTCTGTCCGGCCCCCACCGTTCTTGCCATGCACGGAGCCTTCGGACCGCATCACCTCCGTGGACGCCTGGATCGCGCTCGGAGACGCCACTTGGCCGGTAGTCCGGTCGCGCGGCCCGCCATGGCCCTCGACCGTAGCCGTACCGGGGGGCAGGGTCGCGGCAGTCGGCTGGTCGATGGCGCTGGATGCCGACTGGGCCGCCGCCCGATCGACGGTGGCGGCCGTCGCGCCAAGGCCGGCGACGGCACAGATGAGGAGGGTGGCGATGCTCCGCCTGCGGCGAGCCCGTCGGTGGTCGGTCATCGGTTCGCGGTACTCCCGATCGGATGGCCGCACGCCGGCCCGTCGTCCTGCAAGCCCCTCCGATGGCCTTGGTTCCTGATCGGGCTCGGTGGTATCCGCACAGGCCGTGTCGCAGGCGGCACCGAGCGAAAACCCGAAGCGACGAGCTGCATGGCGCCGCCCGTCGGTCCTGCCGCCCCCGGACGATGGTCGAATTTTCCTCAACGCGAGCGAGGTTCGGGCGTTGCCGACCGCGATCCGACACGTCGAGCGGGCGCGTCCTGGTCGCATTACCCGAATGTCGGGCAAACCTGTCCAGGCCGGACAAGGAGCATCACCGTGCAGAAGACCATCCTCGCTTCGGCGTTTCTCGCCGGTCTCGGCCTCGCCGCGACCACCCTTCCATCCGCGGCGCTGCCCGTGAGCGCCTCCGGCGTAGCGCCCGCTGCCGGCATCGACGTCATGCAGGTGCGCATGCACCGGCGCTCCCGGATGCGGCAGGGGTCCGCCAGCCGCGGGAATGCCGCCATGCCCTCGCGGGGCGCCCGCGGGCAGCAATATGGCGGGACGAGCGGCGGCCCTCGCCGCTGATCGCACACGCGCTTATCCCGTGGGGGGCCCGCGCCCCTTCGGACAACGACGCGCCGCCGGAAGGCACGACCGCCTCCGGCGGCTTTTTCATGGGGTGATGCCAGGCATGATCTTCGCGGAAGCGCTCGGACGCCTCGAGGGGCTGGGTCGGTCGGCAGCGGCGCTGCTGCCGGGGCTTGGCGTCGCTCTCGTCCTGTTCGGTCTCGGCCTCGTCGTTGCCCGACTGGTGCGCGCCGCCGTGCGCCGAGCCGCCGCACTCCGTGACGCCTCGCCGGGTTCGGCCGCGGTCCTCGGACGCATCGCCGGCGGCGTGACCATCCTCGTCGCGTTCCTGGTGGCCGCGTCGGTCGCCTTCCCGTCGGTCTCGGCCGCCGACCTGTTCAACCTGCTCGGCATCGGCGGCGTTGCCATCGGCTTTGCCTTCCGCGATGTGCTCCAGAACCTGCTCGCCGGCATCCTGATTCTGCTGACGCGGCCCTTCGTCATCGGCGACCAGATCCGTGCCGGCTCGCACGAAGGCACGGTCGAGGACGCTGGGTGCGCGCCACGGTGCTGCGCACCTACGACAACCAGCGAGTGCTGATCCCGAACGCCACCCTGTTCGTCGACAAGATCACGGTCATCACCGCGCACGAGAAGCGCCGCCTCGCCTTCCCGCTCACCATCGGAACGGCGACGACATCCGCGAGGTGCGCCGGGTCATCGTCGAGGCGCTGAAGGGCACCGAGGGCGTGCTGGCCGACCCGCCGCCCGAGGCCCTGGTCACGGGCCTGGGCGCCGCCGGGGTCGACATGACGGCCAGGCTGTGGATCGACCCGCCCCGGCGGCGCGACGCGGTTGATGCGCTCGATCACGCCATCGCCAACGTAAAGGACGCGCTCGCTGCGGCCGGAATCGACCTGCCGTATCCGACCAGCCAGATCCTGTTCCATGACCAGACCGAGGAGACCGACGGCGACCGGGCTCGCCAGCGCGAGGGCTGGCCCGCCGGCCGGAATCCCCCGCGCAGCCGCGGGCACGTCGCGCGGGAGCGGCAGGAGACGGACGAGGAGGAGCGTGCGTAACGGCTCGCCTCGATGGGTTCTCTCGCCGGCGATGTTAAGGCCCGTCCAGCAGGCCTCGTCATGCACGGCGTCCATCTCGTACCGCTGAAGGGCGCAAGTCGGGCACGGGAAGCGCACCTTGCGGGGCCGGAACAGCACCTGAACGAGGCGCAAGAAAAAAGCGTCACCCCGCAGATCATCACCACGACCAAGACGAGGCGGACGCCGGTCCCGTGCTGGGTAACGTCGCCGTAGCCGGTCGTCGTCAGCGAGTTGATCGTTAAGGAGAGCGCATCGACGTAGTTGCCGATGACGGAGTTGCGCCCGCTCTGCGTGAAAAAAGACGATCCCCGTCATCACGAACACGAACACCGCGAGGTTCACCGCCACGATGATCACTTCCTCGGTGCGATGGAAAAACGGGAAGTCGGCACGCAGGCGGTCGAGCAACGGGTAGGTGCGCAGCAGCCGCAGGATGCGCAGGGAACCCGCACCCTCGCCGACGATGGGCGGGAGGAACGAGGCGATGGCGGCGAGGTCGAACCAGGTGGTCGGGCACGGGAACTCGCGGCCGAGCCGCGGGCAGATGGCGTGCCGGAACAGGAAGTCGACGGTCGCCGCCGCCCAATCAGGACGTCGACGCCCTCGCCGTAGAAAGTCCAAAGCCTCTCGGTCAGGCATGTCTTACGCAGGGAAACATTTGCCCGGAGGTTTCGGCGGCGGAACCTGCGCCGTGGACACGGCGGTGGCAACCTGAACAGGACGGCGGCTGAAAAGGTCTTCCTCGTGGGTCCCAGGACGAAACGTCCGTCGGCTTGGCCTTGCAAGGGTCTACAGACGACCCGTTGCGCAACAAGGCGCCTGAACTCGAGACGAAAGCCAACGGCGGGGCATAATATCATAACCGTTAAATATAGTAATGGAGCAATTCGTCATTAACAACGGCGTGCTCAAACAGGTGCGACTGTGGAGACGACCCATGCTACGCCTTTCGAACTACAAAATAATTCCCAAGCTTGCCAGCGTCCTGGTCATGATCGGTGCGATCATCGGTTGCTGTATCTGGTATGCACAGGGACGCATGACCCAGATCGACAATGCCTACAGTGAGTTCATCGACCGTGAGGCGCAAGGAGCAGCTACGGCCCGGCGGGTCAATCGGCTCATTTTCGAACTCAACTACTGGGTCTATCGCGTCATCGCCGAGACCGATGAAATGCAGATGAAATATGCAAACGATGGGTTCGAAGCAACGATTCCCAGGATACAGAAAGTGTTGGATGAATTGCGTCATCAGGCGCCGTCTTTCTTACCGCGGATCGAGGAGCAGGCGGGGCGCGTGGATCGGTTCATCAAAAATGTTGTGGAAGTTCGCCGTCTCGGTTTGGCCAATCAGAATGCCGAAGCGGTCGACCTCGTTCATCGAACCGTCGATCCGACATTCAAAGCCATGGTCGAGGAGGGTAACAGGCTCGGTGACGATATCCTCGATTACATGCGGAAGGGGTCAGCGTCTCTCACCCACGAGACGAACGTTACGCGGCACAGCCTGATCGGGTTCAGCGCGGCCGGGATCCTGGCGGGTCTTCTCGCGGCAGTCCTCGTCGCAATCTACGGCATCACGCGACCGCTTGGTAGCTTGGTGCACGTGTTGCAGCGTATGGCGAATGGCGACATCGACGCTGCGATTCCGGAGGCCACGCGCGGGGACGAGATCGGCTCAGTGGGCAAGGCGGTCGAGGGCATCAAGGCCCTGGTGGCGCAGAAAGCCGCCGAGCAGGCGGAGATCAAGCGGATCGCCGAAGAAGTTGCGACGGTCGAGCGTCGGCGCGCCACGGCTGAACTGGCAGATGCCTTTGAGAAGTCGGTCGGTGGCATTGTCGGCAGGGTGTCCGCCTCTGCAACGGAGCTTCAGGCTACCGCCGCGACCATGACGGCCACCGCGACCGAGACTGCTTCGCAGTCCACGACGGTGGCGGCCGCCGCCGAGCAGGCAGCCTCCAACGTGAGCACCGTAGCCGCAGCCTCTGAGGAGTTGGGCGCCTCGGTGCAGGAGATCGGGCGCCAGGTGCAGGGCTCGGCCTCGATGGCAAATTCCGCCGTACGCGAAGCCGATCAGGCGGCGCACCTCGTCGAGGAACTCACCGCGGCAGTCTCGAAGATCGGTGATGTCGTCAACCTGATCTCCTCGATTGCCGGGCAGACCAATCTCCTGGCGTTGAACGCGACCATCGAGGCGGCCCGGGCCGGCGAGGCGGGACGCGGCTTCGCGGTCGTCGCCGCGGAGGTCAAGGAACTTGCCGGGCAGACGGCACGCGCCACCGACGAGATCGGCGGCCATATCGGGCGCATCCAGGGCGTGACTGACCAAGCCGTTTCGGCGATCAGCTCGATCACGGCGCGTATCCGGGAAATCAACGCGGTGACCACGACCATCGCGGCGGCGGTTGAGGAGCAGAGCGCGGCGACCCAGGAGATCGTCCGTAACGTCGCCCAAGCGGCCACCGGCACGTCCGAGGTGACCGGCAACATCGCCGGGGTCGCGCAGGCGTCGGAGGAGACCGGAGCCGCAGCCAGCCAGGTGCTCGCCTCCGCCTCCGAGCTGTCGGGCCAATCCGAACACCTCTCGGCCGAAGTGGCGCGCTTCCTTCACACGGTGCGTGCAGCTTGACACTTCGGCAAATCATGGCCGGGCTCATCCTTGGTGATGTGAGCCCGGCTACTCTCTAAGTGGCGCATCCTGTGCTACCACCACAGGGTCGCTTCGAGTATCGCCCCCGCGACCTTATGCGACGGGCAGGCCGGGCCGGCGCAGTCTGAACAGCTCCCCGCTCGTGCTCCGGCCTGCCGCCCCGATACCTGCTCTGCGACGTCGGCCTCGTCAGGAGCCGGTTCATCGGCCGGCTCGCCTTCGCGAACGCGCCGACTCTGGAGGCCGAGGTCAGGATCGGCATTCTCGCCGGTTCGGTCGCCTGCATGGTCGCCGGGGCGCTCGTGCTTCCGGTCGCTGCACCGCGGCAACGCCGCGCGCGGCCGGTCCCGGCCTGAGCCGGGCGGCCCGGGAAAGGGGTGCGGCCAGCGCGTGTTGATCCCCAACGCCTCGCCAGGCCTGCCGGGATCCGAACCCGTTCATGCCCCTCGACACCACCACCCTCTCGCTGACGGACATCTTCCTGCGGCTCGGCGCGGCTGCGGCTTGCTGCTGGGCTTCGAGCGGGAGCACAAGGGCTAGGATGCCGCGATCCGCACACATGCCCTCGTCGCCCTGAGTTCCGCGGTCATCACCACCTCGGCGCTGAGCCTCTACGTCGACGTGCAGGCCCGCGGCGGCAACGCCGATCCTCTGTGCGTCATCCAGGGGTTGGTTGAGGCCATCGGCTTCATCGACGCCGGCACGGTCTTCGTCGACAAGGACGACGCGGAGCGGACCGTCCGGAACCTTACGACGGCGGCCAGCGTCAGGCTCGCGGCCTCGGCCGGCATCGTGGCCGGCGCGGCGCAGTTCACGCTGCTCGCCGCGGCGATGGGTGTCGGGCAGGCCATCCTGGTGCTGATCACCCCGCTCAAGCGGTTTGGTCTCGCGCGGGCGGATGGAGAGGAGTGAGAGCGATGCCGGTAGACTGGAAGGAGCGCCCCGCTCGAGCCCGAGCGGCGGAACGGGGGAATTGCCGGTGAGGGCGAGGATACGGGCCTTGATCGAGTTCCTGGGCGACCAGTTCTGGCTGCGGCCGGCGCTGGTCGTGCTCGCCTGCATCGGCCTGGCGCAGGCCGCGATCTGGCTGGAGACCGCCCGCATCGCCGGCTACGACCCGTCCTCCCCGGACGCGAACTGGGGCTGGGCCGGCGGCGCCGAGGGGGCCCGGGCGCTTCTCAGCGCGGTCGCCTCCTCCACCATCGGCGTGGCGGGTACCACCTTCTCCATCACCATCGCGGCGCTGACCCTCGCCTCGAACCAGATGGGGCCGCGGCTCCTGCGCAACTTCGTGCGCGACGCCCGCAACCAGCTCGTGCTCGGCGCCTTTCTCGGCACCTTCGCCTACGCGCTGATGGTGCTGCGCACGGTGCGCACCGTCCAGGAGGAGACCTTCGTCCCGCACCTCGCCATCTCGGGCGCCGTGCTGCTGGCGCTGGTCTGCCTCGGAACGCTGGTCTGGTTCGTCCACCACGTCGCCACCAGCATCAACGTCGAGACGGTGGTAGATGCTGTCCATCGCGACTTGTGCAAGGCGGTCGAGGCGCGGACTCGCGACGAGGCCGACATCCAGCCGCCGGCGGGGGGGCCGCGCGGCGTCCCGGTCGCGCCGGCGGAGGGCGGATACCTGTAGGCGGTCGATACGGAGGGGCTCGCCGACTGGGCGCACGAGCACCGCATCGTCCTCGCCCTGCGGGTGAGGCCGGGCGACTTCGTACCGAGGGGATTTCCGGTCGTCGTGCCGTCCGCGGGCGTCGACGGCACCGCCGATGCAGTCGCCCGCTCGCTCACCTTCGGACGCCGCCCGGCGGCGCTGCAGGACCTGGAATACTCTGTGCGGCAGCTCGTCGAGATCGGGGTGCGGGCGCTGTCGCCCGGCATCAACGACCCGATGACGGCGGGGAGCGTACTCGACCATCTGGGGGACGCCCTGTGCCGGATCGCCCCGCGCCACCTGCTCACGGGGGCCGTCGCCCGCGAGGGCCGCGTCGTGCTCGTCCATCCGGTGACCGATTACGACGGCCTGTGCGATGCGATGTTCCACATGATCCGCCAGAACGCCGCCGGGTCGGTGCATGTGCTCGCCCGGATGCTCGACGTGCTGGCCCGGGTCGCGGAGGTCGAGCGGCTGACCTCGCGCTTGGCGGAACTCGGACGCCATGCCGACCTCGTGCTCGCCGCCGCCCGGCGGGACGTCGCCGACCCGAGCGACCTTGCCGACCTGGAGGAGCGGCACGCCCGCTTCGTCCGGGTGCGCGCCGGGACCGGACCGGGATGATCCCCAAGACCACGACGAGACCCGCTCCGGCCTTCGCCGGGCGGGGTGCCGGAGGGCGAAGGGCCGACCCCGGCGCCGCCAGGGAATGAGGGTGTCGCTACCGCAAGGCGAGCGCGTCGAACCAGCCATGCGTGGCGCCGTAGCGGATGATCTCGGCCCGGGTCTTCAGCCCGAGCTTCTCGGCGGCCCGCGCCTTGTAGGTCTCGACCGACTTCACGCTGACGTCGATGCGTCGCGCGATCTCCTTGTTGCTGAACCCTTGCGCGATCAGCCGCAGGGTCTCGGTCTCGCGCGGGCTCAGCGGCTCACGCCCCTCCGTCGTGCCGGGGCGTCCATCCGCCCCGGAGGGCTCCGCCAGGGCGTGGCCGGCGATCGAGGGGTCGAGATAGACGCCCCCGGAGGCCACTGCCCGGACCGCGCGCAGCAGGTCGTCCGCCGCGGAGCGCTTGAGCAGGTAACCCCGCGCCCCGGCCCTTATCAGCGGCTGCACATAGGCGGCATCCTCGTGGACCGTCAGCACCAGCACACGGGTCCCCGGGCACTCGCCCGTCACCCGCTCCGTCAGTTCGAGGCCGTTCAGACCGGGCATCGAGACGTCGACCACGGCGATGTCGGGCGCGACCGCACGGATCATCGGCAGCGCCTCGCCGCCGTCGGTGGCCTCGCCGACGAGATCGATCTCCGGGTCGGCTTTCAGAAGCGCCCGGATGCCCGCGAGGACCACGGGATGGTCGTCGGCGAGAACGACGCGGATACGGTCCATGATGGCTTCTCCCGTGCGTCAGGCGGCCGGCGCCACCGGGATGCGGACGAACAGCGTCGTACCGACGCCCAGGGTCGTTTCCAGGGTGAGCGTACCACCCAGCAGGGTCAAACGCTCGCGGATGCCCGAAAGGCCCAGTCGCGGCTCGGCGGACTTGCGCCCGTCGCGCAGTGGGGGGCCGGAGGCGGCCTCGCAGCCGACGCCGTCATCCTCGATGATCACCTGGACCTCGTCCGGGCGGTGGTCGACGCAGACGCTGACAGTGGCCGCCCGCGCGTGCTTCAGGACGTTGGTGAGCGCCTCCTGCACGATCCGGTAGATCGCGCTCTCGACGGCCGCCGGAAGGCGCGACGCCTCGCCGATGAATTCCAGGTCGGGCCGGATGCCGTGGCGCTGGCCCCACTCGCGGAGAAGCGTCGCCAGCGCCTCGCGCAAGCCGAGGTCGTCGAGGGCGGTCGGGCGCAGGTCGATGGCGGCGCGGTGGATGTCGCGTCCGACCTCGCCGGCGAGACGCTGCAGCCACTCGATCTGCCGTTTGGCCTCGGTCGAGGTCCCGTCCGCGGCGAGCAGCCGTTCCAGCCCCTTGAGGCCGAGCGATAGCCCGGTCACCGTCTGCCCGACCTGGTCATGCAGCTCGCGGGCGATCCGGCGCTGCTCGTTCTCCTGCGCCTCGCCGAGGCGGCGCAGCAGGTCGAGGCGCTCCGCCTCGGCGCGCTTGCGGGGACCGACATCCGAGACGACGCCGTAGACGAGGTCGGCGGGGTCATTCTTTCGAAGCCGGGGCGCACGCCCGGTCAGGCGCACCCACCGCGGCTCCGGGCTCCGTTGCGAGACCCGGAACTCCACGTCGAGGGGCACGCCCTCGGCGAGGCTTCGCCGCAGTTCCGTGACCAACCGCTCGCGGTCGAGGGCGTCGACCGCCAGCAGGGCGATAACGGCATCCGCCGTGATCTCGCGCCCCTCCGGCACCTCCGCCTCCCAGCCCAGGAGCTCGGCGGCGCGCCGGGAGGCCGTCACGGTCTCCTCGACCGGATCCCATCGCAAGGTGCCGAGTTCCGCCGCCTCGGCGGCGACCGCGCCCTGCTCCTCGCTCGACCGCAGGGCGAGGGCGAAGCGCGCCTGCTCGCCCGCCCGGCGCTGAGCCATGTCGCGGCCGACGAGGCCGACCAGCGCGAGACCGAGGCCGATGCTGAGCACGCTGCCGCAGGCCAGCACGAGGTAGGAGCGCGAGACCGGCGCATTCAGCGTGGCGACCGGCAGACCGAAATGCACCGACCAGCCGCCCGTCTCCGTCAACGTGCGGTAAACGACCTCGACGTCCGGCCCCTCCAGGGTGGAGCCGGTGTAGAAGCCCTGCGGCGCCCGCCGGATGGCGGCCCGCAAGGCGGCGTTGGCCGGGTGGCCGAGTTCCTCCTCCTCGGCCCGGGTGCGGGCGATGGTGTTGCCCTGCGCGTCGACGATGGTCCCGACCCAGCCCTCCGGTGCGCCCGCATCGCGGAGGATCGAGCTGACGGCGTTCGTCGCGAGGCCGACCGAGAGGACGTGGCGGAGCGTTCCGTCGCGGACGACCGGGACCCGCAGCGCGACGAGGCGCTTGCCCGAGATCCGCCCGACCGGCCCGATCCCTCCGACCACCGGCCGCTTCGTCCGCACCACCGCATCGAAGCTCACGCGGTCGGCGGTGGGGCCGAGCTCATCGTCGAGGGAGCGGAGCAGGTTGACGACCTGGGCGCCGTCGGGGCCGGCGAGCTCGACGGTCTCCCACAGCGGGTGCTCCTGCCTCAGACGCTCGGCCTCGGCGTAGAAGGCGGCGAGGTCCGGCCGGTCCAGGCTCGCCGAGGCGGCCTCGGCGCGGAGGACCGCGACCTGGGTCGCGATGTCGAAGGCGACGCGCTCGGCGACGCGGGCCGCGCTCGCCACGGCGGCACCGCGGGTCAGTCCGCGCTGCTGCTGCGCCATGAGCGTCGCCACCCAGCCGCTGAGCAGCAGCACCGGGATGGCGGCCGCCACCGCGAGCGCGACGACGGTACGTCCGTTTCCGCGATGGATCTCGGGCCGGCCGGAATCGCCGTCGTCAAGCCTTGAGGTCATGCAGGGACAATCGGGTGGACCCGTTCGCAGCGGTCGTCCCGGCCGAGGAGGCCGGCCTTTCCGCGTCCGGACCATCGGCCGAGATCGTCGCATCCTGCAAGGGCGCCCCGGACGAGGGCGCTCCGACTATGCCGGGGTCGATCGACGTTCCCGGATCGGTCAGCGCCAGCCCGTCGCCGAGCAGGCGCCGGCCGGACGCGATGACCTGGAGGATCTGGCGGTCGCCCCCTGCGGCCACCGCGTTCCGCTGCAGGTGCCGCAGCCGTTCGATGAGGTTCGGCGGCGCCGCCGCAGGGTCCTGCAGGCCCGCCTCGACCAGGGTGGTCACCACCCGTTCCAGGCGACTGAGGGGCCGGCCCTCGATACAGTGGGTTCGCTTCCGTCCCATCGCCGTCTCCGTTGCCGTCCGGACCGGCGCCGAAGCCCCGCAGGCTCGAGGGCGACGTCCGCGATTTAGATCGAGGTCGGGTTGGCCGCCGCGTCCCGGGTCGTGCGGCTCCGGGACGCGACGGCCGGATGGGTGACCCGCTCGGCGAAATCCCACGTCGAACCATCGTAGCCCTCGTACCAGGCCCGGCGCTCGCGGGAGTCCAAGGGGTAGTTGCAGGCATCCCGCGGGCGCCCGAGGGCCCGGGCGCGGGAGCCCTGCTTGATGATGTCCATGATCATCGCCGCTCTTTCCGCTGTCTCAATGGTGTTGAAGCGGTTCCGAGTAGCGCCCGGATCATCGCAGGCGACAAGAGGTTTCGCCGAGCCTCGCCGTTCTCACCGACGCCTGTCAGGTTCATCCCGACAGGGCCCGCGCACGGGAGCGCTTGAGCGTGGCTCCGCGAACACGGAGCCACGCGCGACGGATCAGGTGTTCCGGCTGTACTTGAACTCGGGCGCGTTCTTCAGGGCGTCCTTGTCCGTGTCGACCATCGCCTTGAGCTTGCCGTCCGTTTTGTGCAGGAAGATCGACGAGGGGTCGACCACCACGTAGCGCTCGCCCATGCCGAGGAAGCCGCCGACGCTGACGACGACGCCGGTGACGGTCTTGCCGTTGTCGATGACGAGATCCTCGATCTCCCCGACGGTCTCGTTCTTGTTGTTGTAGAGGTTCTTGCCGACGAGTCTGGACGAGGTCACCTCTGCCGGCTTGGCGGTGACGAACTTGATCTTGGCGGTTGCGGTGTCGGCCATGGTCATGCCGCCCGCGTTGCCGGCCGGGGCCGGCATCGCAGCGCCGGCCGCCGGCGGCGTCATCGGTGCGGTCTGGGCACCGGCGGGCGGCTGCGCCGCCTTGTCCTGGGCGAGCGCGGGGCCGGCCAGCAGGCCTCCGGCGACGAGGCTGGTTGCGAGAAGCGTCTTCATGGGTTCGCCTAGGTCATGAGGGAAGGGAAGTCCCGGCGGGACGGGGCCGCCAGGATCCGGGTGCGGGTCCGATGGACGGAGGACCTCAGTAGCCGCAGTTGCAGGCGGGCTGGCCGTAGCCGTACCCGTAGCCTACCGGGGCGTAGCCGTATCCATAGCCGCGGTCATAGGCGGGCCTGGCGGCGGCCGCGGCGAGACCGAGACCGAGACCGGCCGCCAGCCCGAGGCCGCGATGGCCGCGGCGGTACCCGTAGCCGTAGCGTCCGTAGGGGCGCCCGTAGCCGTACCGGGCTCGCGACAGGCCGTAGCGGCGGTATCCACCAAAGCGCCTGGCGTGGGGGCGCAAGCCGATCGACCGGTGCCCATGGAAACCCTGGCGGAGCCCGCCGTGATGGCCGCCGACGCCGCCGTGGTGGAAGCCGTGACCTTGGCCGCGCCCGAAGGGCCGGGCTTCGCTCGCTGACGAGAACAGCATCAGGCCCGATGCGGCCGCGAGGGCCAGTGCGAGACGTTTCATCTGTTTCAACTCCGTGATGGTGGTGGCTGACCCTTGCGGGCCACGACCGTGACGGGTTCGACGAGGTGGCCTGTGGCTTGGCTCGCGGGTCGCAGGGTCCTCTCGCGCCGGCTCCTGCAGCGACCGGGCTCGGTGCCCCGGTCTCCCCGCTCACCGAGTGATCTGTGGCGCCGAGGATGGAGGCGCAGTCGGAGAAGACCGCAATCCTGTCGGGACAAACCTGACACTCCCTATGACACGCCTTCGCGGGCGGCTTGCGCCGGCCAAGTTGGTTCACGAAAGCTTAGGCTCGAACCTCCGACCTTGCCGCGCGAAGGCAGGGGCGACGGTTCCCGGTCCGCGTCAGCCACCGAGACGGGAGAGCGACATGAAGAAGGCCATCGTTCGGACGGCGTCATTTGCCTGGGGCGGCTGGGCGGGGTCAGGCTCTGTGGCAGGAACGGACGACGCACCGGGCCTTACTCTCCCAACGGCCGGGTCGATCGAAGATTGGGCACGCCTCGGCGGCGGCCTGGCGTCGACCCATCCCGATCTCCTGTCCGGCCATGGCGGCACCGCCACGGATGACCGCAGCACCGGATATCCCGGTCATGTCGTACCGCCATCCCCCTGACGCCGGCTCGGGCTCGTCGGTCCAGCAGGCCCCGTCGCCATGTCGACGATGGCGGCGCTGGCCGAGCGAGCGGCCGCGGTCCGGCAACGACAATGGGCACGGCGCCACCGCGTGGCTCCTCTGGGCTGCAGGCGGGGTCGGGCTGTGCCTGATCCTTGTCCTTGGCGTTGCCGTCGTCGGCGGATCCTGAACCCGGCGGTCCGTTCGCGCCAATTGCGGGGCGCAAACCCGCAGGTCCCGGATCGGAACATGCCAGGAAGATCATTCGCGACCCATTCCATTGTTTGCAAAGGCAGCCGGCGGCACCTTGCCTTCGAGCCTCGTCGCGGCTCACCACGGACCTCCGACGTGGTCCTGGCCATCGTCGCAGTGCCCCTGCTCGCCGGTCTGTGCCTGCTCGCGGCGGCCAACGCGATCGGAGTGATCGGCCCGCACGGCGTCGTACAGCGCGTTCGAAGGCCTACCTGCTTGCTGGGGTGCTGCAGCGTCGCACAGGCGGCCCGGGGGCTTCCTCAGCCCAGCACGACAGCGTCAGCGTAGAGGTCCAGTCTGTCTGGCAATACCCCTCGCAAAAAGTACATAGTTGGAACAAATATAATAATCAATCTGTCAAGTGCCATTTTAATTTGATTGATTCTTTCATAATCAATAAAACTCCCACGAACAATGACTTTTCTTAGCATTACATACCAAATCATAAACATATTGTATTTTTAGTAAGCGCGCCCCTTACAATCAATATTTATCGAGGCGCGCCTTGTATCATTTATTTTCCAAGATAGGCGTCGAAGAACCGCGCGATGTCATTGAAAGCCTCCCGCGTTTCTGGCGCGTCGATGTTCCCCATGTACTGGGCGTGCGACTGGCCTTCGTAGATATTCAGCTCGGCCACGACACCGGCGCGTTTCAGCGCGCGATGCGTCCGCACGGTGTTCGACAGGAACAGGTCGCGCGTGCCCGAGGTAAGGATCGCGGGCGGGAAGCGGCTGAAATCGCCGTAGATCGGCGAGAGCTGCGGATCCTTCAGGTCGTGGCCCGCTGCGTACAGCCTGGCGGCCCGGCCAAGCCAGCCGTCCCACGTCACCAGGATGTTGTCGACCCACTCGTTGCTCTTGTAGGTGTCGCCGGTATCGGTGATGTCCGACCACGGCGTGCCGGGTGCGATCGCCGCGGGCAGCGGCAGACCCTCTTGCTTGGCGCGGTGGACCATCGCGAGCGTCATCGCCCCGCCTGTCGAGGTGCCCAGGATCGCGATGTTCTTCGGATCAGCCATCGTGATAGCTGCCTTCCAGACAGCCATGGCATCGTCCATCGCAGCCGGGTAGGGGAAGTCGGGTGGCATCCGGTAGTCGACGCAGATGACCTTGAAGCCGCCGAACCCGGCGATCATCAGGGCTTCCGGCAACGCCGCCTCGCCCGGCGCGAAAACGTATCCACCGCCATGCATGTGGACGAGCAGCCGGTTCCTGTTGGCCTCCGGAATCGCATTCGGCGTGACGATGTAGGCCTTGACCCCACCGATGACCGCCGGTTGCACGGTGACCGCCATCTTCTCCTGCATGGCTGGAAGCGCCGCCCGGATCAGGGCGGCCCGCCGTTCGATCAGGTCCTTCCACTCCGCCGCACTCTGCGGCTCGGCGTTGAAGTGCGGCGGGAACGGCGCGGCGATCATCGCCTGGGCGGCCGAGCTGACCCCTTCGATCGGGACCGGGATGGTCTCGGCCGGGCGCCGACGCGGACCCGGCTTGCTGTTGGCGGCTGCTTGCTGGGCGGCGAATGCCTCGCCGCCAGTCTGTATTTCGGTCGCGGCGGACGGCTGAGGCGCAGCTTGTTGGGCTAACGCGGGCGAGATTGCGGGCGACACGGCCAGCGCAACGACAGCAATGCGTAGGAACGGCGACATTTCTTCCTCCCAATACTTATCAATGCTTTTTTGTTGCGCGTCGCATGACGCGAGCGGCCCTTCGTGATCGGCAAGCCGGCTGCAATCTGCATGCAGGCGCGGCTGGCCGATCTGATTGTTAGGTTTAGTTCTTCGCGACAAGCGGGCAACCGCCCTGGCTCATTGGCTTAAAAGCCTGGTCGCCGGGGATCGTGGCGAGCTTGTTGTAGACATCCCAGGGGCCCTTCGATTCGGACGGCTTCTTGACCTCGAACAGGTACATGTCGTGGATCGTGCGGCCGTCGGCGCGGATCATGCCCTTGCCGAACAGCGGATCGTCGGTCGGGTTGGCCTTCATCCACTCCATCACGACCTTTGGGTCCTTCGACTTCGTCGCCGCGATCGCCTTCAGGTAGTGCATCATCCCACCGTAGACACCGGCCTGGTTCATGCTCGGCATGTTGCCGTTCGCGCGCTTCGCGAAGCGCTCCGAGAAGGCCCGGGTCCCGTCGTTCAGGTCCCAATAGAAGGCCTCCGTCAGCACCAGCCCCTTGGCGGTCTCGAGACCGAGCGCCTTGGCGTCCTGGGCGTAGAACAGGAGCGCCGCGAGCTTCTGCCCACCCTGGGTGATGCCGAACTCATGGGCCTGCTTGACGGCGTTGATGGTGTCGCCGCCGGCATTCGCCAGCCCGATCACCTTGGCGCCCGAGGCCTGCGCCTGGAGCAGGAAGGACGAGAAATCGTTTGCCGGGAACGGCACCCGGGCCGAGCCGAGGACCTTGCCGCCGTTGCGGGTGACGACCGCGGCGGTCTCACTCTGGAGCGATTGCCCGAAGGCGTAGTCGGCAGTCAGGAAGAACCAGGTGTCGCCGCCGCGCTTGACCATGGCGCCGCCGGTACCGTTCGCCAGCGCGTAGGTGTCGTAGGTCCAATGAACGGTGTTGGGCGAGCACTGCGACCCGGTCAGGTCGGTGCTGCCAGCGCCCGAGTCGATGAAGATCTTGTTCTTCTCACGGGTAACCTGGCTGACAGCAAGCGCTACCGACGAGGTCGGGACGTCGAAGATGGCGTCGACGCTATCGCGATCGTACCACTGCCGGGCGATGCCGGCGCCGACGTCCGGCTTGTTCTGGTGATCGGCCGAAACGATCTCGACAGTGACGTCCTTGCTGATCGCCGCGAAGTCCTCCGCCGCCAGCTGCGCCGCGACAACCGAACCCTTGCCGCCGATATCCGAGTAGACGCCCGACATATCGTTCAGGACCCCAACCTTGACGCTTGTTTGCGCTAGGACGGAGGCGGTTGAAAGGGTAAACCACCCGATGGACAGCAGAACCTTTATTTTCTTCATAGCCAGCTCCTATTTTATGACTTCGTTGGACACCGATATACGACATGATTTCACATCGATCGCAATCAATTATCGTATGTTTCAACTCAAAAAGCGTTCCAGTTGCGCATCGTGAAACAGCCACATTTCTTCAGAGTGACATTTCTGGAACATATTCTTTGATGAAAAAACCTGCACAGTCGCTCCGAGGATCGCATCAACCGACACACCTAGTGCACGCTCGCGAAGAGATAATCGGTCCTGGCCGGGCTCGATCGCCGCCATTTCCCGTCACACTGAGAATCACGGGACGGAGCGATGTCGCGGGCAGCGTGAGTTCCGGGATGATCTTGAGAACGTTCTTTTGCGTATGATTCATCTCGACGATGACGCGACGGGCTCCACTGACGAGGTCCATTGTTCCACCCATGCCCAGGACGAGCTGTCCCGGTATCATTCAATCGGCCAATCGCCCGTACAGGTCGCCAGCCGCCCTCCGAGGACGGTCGCATCGAGATGACCGCCGCGAATCAGGGCGAACGGCATCGCCGAGGCGAACGCGACCGCCCCTGGCAGGGCGGAGACGAACGCACCAGCCGCGTCGGTCAGGTGCACATCCTCCATCCCCTCCGGGGGCGGGCTCGAAAACCGACGATGCCGTTCTCGGGCTGAAAGTAGACCCGGCGCCCTCGGGGAACGAAGCGCGCGACCTGCGTCGGGAGCCCGATACCGAGGTTGAGCAGCGTGTTGTCCTGTAAATCCTGGGCAACGCGGCGTGCGATCAGTTCGCGGGAAATTCATATCGTCTCGAACCTCACGGAGGGAGCGGGCGTTTGACCAGTTGGTCGACCGGGATGGCCGGCACATGGATGATGTCCGGTGATAGAACGCTGGCTGGAACGATCTCGTTCGGCTCCGCGATGACGGTGCCGGCTGCCAGAGCCATGAGCGGATTGAAGTCCCGGGCGGTGAGCGAATAGGCGAGGTTGCCGGCGTAGTTCGCACTTCGAGCCGCGACTTGGGCGATCGCTGCACGGAACGCCTCCTCGATCAGGAACTCCCGGCCGCCGATCGTCGGGACGGTCTTGCCCTCGGCGACGATAGTGCCGAGGGCGGTGGCCGTCAGCACGCCGCCCAGGCCGGAGCCGCCGGTAAGCACACGCTTCGCCAGGGTACCCAGTGGGACCAGTTCAACCACGATGTCGCCGGCCAGCATCCTGCACCGCGTCTCGGGGTTCGTGCCGTTGTGAGAGACGATCGCGGGGGATACGGCGCCTGCGCTGATCAGCTTGTCGATGCCTATGCCCGGCCGTACGGTAACGTTGGCGATGATCGTCAGCTCCCTGGCACCACGAGCCACGAGCGCATCGACAAAACGGACCGGCGTACTGACCCCCATGAAGCCACCAATCATGATCGTGGCTCCGTCCGGGACCAGTTCGTCAGCCGCGTACGGTGTCAGGCTGTTTCTCACGGCGGACCCATCGGTAGCGTTGGCGCAGCTGAAGTCGTGTGCCGTTGAGCGATGCTTCCGGCCGTGATGACGCGAGAGCGGACGCTTCGTCGGCGCGCGGGGCAACGGCTTGCCCAGTGGGGCTACAAGTGCTCGACGTTTCCGTCGACGCTGATGGCCTGGCCGGTGATATTCCTGGCCGCCGGCGAGCATAGGAACAACGTCGTCGCGGCGATGTCACTTTCGGTGACCATCCTGCCCAGCGAGATCTTCGTGAGGTATTCGGCTTTCATCTCGTCGAAGCCGAGCCCCAGAGCCTGCGCCCGCGCGGCGATGACGCGGTCCATGCGCGGTCCGGCCACGGGGCCGGGCAGGACGGCATTGACCCGCACGCCGTCCCGGCCGAGTTCCATCGCCAGCGATTTCACTAGGCCGGCGATCGCCCACTTGGTCGATGCGTAGGGCGTCCGGAACGGGTAGCCGAGGCGGCCAGCCACCGACGACATCGCGACGATGCCGGCCGCCGGAGAGCGCTTCAGGATCGGAACCGCACGGCGCAACACATAGAACTGGCTGTTCAGATTGGTGGAAACCGTCCGATCCCAATCGTCGGGCTCCAGGTCCTCGATGGCACCGGTGGGACCCGAGATGCCGGCATTGTTGACGACGACGTCGAGCCCACCCAGCGCTTCGGCTGCGGCATCGACCAGCCGGTCGACGCTCTCCCTGTTGGCGACATCGGCGACGCCGGCGCCGATCGATGGATGGGCTTCCGTGACGGCTGCCACGGCGGCAGGGTCGATGTCGCAGACGTAGACGCGTGCATCGGCCTCGTCGAACGCCTTGGCGATGGTGAGGCCGATACCGGCGGCCCCGCCCGTGACGAGGACCCGAAGGCCGGGGGCTGGTTTCAAAAGATCGAAGGTGGCCATGATGGATCCTGTCTGAAAGGCTGCTGCCAGAGGGGCGCCGTTGGCTCCAGGGAGCCGACGGGTCGTGCCAGATCGTCTTAGGTATGGCTCGGGACGAGGAGCCCGTCGTCCTGGGGACGGGATTCAGTGCGAAGAGCCTTTGCCAGAGCAGTGATCAGGACGAGGCCCAGCGCCGCCGTGACTGCGATGACGATGAAGCCCGAGGCGCTGCGGCCCGTCTCCCGTTCGACGAGCCCGAAGATGTAGGGCCCGACGAAGCCGCCCATCAGGCCGATCGTGTTGATGAAGGCGAGGCCCGCGGCCGCCTGGATGCCTTGCAGGCGTTTCATTGCGATCGACCAGAAGATCGGCAGGATCCCGCCGGCGAAGAACGCGGTGGTCGTAAAGAGCACGAGATGGATTGCCGGCAGCGAAACCATCAGGAAGATCGTTGCGCTGATCAGCAAACCCGTGGTGACGACGCCGAGGAACATCATGTCGCTCTCGAAGAGCGGCTTGATGCGCGGCAGGATCAGGACGCCGAGGAGAAATCCGATCCCCACGGTGCTCGACAGCAGGCCGACCATCAGGGGCGTACTCGCCTGCATCTGCTGCACCATCGAGGGGATGAAGAAGTACAGCCCGACGAACCCGATCTGGTTAAGAAAGTAGATGAGCGCGATCAGGACCGTGCTGGGGCGCTTGAGGGCGGAGACCCAGTCCTTCGACGGCGCATGGGCGTGAGAGTCCTTGGCTCCGGCGGCGTTTCGCTCGAGAGCCGAGGCTTCGTCGGCGGTGAGCCAGCGCGCATCCCGCGGGCGGTCGGGGAAGATGAACCAGAGGACGATACCGAAAATGACGGTCGGAAGCCCCTCAAGCAGGAACATCCATTGCCAGCCGTGAAGTCCACCCATGCCGTCGAGCTGCATGAGGGCGCCGCCAAGAGGATTTCCGATCGTCAGTCCCATGGCGGGAGCCGTATAGATCCAGCCGATCGCGACACCCGGTCGCGCTGTGCGAACCAAAGCGTCGTCACGTACATGAGGGCCGGGAACAGGCCGGCCTCGGCAATCCCGAGCAGGAGGCGAAACGCGTAAAACGACCATTCCCCCTGCACGAACATCATCAGCGCCGAGATCGCCCCCCAGGTCACCGCGATGCGCGCGATCCAGCGTCGCGGGCCGATGCGGTGCGCCAGAAGATTGCTCGGGACTTCCAGGAGCGCGTATCCCCAGAAGAAGATCCCTGCGCCGAACCCGTACATTGCCGGCGTAATGCCAAGATCGACCTGGAATGCCCCTTTCGCGAGCGCGACGTTCGTGCGATCGATAAAGGACAGAAAATAGATGAACACCATCATCGGCAGAAGGTGGCGGTTCACCTTCGCGGTGGCGCTGCGCAGGACCCGGTCCGCGGGTGCGCTGCTTAACCTCTCGCTCATTTCGCGTCTTCTCCCTAGATATTTTTTAGATAAAGATGTCTGCGAAACTAGAATTTAATATTGCTTGGACCCTTCAACCGGAGGATCTCTCGGGCTTCTGCCGGTGTTGCGATCTCAAGCGAGAGTTCTTCCAGGATTCGCCTGATCTTCCAGACCTGCTCTGCGCTCGACTTAGCAGGAACGCCCTTGGCGATGTAGATGCTGTCCTCCAACCCGACGCGAACATGGCCGCCCATGAGCGCGCCCAAGGTGACGAACGGGAGCTGGTGGCGACCAGCACCGAGCACCGAGAACTGGTATGATTCCCGACCGAAGAGCCGATCCGCCGTCATGCGCATAAGCGTCAAGTTCTCAGGATCTGGACCAAGTCCACCCAGCACGCCAAAGATCGACTGAATAAAGAAGGGGGGCTTCACCAGCCCTTTCTCGACAAAATAGGAAATATTGTAGAGATGGCCGACGTCGTAGCACTCGAACTCGAATCTTGTGCCTTTGGCACCGAGATCCTGTAAGATATATGCAATATCCTTAAACGTATTTCGAAATACTTGATCTTCCATGCCCTCGAGATAAGACTTTTCCCAGTCGTAGCGCCAGGAGGAAATCCGGCTGGCGACGTCATGGATCGAGAAATTCATCGAGCCCATGTTTAGCGAGCACATTTCGGGCCCGACTTCGAGCGGATAAGCAAGCCGCTCGGCCAGCGTCATGCGCGTGCTGCCTCCAGTGGTGATGTTGACGATGGCGTCGGTGGCGGCTGCAATGACGGGCACGAACTGGCGGTAGACGGCCGGATCGGGTGTCGGCCTGCCATCAGCCGGGTTGCGAGCGTGGAGATGGATGATCGCAGCACCCGCTTCCGCAGCTTCGATCGACTGGCTGGCGATTTGTTCGGGCGTCAACGGAAGATGCTCGGACATTGACGGCGTATGCGTCGATCCAGTAATTGCACAAGTGATAATAATCTTGCGAGATTTCGATTTCATGGCGACTTCCTTTTCATTGTTGGGCTGTCAAACGACATCTGCCGGTGAAGTGCACTATTGCTTCATTCTATTATAACAATGTATAAGATTATCGAACGAACACCGCGATAAATCGTGGCGAAGCTGCGTCCGGCGAAATCGAAGGCAGATTTCGATTTGATCATTGACGATAACGGCTGTGAGGCTCGCAACAATGCTTGCCCAGATCATGAAATTTGTCGCGCTCGTGCTCGACCACATGTGCGGTCAACGCTGTGCGATCACGCAAGCTCCGCGGCTCTTGGTCCCCCCTGATCTTCCATGACTTTAATCCGTCCCTGGGTAGCCGCCAAGGTCATCGTGGGACATACTACGGTCCTTAGAGGACAGGCGGGAGGCACCCGTGTTCAGTAAGTTGCCGCTGCCGGGCGAACGGATCTACGCGCCTTACAAGATCGCTGCGCTTGTCGAGGTTCTGGGGGAGCAGGGCATCCCAGCGGACGCTTGCCTGCATGGGACCGGGGTGAACGTAAGCCAGCTTCGAGACGGCGCGACCCTGACCTCGGTGCGGCAGTACGCAGATGCCTGCCGGAATGCACTGCGACTTTCACAAGATCCGAGCACGCCGTTCCAGGTGGGCTCCCGCCTTCACCTCTCGGCCTACGGAATGTACGGCTATGCCCTCATGTCCTGCCTGTCGCTCCGGGATTATTTTAATCTCGGAGTAAAATACCACTTTCTGGCAACGCCGACCTTGACGATCGAATGGCAAGAGGGTCCTGACGCAGCTATCTGGAGATTTCCTGACGAATTCAGTTTTGCGCCGTCAGGGGAGCTTCGACAGTTTTTGATAGAACAGCAATTTACGCAGCAGGCTACTCATATTCAAGATGTTGCTGGAGTATCATGCCCTCCCACGAAGGCGAACTTTTCTTTCAAGCAGCCGCATTATATTGATATATATGAAAAATATCTGAGATGTCCGTGCTTTTTTGATCAGGACCGATGTGAGCTTCACTACGATAGCTCCATCCTCGATTGGAAGCCGCAGATGGCGCATCACTTAACGACATTCATGTTTCAGGAAGCCTGTGACAATCTCGTTGGAAAGGCAAAAACGTCAGTTGGTATTGCCGGAGAGATTTATCAAATATTGATGCGTTCACCTAGCTCATCCCCGAACATAGAAGACGCAGCTAAGTCTCTACACATGACAGCGCGGACCCTTCGCCGACGCCTGGAGCTCGAAAACATCACGTTCTCGATGATCGTCGATGATTTTCGCAGATCCCTCGCCATCGAATATCTTTCCAAAACAAAATTGAACTATGAGGACATCGCGGTGCTTGTCGGATTTTCCGATGTGGCAAATTTTAGGAGGGCGTTCAAAAGGTGGACGCAAAAAACCGTTGGTGACTTTCGTGGACAGGGGTCAAGGAAGCGGATTTCAGAAAAGTAGGATCCGTGCTGCTTACCATCAGAAGCATGCCTTCATCATGACAGTCACCCACTTGGTCTCGCGGCAACCGTTCCATAACACATCGTACGATCACTCACAGTCGGACCAGTCAGAGATTTTCCAACTTACACCCCAAAGCGTATTATTTTTCGCCGCTAATCCAACAGTTTTCTGCGAGCATATAGTCCGGCAGCTGGAGCCACCCGTCGCCGGCTTTACTGGACGCGCGCGTTAGGATCTCGGACGCGAAGCTTCGATCCTAAATTCATTTCAGTTGCTACCGTTGGACTTCGCACGGCCGAGTAGCCTGACCGAGTCTTCCGTTCGACGGAAGTCGCAAACCGCAAGCGAGCTGGCCCAGCTGCTCGGCAACCGACGGCGCCCCTGGAGACCTGATTTGCATTCTAATGCTTTAACGCATTCAGAGGCCTCATAGGAGGCGCGAGCCGTGCGGGTCGGAGGGCAACTGCGAGTCCCTGGCGATCCGAGTGGCGCATAAGCTTGAGGCCCCGGACGTGAGCGATCTGCTCTCGGATTTGTTCGTCCTGCGCGCGTGCCTGCGCACGTTTGTGTATCAGCACTGAAGCGGCCCCCCGTCGCAAAAATATCATAAGTTCCTGATTTTAAATCATAGATTGAGTGTAATCACCCACGGGGTTCGGCGCGGTGCACGAGCCGCCTGACCTTGTCGAGGACGAGGTGAACCCGGGAAGCGATCAGGCGCGGATGGTCTTGAGGAGGG
>NZ_FOEB01000004.1:322931-393242 GCF_900110515.1 Methylobacterium sp. ap11 | reverse complement strand
GGGCGGACCCTGAGCCTGCAGGGCTACGAGAACGGGTACTTCGTCGGCGGCACGCTGTTCGACCGGGTGACGCCCGAGATGACGATCTACAAGGAGGAGATCTTCGGGCCGGTGCTGGCGGTGGCGCGTGCGCCCGACTACGCGACGGCGGCGCGGATGATCAACGAGCACGAGTTCGGCAACGGGACGGCGATCTTCACGCGCGACGGCGACGCGGCGCGGGAGTTCGCGCACCAGATCCAGGTCGGGATGGTGGGGATCAACGTGCCGATCCCGGTGCCGATGGCGTTCCACTCGTTCGGGGGCTGGAAGGCGTCGCTGTTCGGCGACCACCACATGCACGGGCCGGAGGGGGTGCGGTTCTACACCCGGTTGAAGACCATCACGACCCGCTGGCCCACCGGCATCCGCGCCGGCGCCGAGTTCGTGATGCCGACGATGAAGTGAGGGCCGGCGGCGAAGGAGGCGGGGCCGAGCCTCCTTCGCCTGATCCCGGCTGGGCGCTTGGGACGCTTGGGGGCACACCGACGATGAGAGATCCCGTGACGAGCGATCCGGCGGCGGACCGGCCTGTGCGCATCGCGATCAATCTCGCCAACGCGGCGCTCGTGCGGATCGGGGAGCACGACGGCGAGCCGTACGGGATCGCCGTCGACCTGGGCCGCGCCCTCGGCGAGTGGCTCGATCGCCCGGTCCGCCTCGTGACCTTCCCGTCGGCCGGCGCCCTCATGGCGTCCGTCGGCGACGCCGGATGGGACGTAGCGTTCATCGCCGTCGATCCGGCGCGCGCCGACCGCGTGGCGTATAGCCGCCCTTACAAGCGCATCGAGGCCGTTTTCGCCGTCCGGGAGACGAGTCCGCTCCGGACCGGCGGCGACGTCGACCGGCCGCAGGTGCGGGTCGCGTCGGCGGCCGGGGCCGCCTACCACGGCCATCTCGCCCGCTCCCTCCGGCACGCCGAGCTGTCGACGGTGCCGACGCCGGGCGACGCTCTGCGGCTCCTCTGCGAAGGCGGATGCGACGTTGCGGCGGGCGTCAGGCAGGCCGTCGAGGCGTTCGCGGCGCAGCGCACGGATCTCCGTCTCCTGCCGGGCCGGTTCATGGCGATCGAGCAGGCGCTCGCCGTGCCCCTACAAGGGACGCTCGGCGCAGGCGTGCTCGATGAGTTTCTCGCGCATGCAGCCGCGAAGGGGATGATCGATGACGATGCGATCTAATGCTTTAGTTCCAAGGCAACTGTAGAAACATCGTATTTATACAAGAGATTTTTTGGATCCGTTTTGACCGACTTCGAAAATTCCGGTTCGTCGCTTGCTGGATGCAGGGCCGGCGCCATCGCCCGTCCGAGGCAGCGGCCCTGCCGGGCAGGACGACGGCCCCGAAAAGGGGCCGTCGACGGGGATCGCGGCGGCCCGCTCGCCTTCTCGTCGCGAGCGCCGGCCGACGAAAAAAGGCGGTTTCAGGCGGCCCGCACGGTGGCGAGGAAGCGGGCGACCTCGGCGCCGAGATGCTCGGATTGCCGCGACAGCTCGGAGGCTGCGGACAGGACCTGTCCGGCGGCCGCCCCCGTCTCCTCCGATGCCTGCGCCACGCCGGCGATGTTGCCGGTCACCTCGGTCGTCCCCACCGAGGCCTGGGCGACGTTGCGCACGATCTCCTGCGTGGCCGCGCCCTGCTGCTCCACCGCCGCCGCGATCGACGTCGCCACGCTGTCGATCTCCCGGATGCGGCCCGTGATCGCGCCGATCGCCGTCACCGCCTGCGCGGTCACCCCCTGCACCTCGCCGATCTGGCGCGCGATCTCCTCGGTCGCCTTGGCGGTCTGCTCGGCCAGCGCCTTCACCTCCGTGGCCACCACCGCGAAGCCGCGCCCCGCCGCGCCGGCGCGCGCCGCCTCGATCGTGGCGTTGAGCGCCAGCAGGTTGGTCTGGCCGGCGATGCCCGAGATCATCCCGACCATGTCGCCGATCCGGCCGGCGTTCTGGCTGAGCGCCTGGACGAGCTGCGCGGTCTGGCTCGCCTCGCCCACCGCCGCCTGGGCGAGTTGGGCCGAGCCGGTCACCTGGCGGCCGATCTCCTGCACCGAGGCGCCGAGCTCCTCGGCCGCCACCGCGACCGTGTTGACGTTGGTGGCGGCTTCTTCCGCGGCGGCGGCCACGGTGGTCGACTGGGAGGCGGTCTCCTGGGCGGTGTCGGTCATCTGCTGGGCGGTGGCCTGGAGTTCGGTGGCCGACGACGAGACCATGCCGACGATGCCGCCGACGGCGCGCTCGAAGGCGTCGGCGAGTTCGATCATGGTGCGCTTGCGCTCGGCGGCCGCCGCCGCGTCGGCCAGGCGCTTGACCTCGGCCTCCTCGGCGGCCTTGCGGGCGACCATCGCCTTGATGCCCTCGACAGCCTTGCCGACGGCGCCGATCTCGTCGCCGCGGCCGGCCTCCCGGATCTCGGCGTCGATCTCGCCGCGGGCCATGCGCTGCAGCACCCCGACGAGGCCGGCGAGCGGACGGGTGACGCCGAAGACCACGATGAGGACCGAAAGCGCGACCGCCCCGATCAGCCCGGCCGCCGCCGCGGCGGTCAGCATCCACACGGCCTTCGACACGGATTGCTCCGCCTCGTCGCGGGCCTGTCGCAGCTCGGCGTTCAGGCGATCGACGCGCTCCTCGACGAAGGTCCGCATCGTCTCGCGGGCGGCGCCGGCGTCGACCAGCAGGGCCTTGACCGCCGCCTCGTTGTCGTTCTTGAGGCCGAGGGCGGCCGCCTTGTCGGTGGCGGCGAAGAATGTCTGCAGGAGGCGTTGAAGCGTCTGGTTGGCGGCTTGGCGCTGCGGCGTATCGGCCATCGCGATCAGGGTGTTCGCGGCGTCGAGCGAGGCCTTCACGGCGGCGTCGTAGCGGACCTTGTACCCCGCCATTTCCCGCTCGCGGGTCTCGAGGATGAGGTTGCGGGCCGCGATGGCGACCTCGTTGGTGTTGATCCGGATGCTCAGGATCCGCTCGAGCCGGACGGTTTGCTGGTCGACGATGCTGCGCATCTGCTTGGCCAAGCCGTCGAGACTGCCGACGGCATAGACGACCAGCCCGCAGGACACGGCCGCCATGAGCAGCAGCGGCACGACCGATTTCAGCACGATTTTGGTGTTGCGAAGCATGACAGATTCCCCCATCCGGCAATTTTTATGCAAACAGTATCTTCCAAACATAATTTATAACTCGCTAACGCGCGCAACTTTTTTCCTGGTTTCGCAAATAAAAACTCCAACACGTATTTCGCGAATGATCGAATAGCGATAGAAATATTTTTTGTATTCTGAGTGACGACATGTGGTTATCATTTTTTGCTGCAGGCTATAGGGATATGGAATAGCTTCCGTTAAGGCGGAACGAGCGGACCGTCATCTGCTGAACATTCGATGCCAATCAAATCGCCCTGCAATCCAATCGCGCACGTCAGGGCGGCCGGGCGATGTGCCGCCGACGGCTTCGATCCCTGCTGCCGCTCCGCCCGCATCGACCGACGCTCCGTGCCCATGCCCGCATCGCGCGGACGATCCGGTCGGATATCGGCCCGCTCGGGGTGGCGTCGTCCCGGGCGCGGCCATGCCCGCCCGGTCCGGCATGCCGCTCCAAGTTGGAACGCCAAGCTTGACGGTCGCATGGGTTGTTTCTACCCTGCGGCGTGATCCGTGATGATGTCGATCGTATAAGACGGGGGCAGGTGAATGGGTGCCGCTTCGTCACGATACGATGTGGAAGAGCATGCCGGATCGAACTACAGGGAAGTCCTGGCGAAGATCCACGCGACGTTGCAGCCGCGCAATTACTTCGAGATCGGCACCCGGGAAGGCGGCACGCTCGCCTTGGCGAAGTGCGACGCGATCGCCGTCGATCCCACCTTCGTCATCGCCGATCCCGCCATCTTTTCGACGCGCCGGATGTCGCTGCTGTACCAGATGACGTCCGACGACTTCTTCGCACGGTTCGATCCCAGGGACCTGTTCGGCGAGCCCGTCCAGTTCGCCTTCCTGGACGGCATGCACCGGTGCGAGTTCCTGCTCAGGGATTTCTACAACACGGAGGCGGTGTCCGCCCCGAACTCGGTGATCGCCCTGCACGATTGCCTGCCGCCGGAACTGCCGATGACGGCGCGCACCGAGGCGGGCATCGTCCCGGTCAAGCCGTCGCGCACCGGGTGGTGGACCGGCGACGTCTGGCGCACGGCGCTCCTCCTCAAGCAGGTCCGGCCCGACCTGGAGATCCTGGCGCTCGATTCCTTCCCGACCGGGCTCGTGCTGGTCACCAACCTCGATCCCGGGTCGTCGTACCTGAAGGACAACTACAACACCCTCCTCAAGAGGATGATGTCGTACGACCTGGCGACGATCGGCATCGAGCGCTTCTTCGAGGAGATCCGGGTCGTCAGCACGTCCGAGATCGACAGCGACGAGAAGCTGACGGCGCGGTTCTGGCTCTGAGGGGCCGTCGCGGCACGGTCGCCGCGCCCCGTCCCGGGCGCGGTCGGCTGCAACACGCGAGGGGGCCTTCAGCCCTCCGCGGCCCGCAGCGAGCGGGCGCAGGCCGAGAGGATCGCCCGCGCGGTCTCCGGGTAGTCGCCGTCCAGGACTGCCTCGAGGGTGCCGACGGTCTCGGCCAGCAGCGCCTCGCCGTCGGCGACGCCCTGCTTGTGCAGCGCGACCGCGAGCGCGGTCGTTAGGGTGGCGAAGGCGACACCCACATCCTGGTCGGTCATGAGAGGATTCCGTTCCGTCGCGGAGCCGGCCGCCGGGCGATGCTGCCGGGCTGCGAGCCTCTCCGGGGGGAAGGACCGGGGTACGATGGTGGGCGCGACAGGGATCGAACCTGTGACCCCTACGATGTCAACGTAGTGCTCTCCCGCTGAGCTACGCGCCCATCGCCCCGTGCAAGCCGTGGCTCGCCGTGCGGTCCGTCTTCGGGCGGTCCCGTCGCCGGGGCGCCCTGGTCTCGTACAAGCGACCGAGCGGTCTCGGTCTCGTCGCGCTCCGGGGGGATGACCCCTGACATCCGAAGTGCGATGGTGGGCGCGACAGGGATCGAACCTGTGACCCCTACGATGTCAACGTAGTGCTCTCCCGCTGAGCTACGCGCCCTCGAGGCCGTGTGGGCGGCCCCGGTGTGAGAGGGCGTATAGAGGCAGTCGCGGCGGGTGACAAGACGGTTCCGCGGGCCGGCACGGTTTTCCGTTGCCGGCTCCCGACGGCGGCTCCAGATAGCGGCTTGGGCCGGGCGCCGGCCGGGCGGTCCCGCCCGCCGGGCGCCGCGGCCGTCCGAGCCTCGATCGCGCCTGCCCCGGGCTCTGGCCGGGCCTTGCCAGCCGCTCCCGCCGCCTGCTACACGGTCGGCCGCCTGACTTGGCGTAACCAATTGATTTCGTTGAGAATGACGAGGCCCGGCTCCGCTCGCCGGCCCCGCGGCGGCGATAGAGGCGCGAGCACAGGTGACGGCCCAGACCCCTTCCGCGTCCCTCCCCGCTTCCCGGCCCGCCGCCCTGCAGGCGTCGCTCCGCCTCGGGCGCGGCCGCGTCGTCCGGCGCGACTTCGCCCGCCTCGCGCTCGAGTTCGGGGCCGAGGGGCTGAGCCTCGACGTGGCGGATCTCGGGCTCGGGGCGCGCTGGGTCTCGATCGCCTTCAAGGACGAGAACCACGGCGCCTTCAGCCGGGTCGAGCTCACCGCCATCGTGGACGGGCCGGAGGGGCCGCAGGGCACCAGCCTCGACGAGCGCGCCTTCGGCCACGGGCGCTTCACCTGGCTCGGGCGGCTGCCCGCCGGCACCACGTCCCTGCGGCTGACCCCGATGCTCGGCGAGCCGGCGCTGGCCATCGCCGAGTTCACCGTCACGGTGCGCAGCCGCCTCGCCCTCGTCGGCCGGGCGGCCCTGCGCCGGCCGGTCCTCACCGCCCAGGCTCTCTTCTGGCGCTCCGTCGGCAAGCGGGTGCGCTCGCAGCACCGCCTCGCCCGCGCCCTCGTGCCGCCGGGGCTCACCGGCTACGACACCTGGGTCCGTCACTTCGACACCCTGAGCGAGGCCGACCGCGGCCGCATCGCGGCCGAGGTGGCGCAGTGGCGCGAGCCGCCGCTGATCTCGGTGGTGATGCCGGTCTACGATCCCGGCCCCAAGGTTCTGGAGGAGGCCCTGCGCTCGGTGCGCGGGCAGCTCTACCCGCATTGGGAGCTCTGCATCGCCGACGACGCCTCGACCGACCCGGCGGTGCCGCGGCTGCTCGCCCGGGCGGCGGCCGAGGACCCGCGCATCCGCGTCGAGCGCCGGGCCGAGAACGGCCACATCGCGGCCGCCACCAACACCGCGCTGGCGCTCGCCCGCGGCGCCTACGTCGCCTTCATGGACCACGACGACGTGCTGCCGGCCCACGCCCTTTATGAAGTGGCGAAGGCGATCCGGCGCGAGCCCGACCTCGACCTGATCTACAGCGACGAGGACAAGATCGACGCCGACGGCCGGCGCTTCGAGCCGCACTTCAAGGGCGACTGGAACCCCGAGCTCCTCTACGGCCAGAACTACCTCAACCACCTGACGGTGGTGCGCCGCAGCCTCGTCGCGGCGGTGGGGGGGCTGCGCTCGGGCTTCGAGGGCAGCCAGGACCACGACCTGCTCCTGCGCCTGAGCGACCGGCTCGACCCCGCCCGGGTGCGCCACCTGCCGGCGATCCTGTACCACTGGCGCACCGCGATCGGCTCCGGCACCTTCTCGGACGCGTTCCTGGCCCGGGCCGAGGCGGCGCGCCTCCAGGCCCTGGAGGAGCTGGTGGCACGCCGCGGCTGGCCGCACCGGGTCGAGCGCGGCCCGCTCGGCTTCAACCGGCTGGTGCGCGCCCTGCCCCACCCGGCCCCGCTCGTCTCGGTGGTGATCCCGACCAGGGACCGGGCCGAGCTGCTGCGCGTCGTCCTCGACGGGCTCCTGACCGGGACCGACTATCCGGCGATCGAGGTCGTGGTGGTCGACAACGGCAGCACCGAGCCCGCGGCCCTGGCGCTCCTGGAACAGGCCGCCGCCGATCCGCGGGTGCGGGTCCTGTCGCGGCCCGGCCCGTTCAACTTCTCGGGGCTCTCGAACGATGGTGCTGCGGCCGCGCGCGGGCCGCTGCTCCTGTTCCTCAACAACGACATCGAGGTCGTCGCGCCGGGCTGGCTCACGGAACTGGCCTCGATCGCGGTCGAGGACGGGGTCGGCGCGGTCGGCGCCAAGCTGTCCTATCCGGACGGCACGCTCCAGCACGGCGGCGTGGTGCTGGGGGTCGGCGGCGTCGCCGGCCACAGCCACCCGGATATCGGGCCCGACGACCCCGGCTATTTCGGCCGCATGGTGATCTCGCAGGAGGTCTCGGCGGTCACCGGCGCCTGCCTGATGATGCGGCGCGCGGTGTTCGAGGAGGTCGGCCGGTTCGACGCCGCGCATCTGGCGGTGGCCTTCAACGACATCGACCTGTGCCTGCGGGTGCGCAGGGCCGGCTACCGGGTGATCTGGACGCCGCACGCCGCCCTGACCCACCACGAATCGAAGAGCCGCGGCAAGGAGGACACCCCCGAGAAGCGGGCCCGCTTCGAGGCCGAGGTCGCCACCATGACCGAGCGCTGGGGGCCGGAGCTGCGCAACGACCCCTACTACAACCCGAACCTCGCCCGGGCGAAGGCGCTGTTCCGCCTCTGGTGACGGGGCGGACGTTGCCCGTTTTGCACTGCAACGCTACAGCGGTGCCCGCGGGCGCCGCGCCGCGCCGCTGCCGGGAGGACGTGAGATGCGCGTTGCGATGGTGGGGGCGGGCTATGTCGGCCTGGTCTCCGGAGCCTGCTTCGCCGATTTCGGCCACACCGTCACCTGCGTCGACACGGCGCCGGAGAAGATTGCCGCCCTCAAGGAGGGCCGCATCCCGATCTACGAGCCCGGCCTCGACGCGCTGGTCTCCGAGAACGTCCGCCAGGAGCGCCTGACCTTCACCACGGACCTCGCCCAGGCGGTCGCCGGGGCCGACGCGGTGTTCATCGCGGTCGGCACGCCCTCGCGCCGCGGCGACGGCTTCGCCGACCTCTCCTACGTCTACCAGGCGGCGCGCGACATCGCCGCCGCCGTCACCGGGCCCACCGTCGTCGTCACCAAGTCCACGGTGCCGGTCGGCACCGGCGACGAGGTCGAGCGGATCGTCCGCGAGGCGCGGCCGGACTTCGCCATCGCGGTCGCCTCGAACCCCGAATTCCTGCGCGAGGGCGCGGCGATCTCCGACTTCAAGCGGCCCGACCGCATCGTCGTCGGTGCCGACGATCCCGCCGCGGCCGCCGTGGTGAGCGAGCTCTACCGCCCGCTCTACCTCAACCACGCGCCGATCCTGGTGACGAGCCGGCGCACCGCCGAGCTGACCAAGTACGCGGCCAACGCCTTCCTGGCCACCAAGATCACCTTCATCAACGAGATCGCCGACCTCTGCGAGCAGGTCGGCGCCGACGTGCAGGAGGTCGCCCGCGGCATCGGCCTCGACAACCGCATCGGGCGCAAGTTCCTGCATGCCGGTCCCGGCTACGGCGGCTCGTGCTTTCCCAAGGACACGCTGGCGCTGGTCAAGACCGCCCAGGATGCGGGCTCGCCGGTGCGCCTCGTCGAGACGGTGGTGGCGGTCAACGACAGCCGCAAGCGCGCCATGGCCCGCAAGGTGATCGCCGCCTGCGGCGGCTCGGTCCGCGGCAAGCGGATCGCCGTGCTGGGGCTGACCTTCAAGCCCAACACCGACGACATGCGCGACGCGCCCTCGCTGTCGATCATCACCGGGCTGCAGGATGCCGGCGCCGCGGTGACGGCCTACGACCCGGAGGGCATCGAGCAGGCCCGCCCGCTCCTGCCCGGCGTGGCCTATGCCTCCGACCCCTATGCCTGCGCGGAGGGCGCGCACGCTCTCGTGATCGTGACCGAGTGGGACGCCTTCCGGGCGCTCGACCTCAAGCGCCTGCGCGAGGCGATGGCCGCGCCGGTTCTCGTCGACCTGCGCAACGTCTACCGGCCCGAGGATGCCCGCAGGCACGGCTTTGCCTATGCCAGCGTCGGGCGACCCTGACCGATCCGCCGGATCCCGATCGACGATCGGGATCCGTTCCCTATCATGAATCCAGACGATCGCCGGGAGCGAGCCGATGCAGACCTTCTTCGTCGAGATCAAGTGCCGCCTGGGCAAGACCTACACCGTGGCGAGTGCTCTGGCCGATCGGGAGATCGCCTCCGAGATCTACTCCACGGCCGGCCATTACGACGTGCTCGCCAAGTTCCACGTCGATGACGGTGTGGATATCGGGCATTTCGTGGCCGAGCACGTCCAGACCATCGCGGATATCCAGGATACCCGCACCATCATCACCTTCAAGGCATTCTGAGCGCGGTCGGCCCGGCTCGCCGCTCCGCCCCATTGCCACCCGATTCGTCGGGTCTAAGGCGGAGCGGGCGCGGCCGGTCCGGTGCGCGTTCGAGCTTGACAGCATTACCTGTGAGTTCTGGTATTTCTACCGGATGACAGTCTTGTGGCGCCTATGCGGGCCTTCTGCCTCGCTATGCCGCAGGACTTCGACTGATGAAGGCATGTCACAGGTCGGCCAAGTCTTGCCCCATCGGTGCTGATGGCTCCGTTCCGGGGTTGGCGCGGTGCCGGCCTCATACTATGGGTTAGGGTGAATGCCCGGGTGCGGCGCCGCCGCGTCCCGTCCTCCGTAAATGAGCGTGTGCGAAGCGAACGTGATACAGCGTCCTGACATCGCGATCATCGGTCGGTCCTGCCGGCTGCCGGGCGCCTCTGGCGTCGACAGCCTGTGGCAGATGCTCGTCGAGGGACGGTGCGCCGTCTCGCGCATCCCGGAGGACCGCTGGTCCCTGGAGCGCATGGGCCACCCCCGGGCGCAGGAGCGCGGCAAGAGCTACACCTGGGCGGCCGGCGTCATCGACGATCCGTGGTCGTTCGATCCGTCGGTCTTCGGCATCTCGCCCCGCGAGGCCGAGCAGATGGACCCGCAGCAGCGCCTGCTGCTGGAGCTAACCTGGGAGGCCCTGGAGAATGCGGGCCTGCGGCCGTCGGCGGTCGCCGGCAGCCCGATCGGCGTGTTCGTGGGCGCCTCCTCGCTCGATTACGGCAACCTGCGGGTGCTCGACACCGCCTCGGGCGACGCCTACGCGGCGACCGGCAACACGCTGTCGATCCTCTCGAACCGCATCTCCTACATCTTCGACCTGAAGGGGCCGAGCTTCACCCTCGACACCGCCTGCTCGTCGTCCCTCGTCGCGCTGGACGCCGCGGTCTCGGCGATCGCCTCCGGGCGGATCGACACGGCGGTGGTGGCGGGCGTGAACCTGCTGGTCAGCCCGTTCAACTTCGTGTCGTTCTCGAACGCCTCGATGCTGTCGCGCACCGGCCTGTGCCAGGCCTTCTCGGCCAGCGCCGACGGCTACGTGCGGGCCGAGGGCGGCGTCGTCCTGGTGCTGCAATCGGCCGAGGCCGCCGCCCGCAACGGCGCGACCGTGCGCGGCGTGATCGCCGCCTCGAAGGTCAACTCGGACGGGCGCACCACCGGCATCTCCCTGCCGTCGGGCTACGCGCAGGGCGCGCTGCTGGAAGAGATCTACCGCGAGGCCGGGGTCGCCCTCGACGCCATCACCTTCATGGAGGCCCACGGCACCGGCACCCCGGTCGGCGACCCGATCGAGGCCGGCGCCATCGGCGGCAAGCTCGGCCGCGGCCGCTCGACCCCGCTGCCGATCGGCTCGATCAAGACCAATATCGGCCATACCGAGCCGGTCTCCGGCCTCGCCGGCCTGCTCAAGGCCAGCCTGGCGCTCGAGCACGACCTGCTGCCGCCCTCGCTGCACAGCGCCGAGCTCAACCCGGCGATCCCGTTCGACGAGCTGAACCTCGCGGTCAACCGCACCCTGCGCCCCCTGCCCCGCACCGGCGCGGAGCGCTTCGCCGGCGTCAACTCGTTCGGCTTCGGCGGCACCAACGCCCACGTCATCCTGACCGACCCGGCGCCCGTCGCGGCGGCGGCCGCCGCGCCGGTTCCCGCCCCCGAGGTGCTGCTGGTCTCGGCCCAGACCAAGGCGGCCCTCGCCGACCTCGCCCAGGACTACGCCACCCGCCTCGACGGGGCGGACGCGGCCGAGGTGTCGCGCGTCGCCGCCGCCGCCGCGCATCGCCGCGAGCGCCTGCCGGTGCGCGCCGCGATCCCGCTGCGCGACCTCGACGCCGAGTCCGTGACCGAGGCGCTGCGCGCCATCGCCGAGGGCGAGGAGACGCCCGCAGCCTCCCTCGCCACCGCGGTCGAGCGCGCCGGTGGCGTCGCCTTCGTGTATTCGGGCAACGGCAGCCAGTGGGCCGGCATGGGCCGGGACGCCTACGCCCTCAACCCGGTCTTCCGCGCCCGCTTCGACGAGACCGACGCCCTGTTCCGGCCGCTCGCCGGCTGGTCGCTCAAGGACGCGCTGTTCGCCGACGACCTGGAGGCGCGGCTCGCGCTCACCAGCGTGTCGCAGCCGCTGATCTTCGCCATCGAGGCCGCCTCCACGGCCGCCCTGAAGGCCGTCGGCCTCACCCCGACGGCGATCGTCGGCCACTCGGTCGGCGAGATCGGCGCCGCGGAGGCCGCCGGCATCCTGACGCTCGAGCAGGCGGTGAAGGTCATCTTCTACCGCTCGAAGCACCAGGAGGCGACCCGCGGGCTGGGCACCATGGCGGTGCTGCTCGCCCCCGTGGAGGAGGTCGAGGCCTTCCTCGTCGACTATCCCGCGCTCGACATCGCCGCCCTCAACAGCCCGAAGGCCGTGACGGTGGCGGGTCCCGTCGCGATGATCGACGCCGCCATGAAGGCGCTGGCGCGCAAGCGCCGCCGCGGCCGCAAGCTCGACCTCGACTACGCCTTCCACGGCCGCCTGATGGATCCGATCGAGGCGCCGCTGCGGCGCGACCTCGCCGGCCTCGCGCCCTCCGCCGGCACCGTGCCGCTGGCCTCGACGGTGACCGGCGATATGCTCGACGGCACCGCCTTCGATGCCGGCTACTGGTGGCGCAACATCCGCGAGCCGGTGCGCTTCAGCGCGGCGGTCCAGGCTGCGGCGCAGGCCGGCGCCCGGATCTTCGTCGAGGTCGGCCCGCGCCCGACCCTGCTGCCGCATATCGGCGACTGCCTCGAGCCCCTCGGCCTCGACGGCGCCACCGTCGGCGTGCTGCCGAAGAAGACGCTCGCCGCCGACCCGTTCCGGCGCGCGCTGGCCGCGGCCCTCGCCGCGGGCGCGGCGGTCGACGAGGCCGTGGCCTTCGGGACCGACCCGGCCGGGGCCGTGGCGCTGCCGCACTACCCCTGGCAGCGCAAGGTCTTCCGCCTGCCCGAGACCACCGAGGCGGTGAACCCCGCGAGCGCCCGGCCCTACCATCCGCTGATCGGCGCCCGCCAGGGTGCGGACGGCCTGGAATGGCTGGCCCATCTCGACGTCGCGACGGTGCCCGAGCTCGACGACCACCGCATCGACGGCCAGGCGATCCTGCCCGGCGCGGGCTTCGCCGAGATGGCGCTGGCGGTCGGCCGCGAGGTCGTGCGCTCCGAGGGCGTGACGCTCGCCGACCTCGAGATCCAGCAGCCGATGGTCTTCGCCGAGGAGGGCGTGCGCGAGGTGCTGTCCCGGTTCTCTCCGGGCGCCAACCTGGTGCAGATCCTCTCCCGGCCGCGCCTGAGCCAGGCGCCCTGGCAGCTCCACGCCGTCGCCAAGCTGGTCGAGGGCGAGAGCCCGGCCCCGGCGCGCCTCGCGGTCGCGGCCCTGCCCTCCGAGACCACGATCGACGGCGAGGCGCTCTACGCCCGCGCCCGGGCGTCGGGCCTCGGCTTCGGCCCGTCCTTCCGCCAGGTCGCCCGCTCGGCCCGGCTCGACGAGGCCACCATCGTCTCCGAGCTGCAGCCGGCTCACGCCGAGGCCCGCTACGGCCTGGCGCCGGCGCGGCTCGATTCGTGCTTCCACGGCCTGATCCTGCTCTTCGCCGACCTCCTCGGCGAGGCGGCGACCCGGGCCTACGTGCCGATCCGCTTCGGCGAGATCCGGCTGGTGCGCCCCGGCGCGGCCATCGCCCGGGCGGTGATCCGCACCCGGCGCTGCAACGAGCGCAGCATCCTGGCCGACTTCACCCTGGTGGACGAGGCCGGCGAGGTCATCGCCACCTTGCGCGAGGGCCGGTTCCAGGCCCTGCGGATGAAGGCCGGGGGCGACCTCGACGCCTTCGCGATCCGCCAGTTCACCGAGCTCGCCACCGAGCCGACGGCGATCGCCCTGGAGCCGCAGCCGGCGGTCGCCGCCCTGGTGCGGCGCCAGGCCGGCGCGGTCACCGCCAAGGGCGATGCCGCGCTCGGCGCCGGCCACATGCTGCTCGAAGGCTGGGCGACCTCGCTGGCCGACCGGCTCGCCCGCGGCCTCGCCGTCGGCGGCATCGTCGACGTCCCGGCCTCGCGCCGGCTGCCGGCGGCCTTGCGCCCCTGGCTCGTCAACCAGCTCATGGCGCTCGAGGTCAGCGGGCTGGCCGAGGCCGCGGGCGACGACCGCTGGCGCCTGCGCGCCGACGTGACGCTGCCGGCGACCGACGAGATCATGCGCTGGATCGCGGCCGACCATCCCGAATTGTCGGCCGAGCTCCTGCTCTGCGCCGATCTCGGCGCCGTGGTGTCGCGCATCCTCGCCGGGACCCTCTCCGACGCCCCCTCCCTGCCGCAGGCGGCGCTCGACGCCTTCTGCCTGCGTGGCGCCACCGTGCGGGCTTCGGCCGACGCGGTGATGCGCCTCCTCGACGACAGCGCCGCCGCGCTGCCCCGCGACCGGGCGCTGCGCCTGCTCCAGGTCGGGTTCGGGCCGCTCTCGGCCCAGGTCGCGACCTTCGCCGGCCTGCACGAGGCGCGCCTCACGGTGTTCGAGGCCGACCGGCGCCTCGCCGAGCGCGCCCGCCTCGCCCTGCCGTCGGGCGTCACGATCGTCGAGGATCCGGCGCAGCTCGGCCTCGCCGCCTTCGATGCCGTGCTGGCGAGCGACGTGCTCCACCGCGCCTCCCGCGACCTCTTCACCCCGCTCGCGGCGTCGCTGGCGGCCGGCGGATTGTTCGCGGCGGTCGAGCCCGGCGCCTCGCTGTTCCGCGACATGGTGTTCGGCCTCGGCGCCGGCTGGTTCGAGGTCGCCGGCAACCTGCCGGTCGGGCGCCTCGACGACGTGGCGGGCTGGCAGCGCTCGTTGAGCGCCGTCGGCCTCGTCAAGGTCGCGGCCGACCGGGCGGTCACCCGCAACGGCAACGACCTGCTGCTGCTCGCCGAGGCCCCGCCCCGGCCGAAGGCCGCCGCCGGCCAGACCTTCGCCTTCGTCATCGGCTCCGAGGACGAGTTCGCGGCCGAGACCGCCTCGTCGCTGGCGACCCTCCTGGTCGCGGGCGGGGTCCACGTCTCGATCATCCTCGATTCCGAGGCCTCGCTGCGCGAACTGGAGCGCGAGACCCCCGACACGGTCGTCTACCTCGCCGGGGCCTTCAACCGCGGCGGCGAGGCGGCCGAGCGGCTGCGCGAGCGCTGCCTCGGGCTCAAGCGCTGCGTCGAGCATCTCGGCACCCGCCAGACCCGGCTCTGGGTCGTCTGCCCCGGCGCCACCCGCGACCGCGGCGGGCCGGCCTGCAGCGTCGAGGCCGGGGTGTGGGCCTTCACCCGCACGCTCGCCAACGAAGTGGCCTCCCTCGACGTGCGCCGCATCGACCTCTCGCCGTCGATCTCCTCGAAGCGCGCCGCCGAGCGCCTGCGCGACCTGATCCTGTCGGGCACGCACGAGACCGAGATCGTGGTCGACGACGACGCCACCCGGGTGGTGCGCTTCGCGCAAGGGGCGCGGCCCGTCCGCCGCTCCGGCGCCGCGGCTCCGGCCGCGCGGCTCGAGCGCAGCACCACCGGCGGCCTCAACGAGATGCATTGGGGTCCGGCCGAGCGGGTCGCCCCCGGTGCCGGCCAGATCGAGATCGCGGTCGAGGCCACCGGCCTCAACTTCCGCGACGTGCTCTGGGCCCTGTCGATGCTGCCGGAGGAGATCCTCGAGGACGGCTTCGCCGGTCCCCGCCTCGGCCTCGAATGCGCCGGCCGCGTCGCGGCGGTCGGTGCGGGCGTGACCGCGTTCAAGCCCGGCGACCGGGTGGTGGCCTTCGCCCAGTCGGGCTTTGCCACCCACATCGTGGTGCCCGAGATGGTCGTGGCGGCCGCCCCCGAGGGGCTGTCGTCCGAGGCGGCCGCCACCACGCCGGTCGCCTTCCTCACGGCCTTCTACGGCCTCGTGACGCTCGCCCGCCTCAAGGCCGGCGAGTGGGTGCTGGTCCATGGCGGCGCCGGCGGCGTCGGCCTCGCGGCTCTCCAGATCGCCCGGATGCGCGGCGCCCGGGTCATCGCCACCGCGGGCTCGAACGAGAAGCGGGCGCTGGTCAAGGCGCTGGGCGCCGAGCACGTGCTCGATTCCCGCTCGCTCGCCTTCGTCGACGACATCCGCCGCATCACCGGCGACGGCGTCGACGTGGTGCTCAACAGCCTGTTCGGCGAGGCGATGGAGCGCAGCCTCAACTCGCTCAAGCCCTTCGGGCGCTTCGTCGAGCTGGGCAAGCGCGACTACGTCGCCAACACCCATATCGGCCTGCGACCGTTCCGCCGGAACCTGTCCTACTTCGGCGTCGACCTCGACCAGCTGCTCCAGTTCCAGCCCGACGAGGGCAAGCGGCTGTTCCGCGAGGTGATGGCGCTGTTCACCGACGGCAGCCTGAAGGCGCTGCCCTACCAGCCCTTCGCGGCGGAAGAGGTCTCGGACGCCTTCCGGCTGATGCAGCAATCGGGTCACGTGGGGAAGATCGTGATCGCGCCGCCGAAGGCCGGCACGATCCCGGCCGAGACGGGCAAGCCCTTCGTGGTCGCCACCGACCGCGTCCACCTCGTCACCGGGGGTCTCGGCGGCTTCGGCATCGAGGCGGCGCGCTGGCTCGCCGACCGGGGGGCGCGCCACATCGCGCTCGTCGGCCGCAAGGCGCCGTCCGGCGAGCCCGCGCTCTCGACGATCGCCGAGCTGAAGGCCCGCGGCGTGTCGGTCCAGGTCGAATCCTGCGACATCGCCGATCGTGCCTCGGTCCAGCGCCTGCTGGATCGCGTCGAGGCCAAGGGGGTGAAGCTCGCCGGCATCATCCACGGCGCGATGGTGCTGCAGGACGGCCTGATCGCCAACCTCGATCCGGCGGCGCTGGAGGCGGTGATCGCCCCGAAGGTAATCGGCGCCGGCCACCTCGACGCGCTCACCCGCGACCGGGCGCTCGACTACTTCGTGCTGTTCTCCTCGGCAACGACCTTCATCGGCAATCCGGGCCAGGGCTCCTACGTCGCCGCCAACGGCTTCATGGAGGGGCTGGCCCGCCAGCGCCGCCGCCTCGGCCTGCCGGCCCTGGCGGTGGCCTGGGGCGCCATCGGCGATGTCGGCGTGCTCGCCCGCAACAAGGCGGTGATGGAGACGCTGGCCGGCCGCGTCGGCGTCACCCCGGTCGATGCCCGCAAGTCCCTCGACCTGATGGCCGAGGCGCTGGGCGTGCAGGGCGGTGCCTCCGACGACGGGGTGATCGCCATCGCGTCGATGCACTGGGGCAAGGCGCGCGAGCGACTCGCCACCCTGCGCTCCCCGAGCTACGCCAGCCTCGGTTCCGAGCAGCAGGCGGAGGCCGGTGGCGCGGTCGCGATCAGCATCCCGGGCCTGCTCCGCGCCAACGACCTCGACGACGTGCGCAAGACGGTGGCGGATGCCATCGTGGAGGACATCGCCCGGATCCTGCGCCTGCCCAAGGACGACATCAGCCGGGTGCGCCAGCTCTCCGAGATCGGCCTCGACTCGCTGATGGGCGTCGAGCTCGGCGCGAGCCTGCAGGAGCGCTTCGGCCTCGACGCGCCGCCGTCGGGCGTGTCGAGCGGCCAAACCGTGACCGAACTCGCCGACACCCTGATCCAGTCGGTGGCGGCCCCGGTCGACGAGAGCGCGGCGGCGGTGGTCAGCCTGTCGCAGCGCCACGGCGGGGTCGAGTCGGCCGATGCCGAGGCGCTGCAATCCCTCCAGGCGCTGGTCGAGAAGAACAGCCAGGACATCAAGGTCATCACCCAATGAGCAGCGGATCCTCCCACGGCGCGGGCGGGCGCGAGGCCCTGGCGGGCTTCGTCGCCGCCCGCCTCGGCAAGGCTCCCGTCCGCCCCGCCCCGGCCCGGCCGGAGCCCAAGCCCGCGCTCGCGCAGGCCCAGAGCTTCGACAGCCTGCCGGCCTACAAGGAGCTGAAGCTCCAGCGCTCCGCCGCCGACCTGATCGGCCTCGGCAACCCGTTCTTCCGCGTCCACGACGCCAAGGCCGGCGCGACGACGCAGATCGACGGGCGGACCTTCACCAACTTCTCGTCCTACGACTATCTCGGGCTCAACGGCCATCCGGAGGTGAACGCGGCGGCGCAGGCCGCGCTGTCGACCTACGGCACCTCGGCCTCGGCGAGCCGGATCGTCGCCGGCGAGCGCCCGGGCCACCTCGTCCTCGAGAAGGCGCTGGCCGCCCATTACGGCACCGAGGCCTGCGTGGTCATGGTGAGCGGGCACGCCACAAACGTCGCCACCATCGCGGCGCTGCTCGAGCCCGGCGACGTGATCTACCACGACGCCCTGATCCACAATTCGGTGGTCACCGGCGCGCAGCTGTCGGGCGCCCAGCGCCGCAGCTTCGCCCATAACGACCTCCAGGCCCTCGAGTCGCTCCTGCACGCGACCCGCCACGAGCACCGCCGGGCGCTGATCGTGATCGAGGGCCTCTACAGCATGGACGGGGACGCCCCCGACCTCGCCGGGTTCGTCGCCCTCAAGGAGCGCTACGGCGCCTGGCTGATGGTCGACGACGCCCACGGCCTCGGCGTGCTGGGCAAGGACGGCCACGGCCTGCACGAGCATTGCGACGTGCCCCCCGGCAGCGTCGACATCTGGATGGGCACGCTGTCGAAGACGCTCTCGTCCTGCGGCGGCTACGTTGCGGGAGCCGGCGCGCTCGTCGAGCTCCTGAAGTGCACCGCGGGCGGCTTCGTCTACTCGGTCGGCCTCTCGCCGCCGCTCGCCGCCGCCGCCACCGCCTCGCTGGCGCTGATGCTGCGCGAGCCGGAGCGGGTCGCGCGGCTGCGCCGCAACGGTTCGCTGTTCCTCGCCTGTGCCCGCGAGCGCGGCCTCGATGTCGGCACCAGCCTCGGCCTCGCCGTGGTGCCGGTGATCCTCGGCGACTCGCTCAAGGCCGTGACCCTGTCGGACCGGCTCTTCCAGCGCGGCATCAACGTGCAGCCGATCATTCACCCGGCGGTGCCGGAGCGCTCGTCGCGCCTGCGCTTCTTCATCACCTCCGAGCACACGCCCGAGCAGATCCGCGAGACCGTGACGGTGCTCGCCGACGAGCTCGACGAGCTGAACCAGGGCGGCTCGCTGGTCGAGCGGCTGATGGCGCGGCGGGCCTGACGGCCCCACCCCGGGTCCCGTCGCGGGGCCCGGGCGCTTCCCGGACGAGGCGACCGGCGTTCGGCCAGGGTCCGCACCGATCCGCAGGTCTGGATCCCGGGCTCCGCCTCGGCGGCCCGGGCCGTGTCGTGACCGGATGCCCCGTCAGCCGCGTAGCTCGTCCACCAGGAACTCCCGCACCGCCCCGGCCTCGATGCCGGGGGCGATGAAGCTCCGGCCGATGCCGCGGGCCAGGATGAAGGTCAGGGCGCCGTCGCGGACCTTCTTGTCCTGGCGCATCGCGTCGAGGAGCTGGTCGGCGTCGCCGCTTCCGCCCGGAACCTGATCGAGCCGCGTCGGCAGGCCGGCGAGCGCCAGGTGGTTGGCGACGCGGCCGGCATCCTGTCCCGGGCACAGGCCGAGCCGGGCCGAGAACCGGAAGGCGAGGCACAGGCCGATCGCCACCGCCTCGCCGTGGACGAGGCGCGCCGCCTGGTAGCCGGTCAGGCGCTCGAGGGCGTGCGCGAAAGTGTGGCCGAGGTTGAGCAGCGCCCGCTCGCCGTCCTCGCGCTCGTCGCGCACCACAACCCCGGCCTTGGCCCGGCAGCAGGAGGCCACCGCCGTCTCCCGCGCAGGCCCCCCGGCATAGATCTCGGCGAGGTTCGCCTCGCACCAGGCGAAGAAATCGGGGTCGTCGATCAGCCCGTACTTCGCCACCTCGGCGTAGCCGGCGCGCAGCTCGCGCGGCGGCAGGGTGTCGAGGGTCGCGGTGTCGGCGATGACGAGGCTCGGCTGGTGGAAGGCGCCGACGAGGTTCTTGCCGTGGGGCGAGTTGATGCCGGTCTTGCCGCCGACCGAGGAATCGACCTGGGCGAGCAGGCTGGTCGGTGCCTGCACGAAGCGAACGCCCCGGCGCAGCGAGGCCGCCGCGAAGCCCGCGAGGTCGCCGACCACGCCGCCGCCGAGCGCCAGCACGAGGTCGCCGCGCTCGATCCGGTGGCCGATCAGCCCGTCGCAGACCTGGGCGAAGCCCGCGTAGCTCTTCGAGCCCTCGCCGGGCGTCACCGCGATGAGCGCCGTGCGCAGGCCCGCCCCGGCGAGCGCGTCGGTGACGGCCGCGCCGTACTCCGCCGCCACGGTCTCGTCGCTCACCACCGCGACGGCCCGGGCCTTGAGCGCGGCGACGCGGGCGCCGATCCCCGCGAGCAGGCCGCGTCCGACCAGGATGTCGTAGGCCCGGCCCCCGTCGAGGGGGACGTGAACGGTCTGGATCTGCGCGGTCACGGCGTCGTCCGTCGTCGAGCGGGAATTCGTATCAGTGGGCGGCGAAGCTGTGGCCGGCGGTCTCGGGCTCGCCGCCGGTCTCGGGCGGCGAGCCCGTGGGATCGCCCGCCGCGCCGCCGGCATAGCCGTCCGCCGGGTCGCCCAGCATGTGGGCGTCGAGGGCTTCCAGCACGTCCTGCACCACCCGGTCGTGCGAGACCTCGCGGGAGACCACCATCACGTCGGCCCCGCCATAGACGGGATGGCGCAGGTCCATCAGCCGCCGCATCGTGCCCTCGGGGTCCTCGTTCTGGAGCAGCGGCCGGCCCGGCCGCTTGCGCACCCGGCGCATCAGCACGTCGAGCTCGGCCTTGAGCCAGACCGAGACCCCGGACTCGCCGATGCGCTGGCGGGTTTCGGGCCGCATGAAGGCGCCGCCGCCGGTGGCGAGCACCATCGGCCCCTCGCGCAGCAGGCGCGCGATCACCCGCTCCTCGCCGTCGCGGAAGCTCGGCTCGCCGTAGATGGCGAAGATGTCCGGGATGGTCAGGCCGGCCGCGGCCTCGATCTCGTGGTCGGCGTCCTTGAAGATCAGGCCGAGGCGGCCCGCCAAGCGCTTGCCGACGGTGCTCTTGCCCGCGCCCATGAGGCCGACCAGCACGATCGAGCGCAGGCCGAGGCCTCGGCGCACGCGCGACTCGATCGATGGCTCATGAGGGGGGCGCTGGCTCATGCGGCGTTCTTTAGCCTGTTTTTCGCGCAGGGCGAAACGGCGGATATCGGGGAAAAACCACGCGCTTCGCCGGTGCCTCTGCGTTCGCTTCGGCACCCGCGCAACAGCCGCCGGCATTCCGCGCTGCAGCACGGGACCCGGCCTTGCCTCGCGGGGCGGCGCGTGGTCGAACCGACGGCCAAGGTGGCGGCTGGCTCCGGTCCGCGCCGCTCGTTGCCACGCGTATCCCGGGGCCCGTCCGACGTGCCGACCCTCTTCCGCTTCCTCGTCGTGGTGGCCGTCCTGGCCGGGATCGCCTTCGCGGCGATGTTCGCCCTCGCCACCTTCGTCGAGCCGACCCCGCGCGAGATCTCCGTCACGATCCCCAACGCCAAGCTGCAGCCGAAATGAGCGGCGGGCTATGAGCACCCTGGGCCCCCAGGGCCTGATGCACGCCTATCTCGACATGCTGGCCGCCGAGCGGGGCGCGGCCGCCAACACGCTCGCGGCCTACCGGCGCGACCTCGACGACTATCTCGCCCATCTGGCGGGCCTGCGCCTCGATCCCGGCGCCGTCGAGCCCGCGGGCATCCGGGCCTACCTCGCCGAGCTGGAGGCGCGCGGCCTCAAGAGCACCTCGGCGGCGCGCCGGCTGTCCTGCGTGCGCGGCTTCCACCGCTTCCTCTATGCGGAGGGCCTGACCGAGGGCGATCCCACCGCCCCGGTCTCGGGCCCCAAGCGCGGCCGCGGCCTGCCCAAGGTGCTCTCGGTGGCCGAGGTCGACCGGCTGCTCGCCGTCGCCAAGGAGGCCGCCGCCAAGGCGCCGAACCCCGCCGAGGCGGCCCGGGCCGGGCGGATGCACTGCCTGATCGAGCTTCTCTACGCCACGGGCCTGCGCGTCTCCGAGCTGGTCGCCCTGCCGCGGGCGGCGGGGTCCACCAAGGAGCGGTTCCTGGTGGTGCGCGGCAAGGGCGGGCGCGAGCGCCTGGTGCCGCTGACCGAGGTGGCGCGCTCCGCCATGGCGGCCCACCTCGGCACCCTGACGGCCCCCGGCCCCTGGCTGTTTCCCGCCGACAGCGAGACCGGCCACATCACCCGCCAGGCCTTCGCCCGCGACCTGAAGGCGGTGGCCGCCGCCGCCGGCCTGCGCACCGACAAGATCAGCCCGCACGTCCTGCGCCACGCCTTCGCCAGCCACCTCCTGCAGAACGGCGCCGACCTCCGGGTGGTGCAGGAGCTGCTGGGCCACGCCGACATCTCGACGACGCAGATCTACACCCACGTCCTCGACGAGCGCCTGAAGCAGATGGTGCGCGACCTCCACCCGCTGGCAAGCGCCTGATCCTGTCGCGCCCCGGGTGACGCCGGGGCGGACGCGACCTATCTCGTCCCCCGGTGCGGCGGAAGAAGCCGCGGGGGGAAACGCACGCGTGCCGGTCTCGACCCTGTCCCTCGTCGCGCAGATCCTGGCGGCGCTCCTCGTCGCCGCGACGCTGCTGCCGTTCTGGCGCAGCCGCGCCGGGCTGGTGCGCACCTTCGACTTCCCGCGCTTCCAGATCGCGGCCGCGATCCTGCCGGTCCTGGTCCTGCTGGTGGCGGCCGGGCACGATGCCGTCTCGCTCGCCCTCGGGGCCGGGCTCCTGGCCGCGCTCGGCCTGCAGCTGCGCCACATCCTGCCCTTCACGCGCCTGGCGCGGCCGACCGCCGAGGCCGCCCCGGCGGACGCCGCGCGGGAGCGCCGCGTCGCCATCCTGATCGTCAACGTGCTGCAATCGAACCGGGCCTACGACCGGCTCCTGCGGGTGGTGGAGCGCCACGACCCCGACATGGTCCTGGCGCTCGAGACCGATGCCGGCTGGCGCGACGCCCTCGATCCGCTCCGGGCGCGCTACCCCCACGGGGTCGACCAGGCGCAGGACAACACCTACGGGCTGATGTTCTACTCGCGCCTGCCCCTCGACGACGTCCGGGTGCGCTTCCTGATCGAGGACGACGTGCCCTCGGTGCGCGCCGGAGTTACCCTGCCGTCGGGCGAGCGCTTCACCTTCCACGGCGTGCATCCGCGCCCGCCGCATCCGGGCCACAGCAGCGCGACCCGGGACGGCGAGCTGGTGCTGGTCGCCCGCGAGGTCGCGCGCGAGGGCGGCGCCACGGTGGTGGCGGGCGACCTCAACGACGTCGCTTGGTCGCGCACCACGGGGCTGTTCCAGGCCATCGGCGGCCTCCTCGACCCGCGGGTCGGGCGCGGCGCCTACCCGACCTTCCACGCCGACTGGCCGATCCTGCGCTGGCCCCTCGACCACGTCTTCTTCTCCGAGCATTTTCTGCTCGCCCGGCTGGAGCGGCTGGAGCATGTCGGCTCCGACCACTTCCCGATCCTGATCGAACTGTGCCGCGACGCGCGCGCCGAGGCGGTGCAGGAACCCCCGGCTGCCGATGCCGACGACCGGCGGGAGGCCGCCGAGGCGGTGACGGAGGCGCGCGAGGCCGCCGGATCGTGACGGTCCGACGGAGTGAAAAGTCAAACAGTATGACTTTTCAGCCGGCCGACCTCGTGCTGTAACGGGCCGGCCGGCGCCGCGGGGGCGCCGCCTTGCACGAGCCCGGCCACGGATGCGCGCACCCTTCGTCCTGTCCGGCGACAACGAGCCCGGCGGCGTCCCCTCCGGCGCGGCGGGCGGGCTGGTGGTGATCCCGGCCGGGCGCGCCCGGTCGAACCACGCCGCGGTGGCGCGCAGCCTGGGCACCGCGATCATCGCCGGCCGCTACCCGGCGGGGGCCCGGCTGCCCGGGGACGGCGAACTGCTCGCCGCCTTCGGGGTGTCGCGCCCGGTCCTGCGCGAGAGCGTCAAGACGCTCGCCGCCAAGGGGCTTTTGACCACCAAGGCCCGGGTCGGCACGGTGGTGCGCGAGCGCGCGGCCTGGAACATGTTCGACGCCGACGTGCTGGCCTGGCACCTCGAGGCCGGCATCGACCGGCGCTTCCTGCGCGATCTCGCGGAGATCCGCCTCGCCGTCGAGCCGGCGGCGGCGGCGCTTGCCGCCGAGCGCCGGGGGCCGACCGACATTTCCGCCCTGGAGGCGGGCCTGGCGCGGATGCGCGACGAGGCTTCCGATTCCGCCGGTTTCGCCGAGGGCGACCTCGCGCTGCACGTCGCGATCGCGGTCGCCTCCGGCAACCCGTTCATGCGCTCGATCGGCGGGGTGATCGAGGTGGCGTTGCGCGCCTCGTTCCAGCTCAGCGCCCCCGTCGAGGCGGCGGAGCGCGAGGCCACGCTTACCGCCCACGCCGCCATCGTGGCGGCCATCGCCGACCGCGATCCCGCGGGCGCCGCGGAGGCCGTCCGCCACGTCATCCACAACGGCCTGCGCCGCCACGGCGCCGCGGCCTGACCGAGCCCCGGAGGAAACGCCATGTCCGTACGAGAAGCGACGTCCACCCGAGAGACGACCCCCGCGCCGCGCCCCTATCGCGGCGTCTTCCCCGTCGCCCCGACGATCTTCCACGAGGACGGCACCCTCGACCTCGACGGGCAGCGCCGGGCGATCGACTTCATGATCGAGGCCGGCTCCAACGGCCTGTGCATCCTCGCCAACTTCTCCGAGCAGTTCGTCCTCACCGATGCCGAGCGCGACGAGGTGATGACGGCGGTGCTCGCGCACGTCGCCGGGCGTGTGCCGGTGATCGTCACGACGACCCACTTCGCCACCCATATCTGCGCCGAGCGCTCGCGCCGGGCGCAAGACCTGGGCGCCGCCATGGTGATGATCATGCCGCCCTATCACGGGGCGACGATCCGGGTGACCGAGGCGGGAATCGAGCGGTTCTTCCAGGCGGTCTCCGACGCGATCTCGATCCCGATCATGATCCAGGACGCGCCGGTCTCCGGCACCACGCTGTCCGCCGCCTTCCTGGCGCGGCTCGCCCGCGAGGTCGAGAACGTCTCGTACTTCAAGATCGAGACGGCGCAGGCCGCGGCGAAGCTCCGCACGCTGCTCGAGCTCGGCGGCGACGCGATCGAGGGCCCGTGGGACGGCGAGGAGGCGATCACGCTGCTGGCCGACCTCGATGCCGGCGCGACGGGTGCGATGACCGGCGGCGGCTATCCGGACGGCATCCGCCAGATCCTCGACCCCTACCTCGCCGGGCGGCGCGACGAGGCGGTGCAGGCCTACGGCCGCTGGCTGCCGCTGATCAACTACGAGAACCGCCAGACCGGGCTCGCCGCGGCCAAGATCCTGATGAAGGAGGGCGGCATCATCCGCTCCGACGCCGTGCGCGCGCCCCTGGAGCTGCCCCACCCGGCGACCCGGGCCGGGCTGATCGAGATCGCCCGCAGCCTCGACGCGGCGGTCCTTCGCTGGGGGCGCTGACGGCCTGTAGCCCGGAACCACCCCGCGGGAGGCGGCCTCGCCCCCGCACGCGGACGCGCCGGCCCCTCCCGGGGCCGGCGCCTGGATGTCGGCCCCGAGGGGCCTTGGCCGTCGGGGAGCTTTAGCCGTTCTTGGACGCCGACAGCCCGATCGCCACGAAGCGGGTGCCCTTGTCGTTCTTGATCCGCATCAGCACCGCCTTGCGGCCGTCGGTCTCCGCGGCGCGGATGCGGGAGGCGACGTCGGACAGGCTCGAGACCGGCTGGCCGCCGACGTCGAGGATGACGTCGCCCTCCTGGATGCCCTTGGCCGCCGCCGGGCCGTCGGGATCGACGCTCACCACTGCGACGCCCTCGCTCCCGGCACCGACCTGGCCCGCCGGGGCGAGCTCGAGGCCGAGCCGCGGCTGGCTGTCGCCGCGGCGCCCGCCGCGGTCGTCGGCGCTCGCCACCTTGGTGTCGTTCGGCAGCGTGCCGAGGGTCACCTGAGCGGTCTCGGCCTTGCCGTTGCGGACATAGGCGAGATCCACCTTGGTGCCGGGCTTCAGCGAGGCGATCCTGCGGGACAGCTCGCGGGCATCGCTCACCGGCTCGCCGTTGACCGACTGGACCACGTCGCCGGACTTCAGGCCCGCCTTGGCGGCGGGCGTGCCGTCCTGGGCGCTGTTGACCAGGGCGCCCTTGGCCTTGTCGAGGCCGAGGCTGTCGGCGATGTCCTTCGTCACCGGCTGGATCTGCAGGCCGAGATAGCCGCGGGCGACCTTGCCGTCGGCGCGCAGCTGGTCGACCACCGCCTGCACCGTCTCGGACGGGATCGCGAAGGCGAGGCCGACATTGCCGCCGGACGGCGAGGCGATCGCGGTGTTCACGCCCACGACCTCACCCTTGACGTCGAAGGTCGGCCCGCCGGAATTGCCCTTGTTGATCGGCGCGTCGATCTGCAGGAAGTCGTCGTAGGGGCCGGCGCCGATGTCGCGGCCGCGGGCCGAGACGATGCCGGCGGTGACGGTGCCCCCTAAGCCGAACGGGTTGCCGATCGCCACCACCCAGTCGCCGACCTGCGGCGCGCCGTGGGCGAGCTTCACGTAGGGGAATGGCGCCCCGTCGGTGACCTTGAGGAGCGCGAGGTCGGTCTTCGGATCGGTGCCGATGATCTTGGCCGGCAGGGTGCGGCCGTCGTCGAGCGTGACCTCGACCGACTTGGCGTTGTTCACGACGTGGTTGTTGGTGACCACGTAGCCGTCGGCCGAGATGAAGAAGCCCGATCCCTGCGCCGCGCCGCCGCCGTGGCGCTGCGGGCGCTGCATGCCGCCACCCATGCCGCCGGGGCCGCCCTCGCCGAAGCGGCGGAAGAACTCGCGCAGCTGCGGCGGCACGTTCTGGAGGTTCTGCTGGCCGCCGCCCTCCTCGTCGTCCGAGGCGTCGTCCTTCAGCTTCACCTTCACCGAGACCACGCCCGGCTTCACCCGGTTGACGATCGGCGCGAAGCTGCCCGGCGGGTGCTCGGCGGTGGTGATCGGGGTCTGCGGCAGGGCCTGGGCGTAGGCCGGGTTGCTCGGGGGCAGGAACGCGGTGCCGAGCGCCCCGGTGGCCACCAGGGTGACGGCCGCCACGGAGGCGAGGGCCTTGCGGTGGAAGCGGGAGGTCGGGGCGGTCTCGGGGGTGTTGGACATCGGGGTCTTGGACATCGGGGTTTCGGGCTCCGTGTGGCGAAGGCCGCGCTCGCGGCCGGTCGATGGAGCCATTATGGTCGGCGGGCCTGACGGGCCGGTGGATCGAAGATTACGGATCGGTCAGGCGCCGGACGCTGCGCCGGACCGGTCCCGCGCCGGAACGGCGGGCCGGCCTCCGGCTTGACGCAGGACCGCCCCGCCCCGATGCCGCGCTTCGAGCCCGCATCCTGCCGTGAGGAACCCCATGGACATCGCCCTCTCGGTCATCTCCCTGCTGCTGGTGCTCGTGCTGATCGCCCGGGGCGTGCCGGGCCGCAACCTGCTGGTCGCCCTCGCGATGGCCCTCGCCGTCGTGGTGCTGGTGGTCGGCGTCGAGCGGGCCGGGCTGTGGCCGGCCTCGTTCCACACCCGCTGAGCGGACGTGCCACGGTGGGCCGGCGCCGTGCCGGCCCCAAGCCCCGGACCCAAGCCCCGGACCCAAGCCCCGGCCCCGGCGCCTCGCCGGCCCAGGCCGTTGCCGTGGCGCGGGGCCCCGTCGCAAGACCGGCCGCTACCTTCGCAATCCGCCTGGGACTCCCCGATGCCCGTCCGCCCCCTGGTGCTCTATCCCGACCCGCGCCTGCGCCTCGCCGCGCGCCCGGTCGTGGCCTTCGACGCCGCGTTGCGGACGATCGCCGACGACCTCCTCGACACCCTGCGGGCGGTCTCGGCGCTCGGCCTCACCGGCCCGCATATCGGCGTGCCGGCGCGGCTGACGGTGATCCGGGCCGGGCTCGAGCTGACGCCGCGCACCTACGTCGACCCGGAGCTGGTCTGGGCCTCGCCCGAGACCGCGCGCCACCGCGAGGGCAGCGTCTCGATGCCGGGCGTCGACGAGGAGATCGAGCGCCCGGCCCGGGTGCGGGTGCGCTGGCGCGACCTCGACGGCACGGCGCACGAGGCCGAGGAGGAGGGATTCGCCGCCGCCTGCCTCCAGCACGAGATCGACCAGCTCGACGGCCTGTTCTGGATCGAGCGCCTGTCGCGCCTCAAGCGCGAGCGGGTGCTCAAGCGTTACGCCAAGCTGCACCGGGGCTGAGGGCGCCCCCGCCGGTCGGCCTCGCCAGGAAGCCTTAACCGGAGCGGCCGCAGGGTCGGGGTCCCTGCCGTACCGGAACGGCGGGGCCAGCCTGGCCGTTATCCCGGCAATCGGGCCGCCCCCGGCGGCCTCCCCACCCCGCGGAAAGGATGCCGATGCGCGCCCTCCGGATTCTCCTGATCCCCGCCACCCTGCTGGCGACGACCCTGGCGGCCTCCGCCCAGCCGGCCCCGTACCGCTACCCCCCGCGCGACATCGACGCCACCGGCACGGTCGGCGGCCGCGCGCCCTGGTCCGCGCCCTGGGTCTACGACACCGGCGGCGACAACGACCGTCACCCCGAGCGGCCCGCCTACCAGCAGGGCGGCGGCCAGCAGACCGGCGGCCCCGCCCGCAACCTGCTGCCGGACGACGGGCTGCACCTCTTTCCGCGGTAGGGGCGCCCCCGCCCGCGGCGTCTACCCCTCTCCCGGACCGGAGAGGGGATCCCCCGACAGGACGAGGTCGAGGGCGGCCGGACCGAACGGCTCGTCCGGCGCGCCCCCCGCCCGCCGGACGCTCGCCCGCTCCCCGGCTTCCGCAGCGCACTTGTCGACGTGGATCGCCCGGTTGACCACCTGGAGGTTCGGCACGCCCCAATAGGCCAGGAGCGCGGGCCAGGGCCGCGCCCGCTCCTCGCGCCAGATCCGGTAGAGCGGCACCCGGTGGTCGATCTCGGCGGTGCGCAGCAGGCGCTTGCCGGACTGGGCGCAGCGATGGCCCTGGCGGCGCTTCAGTTCCTTCACGTGGTCGGTCGGCGCGATCCAGAACTTCCAGGCGGCGACGCAGGCGGCATGCCAGGCGGCGTTGCGGTTGGGCGCACCCGTCCCCCACAGGTCGCGGTGCCAGCCGAAGCGGTAGACCGGCTGGCCGCAGACGCAGCAATGCCCCTTGCCCAGGGCGTGCGGCCCCTCGCGGAACGGCGCCGGCGGCATCCGGAAGCTGAACGGCAGCCCCTTCTCGGACAGGTCCTCGCCGGCCGTGCCGGATCCGCGGCCGCCCTTGCGCGGGCCCGCGGCCTCGGGGCTCGCGGTGCCGAGCCGCCAGGTCCAGCCCTCGGGCTGGCCCGAGCGCGCCGCGAGCGCCCGCGCCAGCCGGTCGGCCCGCAGGATGTGGTGGCGCCAGTAGCTCTCCACCGCGAGACGCGGCGTCGGCGGCACCAGCGGCCGGGCGAGGGCGTGGCGCAGCACCGGGACCGGGAAGACCGCCGGCAGCGACTTCTCCAGCCGCGCCCGGGCGGCGGCGTTGCGCCCCTCCCGCCACGGGACGGCCGCCGGAGCGGCGTCGGGTGCGCCCTCCCCACCCGGGCCCGCGGGCGTCCCGTGATCCGGCCCCTCTCGATCCGGCGTCTCTCGCCCGGGCTTCTCCCGCTTCGCCGCCCGCCGCGCCATGTCCCCTCGTCCGAATCGCCGTCGTCGCGCCGCGAAGGCATAGCCGCGCCGCGGCGTTCCGCCAAACCGGTCTCGCCCCCGACGCGGCGCACCCGCGACAGACATGGCGCGCGCCGGCCGGCTCCGGCCGGCCGTTTGAACTGTATTCGCTCATTGGCAATTAACCATGCCGCAACGAATAACCGTCAAGAGTCGCCGCCGGATCAGGAGATGTCGCTCGTGAAGACGGGTATTCGCACGCGCCTCTACGGCGGCTTTGGAATTCTGGTGGCGCTGTCGGCGGGCCTGGGCGTCTATGCCCTGAGCAGCAGCAGCGGCACCGGTGCGCGCTACGAGGAGCGGGCCAAGCTGGAGCACGTCGCGCTCCGGGTCTTCTCGGTCAACAGCCTCACCAACCAGCTCGCCAGCCAGGCCCAGAAGTACCGGTTCACCCAGGCCCCCGAGAGCCTGAAGTCGATGGAGGCGGCGCTCGCCCGGATCGACGAGACCAGCGCCGATCTCGAGCGCACCGCGATCTCGCCCGAGCGCAAGGCGCTCTACGGCACCATCCTGGCCAATGCCCAGGGCCTCGCCGGCGACATGACCCAGCTCGGCCGGCTGGGCACGCTCATCCAGGACAGCAAGGCCAAGCTCTTCACCGGCGGCGACGCGCTGACGAAGGCCTCCGGCGCCCTCGTCGCCGAGGTGCGGGCGAACGGCACCGGCGCCGAGGTGCTGCGCGCCGCCGCGGTCGAGTCGGCGATGCTGCTGGTGCGCGTCGCCAACTGGCGCTTCCTCGCGGTGCAGGACGCGGCGGGCCCGACGACCTTCGCGACCAACGCCCGCAACGCCGAGGCCGCCCTCAAGGCGCTCGCCGACCAGGACGTGCTCAACGCCTACGCCAAGCCGATCGCGGCGGTGCGCCAGGCGCTGGCCTTCTACAAGGAGCATTTCGAGGCGACCGCGACGGCGCTCACCGGCAGCGCCGCCCTCTACGAGCAGGGCTTCCTGCCGAAATTCGCCGCGATCGAGAAGGCCGGCGAATCCGCCCGGAGCTCGATCGAGACCGCCGTCGACGTGATCGCCGCCTCGACCACCAGCGCCGCCGCCACCGCGCAGGCGCTGCTGATCGGGATGATCGGCGCCGCGGTCGCCCTCGGCTTCGGCCTGGCGCTGCTCATCGCCCGCGGCATCATCGGGCCGATCCGCGGCATGACCGGGGCGATGACCCGGCTGGCGCAGGGCGACCTCGCCGTCGACGTGCCCTCGCGCGACGCCGTCGACGAGATGGGCGACATGGCCAAGGCCGTCGACGTGTTCCGCGCCAACGCGGTGGCGCGCCAGGAGATGGAGGCCCGCGCGCTCGCCGACCAGTCGGACCGCGACCGGCGCGTCGCCGCCGTCGACCGCCTGGTGCGCGGCTTCGAGGCCGACATCGTCGCCTCCCTGGACGTCGTCGCCGCCGCCGCCACCCAGCTCGACGCCACCGCCCACGCGATGAGCGGCGTGGCGGAAGGCACCAACCGGCGCGCCGTCGCGGTGAGCGCCGCCTCCGAGGAGACCGCCACCAACGTGCAGACCGTGGCGGTCGCCGCCGAGGAGCTGGTCGCCTCGCTCCAGGAGATCGAGCGCCAGGTGCTGCGCTCCAACGAGGTCGCGGGCCTCGCCCGGCGGGAGGCCGACTCGACCGGCACCGCGATGGGCGACCTCGCCCGCGCCGCCGACGAGATCGGCACCGCCGTCACCATGATCTCGGCCATCGCCTCCCAGACCAACCTGCTGGCGCTCAACGCCACCATCGAGGCGGCGCGGGCGGGCGAGGCGGGCCGCGGCTTCGCGGTGGTGGCCGCCGAGGTCAAGGAGCTCGCCGGCCAGACCACCCGGGCCACCGACGCGATCGCGAGCCAGATCGCCCGGATCCAGGGCGCGGCCGGCCACGCCGCCGGGGCGATCCGCCAGATCGGCGAGACCATCGTGTCGGTCAACGAGATCTCCGGCGTCATCGCCGCCACGGTGACCGAGCAGACCGCCACCACCAACGAGATCTCCCGCACCATCGGCGAGGCCGCCCGCGGCACCCAGGAGGTCTCGAGCAACATCGGCCAGGTCACGGCCTCGGCGAGCGAGACCGGGCACGCCGCGAGCCAGGTCCTCGACGCCGCCCGCAGCCTCTCGGACCAGTCGATGGCGGTGAAGGGCCAGGTCGACCGCTTCCTGCAGGCGATCCGGGCGGCCTGACGCCTCGACCCCGGTCCCGACGGACCGTACGGCCCCGGCGCCCGCGCCGGGGCCGTTTCGCGTTCCGGGGGGCGCTGGATTGCGGCGGGGCGCCGCCTATCTGCGACACGGCAACGCTCGCGGCGCCGTCGAGGCGCCGCCCCGGACCCGGAGCCCCGCCGCCGCCATGACCGCCTCCCTCCTCGGCCGCCTGCGCCTCGCCGTCGTGGCGCTCGCCCTCGCCACCTCCCTGTCGGCCTGCGACGCGATCAACCGGGTGCCGACCCTGGAGGAGGCCGCCAAGTCGCGCTGGGGCGAGGTGCAGAACCAGTACCAGCGCCGGGCCGACCTGATCCCCAACCTCGTCGAGACCGTGAAGGGCTACGCCCAGCAGGAGAAGGACGTGCTGGTGCAGGTCACCGAGGCCCGCGCCAAGGCGAGCTCGGTCAAGGTCGATGCCGCGACCGTGAGCGACCCGCAGAAGTTCCGCGAGTTCCAGGACGCCCAGAACCAGCTCTCCGGGGCGCTCGGCCGGCTCCTCGTCACCGTCGAGCGCTATCCCGACCTGAAGTCGAACGCCAACTTCCTCGCCCTTCAATCGCAGCTCGAGGGCACCGAGAACCGCATCGCGGTGGCGCGGCGCGACTACATCCAGGCGGTACAGGCCTACAACACCGAGATCCGCACCGTCCCGGGCCGCTGGATCGCCTCGACCCTCTACCCGGAGGCCAAGCCCATGGAGGCCTTCACCGCCACCCCCGATGCCAGCCGCCCGCCGAACGTGAAGTTCTAGGGCGATGCGCCGAGTCCCGGGCGCCGGCCCCCTCGCCGTCCTGCTGGTCCTGTGGGCGGGGCTCCTCTGGGCGGGGGCGGCGTCGGCCCTCGACCTGCCGTCGCTCACCGGCCGGGTCGTCGACGGGGCCGGCCTGCTGCGGCCGGAGGAGCGGGAGGCTCTGGCCGCGACGCTCAAGGCGCACGAGGACAAGACCACCGACCAGGTCGTGGTCGCCACCGTGCCGTCGCTCCAGGGCACCTCGGTCGAGGACTTTTCCAACCGCCTGTTCCGCGCCTGGGGCCTCGGCACCAAGGCGCGCAACAACGGCGTGCTGTTCCTGATCGCCCCCTCCGAGCGCAAGGTGCGGATCGAGGTCGGCTACGGCCTCGAGGGCGCGCTGACCGACGCCCTGTCGAAGGTGATCATCGCCAGCGCCGTGGCGCCGAAGTTCAAGGCCGGGGATTTTCCCGGCGGCATCCGGGCCGGGGTCGACGGGATCCTGGGCATCCTCTCGGGCGACGCCGCCGAATGGCAGCGCCGGGCCGAGGTGCGCGAGGATTCCGGCGGCGGCCTCGATCCGGTGCTGGTCGTGATCCTGCTCGTGCTGGTCGGGTTAGTGCTCGTCCGGCTGCTTGCCGGGGGGCGCGGCGGCCCCGGCCGGCCGCATCGCCGCTCCGGCGGCGGCTGGATCGTCGTGCCGGGCCCGGGCGGGTTCGGCGGCGGGTTCGGCGGCGGGGCCGGGGGTGGCTTCGGTGGCGGCGGCGGGTTCGGCGACGGCGGCTTCTCGGGCGGGGGCGGCTCGTCGGGCGGCGGCGGCGCCTCGGGGGATTGGTGATGGCGGGCATCCTGAACGAGGCGGAGCGCGCCCGCATCGCCGCCGCGGTGGCACAGGCCGAGCGCGGCACGGCGGGCGAGATCGTCGTGATGGTGGCGGCCCGCTCCGGGGCCTACCGCAGCCTGCCCCCGTCGCTGGCGCTGGCGGGCGCGCTCATCGTGCCCTGGCCGCTGATCGGGCTCACCGGCCTCTCCGCCACCCGGATCTTCCTGGTCCAGCTCGTCGCGGCCCTGGCGCTCCTCGTGAGCCTCGCGGCGGGCCCGGTCCGGGCGCGCCTGCCCCGCGCCCTGCCCCGTCCGCTGCGCCGCGCCCGCGCCCGCGCCGCCGCCCGGCACGAGTTCGAGGCCCGGGGGCTGGCCGGCACGAGCGGCCGCACCGGCGTGCTGATCTATGTGGCGCTCGCCGAGCGCTACGCCGACGTGGTGGCGGATATCGGGATCGGCCCCGCCCCGGAGGCCTGGCAGGCGGTCCTCGCCGACCTCGTGGCGGCCCTGCGCCGCGACGCCCTGGCGGACGGCCTGGTGCGGGCGGTGGAGGCCACCGGCGCCATCCTGGCCGCGGCCGCCCCGCCGCGGCCCGGCGACACCGACGAGCTGCCCAACCGGGTGATCGTGACCGAGTAGCGCGACGACCCGACGGGCCGTCCGGCGACGATCTGCCGGCGACGATCTGCCGGCGACGATCTGCCGGGTCGTTCGATGATGACCCGGCAGGTCATCGACGTGCCCCCCGGCCCGCGTCCATTCTCGTCCGGCACCCGCCCGGAAGGACGCTCCGATGACCGATCCCGCCGCCCTCGCCGCCCGCTACCTCGCGACCTGGAACGAGGCCGACCCGGCCCGCCGCCGCGCGCTCCTTGCCGAGACCTTCACCGAGGATGCCGCCCGCTACCGCGACCCCCTCATGGCCGGCGAAGGCCATGACGGCCTCGACGCCCTGATCGGCGCCGTGCAGGCGCACTTTCCCGGCCTGCGCTTCCGCCTCGCCGGCCGGCCCGACGGCTACGGCGACCGCCTCCGCTTCTCCTGGGCCCTGGCGCCCGAGGGGGGCGAGGGCGTGGTCGAGGGCACGGACTTCGCCATCCTCGACGACGGCCGCCTCGCCGAGGTGACCGGCTTCCTCGACCGGGTGCCGGCCTGAGGGCCGAAGCCCTGAGGGCCGAAGCCCGTGATCCCCGCACCCGCCGGATCCCCTGATCCTGCCGCTCGTCACGCCCCTGCTGGCGATCCTGGCCACCATGCTGGAGCAACTCGACCGGCTGACCCGTCAGGTTCTCGTCATCGTGCGCGGCGAGGGGGTCTGCCGCCGGCTGATGAGCGTGCCGGGTGTCGGCCCGATCACCGCGCTGGCCTTCCGCGCCACCATCGACCGGCCGGAGCGGTTCCGACACTCCCGGGACGTGGGGGCCCACCTCGGCCTGACGCCCTCCCGCGACCAGTCGGGCGAGACCGACATCCAGGGCAAGGTCAGCCGCTGCGGCGACGAACTCGCCCGCACCGCGCCCTACGAGGCCGCGCACTCTCTGCTGACGCGCTCGCGCAAACGGTCGAGCCTGCGCGCCTGGGGCATGCAACTCGCCAAGCATCGCGGCATGACGCGGGCCCGCGTGGCGGTCGCGCGCAAGCTCGCCGTCGTCCTGCACCGGATGTGGAGCGACGGGACCGCGTTCCGCTTCGGCAAGGAGCCGGCGCCGGCCATCATGCCGGCCATCATGGCTGCCTGACGCAAGATACGCCTGCTGCGGCGAACTGAACGCCGGCAGGCCGGACGTCACCCGCGAGGGTGACCCGGATCGTTCCCGTGGGGACGATGGGCGAGGCGATCTCGTTGAGCGTCTCGAACCGGCCTGCGTCAGCAGGCCAGGTCGTGAAACAGATTGAGACGCCTCGCTCTCCTGACCCCATCATGCGGCGGCCGCGCGCCGACCGCGAAGAGAAGCGCGTGACCCGCGGGAGCGACACACCGGGACACAGGAAACATCGATCGGGAGACGCTTGCCTCACGAACCCCGATCAGAGAGGCTCTCAGAAGGGGGAGCCTCCGGGAATTACCGGCCGGTTCATGACATGGACATCTTTCCACCCAGACTGTTGCGCTAACCGGGCTGCGCTACGCTCCGACGCCCCGAAAGGGCGAGCGGGGTATCAGCGCCGTGCTCGGTCGGGCGCAAGCCCCTTCCGCGCGGTCGGCCGGCCGGCGAGGGCGTCGGGGCCGCGGTGGTCGGGGGAAACGCCGTCGATCAGGACGACGACGCCGTCGGAATGCGCCGTGCGCAGGGACAGGATCGCCCGGTAGGCCGGGGACTCGTACCGGCGTGCTCCTGTCGATAAACCCGGTTGGCTCGCCCTCGCAGAAGGCGAGCTCGGCGTTCGCGAAGGCGCGGGCGCGACCAACAATCCTCGCGTCGTACAGCCGTTTGCCGATGCGGGCTTCTCCGGCATCAAACAGGACAACGTCGCGTGTGTGCGGCGGCCGTCGGCGTGGTGCTCTTGATCGCCGCGACGCTCGCGATGCCGGGCGATCCGATGGAACGCGCGTCGCTGGAGCCGCTCGCCGAGCACGGGTTCAGCGAGGGCGACATGGCCTTCTTCCCCGGGGCGGTGGGCGTGCTGCGCGTCACCGCGCTTTGGCTGAATGGCCACATCGACAACGGCATCACGAAGCCGAATGGCGCCGACATCCGGGCGGTGTGCTCGGGGCTCTGCGCCCTGGTGATGGGCCAACTGACCCTCGCCCTGGTGGTCGACGCCTTCACGGCGGAGGCGCCGTCCTACGTCATCCCGGTCTTCGGGACCCTGACCATCTTCGTCGGCGTCGTCGTGGCCGCGACCTGCGTCGCCATGGTGCTGCAAGCGAACACGGACAAGCGCGAGGTGCCGGCTCCGGCGCCCGGCTCGGTGGGCGATACCATGGTGCATCTGCAAGGCCCAGCCCGTGCTGACGATTCTACGCGACTTGCGAGAGATCGGACGCCAGCAGCTCGAGCACATGGTGCGGATCGCGGAATGCGTTCGGATCACGCGCGAGGCGGCGGAGGCCCAGACTGACCTGCTGCGCAGCATCGACCGGGAGCAGGTCACCTACAACCGGACCGTCGACCGGCACGAGTAGCACCATGGAACCCGCCCCGCCGCCGAGCCATTGGACCGGCGGATTTCCAGACCCGAGACCCCGCCTGAGGGCCCGACGGCAATCGCCGAGCGGCGCCTTTTATCGGCTACCTGCCAGCGCGCCTCTCCTTTCAGACAAAATCTTTTTGCCAGATGCCTTGGAAAATTCTACCTTGGGTTGCGTATCCTCATTCAGCCCGTATCTAATGGACACGCGAAGCTCGCTGAGCGATGGTGCCGGTTTCGCCGCATGCCGCGAATGTCGGCCTTGGGGGGTGATCGGGATGAACGATTTTTATACTTACCAATCTGATTGTTCGATTATCAAAAATAAAGAGCAAATACTCAAGAAAAAAATTACTGAATCTCAAAAATATATTCAAAACGGTGATTCCGCGATCTACGATCTTTATTTCAGCTATATCGCAGGAAAAATCACTGCTGACGAAATAATGCGGAATAATGCAGCTTTAGACGAACTGGAAAAAACGATTGAAGGGCTACGCAGTGCCGGCAAATATGATGCTGCGCTCGCTTGGGGGGAGGTTTTATACATCGTAAAAAGAAACCACTTTACCGGATGGATAAGTTTACTAGATATTTACATCGACAATGGAATAATTTCCTACTCTGCTCTGAATGAAGATCCGGAAAAACAAGTATCACCCACTATTCCGAAAAAAATTATACAGTTTTGGGATAAATCTCCGCCGGAGGGGGTGCTTGAACTTATAAATATTTGGAAAAAAGAAGAAGATAGCTTCGATCATACGCTAGTTGACGAAAGTTTTGCAAGGGATTTTCTCACGAACGGGTTCCCAGAAGAGTACGTTAAAGCTTTCAATCTTGCGCCAACAGCCGCAGGAAAATCTGATATATTCAGACTTGCTTATTTATACGAGAATGGAGGATTATATATTGATGCCGATGAAAGACGCTTTGGAAATGTAGCTAGTCTCATACCTGAGGAGGCCGAGATAGTTGTCAACGTGAGTCCGGGGCCGCCGCCATGCATAAATAATTGGTTCATCGGCTCAAGCGTCAAGTGTCCTCTGATCGGAGAAATGCTGCTTAGAGCTGTTCAGGGAACTATCGATAATGATGGATCTAATCATGAGCTCTCCCCCTGGATTCTAAGCGGACCGGGTCTTTTTACTATGACTATATTGGATATTTTGGTAGAGAACGGAAGAAACGATCCGCGCCTTGAGAAGCTATTCCTGCATACAGAGGCTGATTATAGGCGAGTTGCCGTTGAAGATCTGAGACTAGAATACAAAAAAGACCCAAATAAGAATTGGAAATCAAGATATGAAAATCATTTGCACGAAGAGGCAAGTGATTAATATTTAACGATAAGGGCCCGCCAATAAATGGCAGGCGGGCCCGTCGCTTATCTTGCTATGCGTCGGAACATCAACGGCGATTGGAGTGGCGATCCATAATCCAAACAAGCCAGTCATCCAATAGAGGTGCGATATTATCAGTGCTCAGTTGGGCAAGCTGTTCACGGGCCTAAGCATTGGAAACTTACTGCTCAGCTGCCTCGCGTCGTTCGAAGACATCGCTGTAATACACTGCGATCATTCCGTAGCGTCGTAGGTCGGTTAATATTCTTCATGGGGCCGCTGTCAAACGCCGAACTTAAGGCAGTATTTTTCCCAGTCGCGGCGCGTCCAGCGTCTCCATGCCCTAATTGGCGGGACGTCCCCGCCTTTGCCAGCGCATCGCCCGGGGCGCTGCAATCGGCTCTGTGATTTCCTGCCGATGGCCTATTCCCGCGCCCGGGGCACGCCCAACTGATCCACCGTCGACCAGGGCTTCATCTCCATCTTCCAGCCGATCTCGGACTCGAGCTGCGCGTAGAGCGCCTGCATGTCCAGCATCACGCCGATGCGCTTGCTGTCGCAGGCGGAGCGCGATGTCGGGAATCGGTAGATCGGGTGGGAACTGGTCGGTGGCGACGATCGCCCCATGCCCGCAGTCGTGGCACGAGACCCAAGCCGTGATCTCGCCCTGCGCGTGGGCACTGCCGACGGTAGGTGGCGCGGCCTCGCTGCGGGCCTCGTCATAGGATCGGCGCGGGTTGCGGCGGCGCCTCACCGGACCCTCCGCCCGCGAAGGTCGCGCAGCTCGACGCCCGCCACGACCCGCTCGAGTTCCGCCGGTGCGAGCGCTGTCCGCCGCCACCCGCCCATCGCGTCGTGGTCCGTCCACGGCTCGGTCGCGCCAGGATCATGTCCGACCTGCACCGCGTCGGCCAGCTCTCCCGCGGTAGGGGATGGACCGCGACCGGCCATCGTCGCGGAACGGGTAGACAATGCGGCGGTCGGTAGTCACCGACCCGCCCTCTCATCCAACCGCCGCACCGCCCGCCTCGACCACACCATGGTCGCTCGCCGCGGTTCATGCCGCGGTTGAGCGAGGTACCTACCGTCCAGGCAATGCAGTAGAGTTTTTTGCTTGTGCATCCTGCCCGACGGACACACGAAGTTCACCAATTAATGGCACGAGTTCGCTGTAATTTTCAATTACAAAGCTTGAATAAATGATAAATTGCATCGTTTTTACATAATTATTGGAATTGACTTAAGGCTTCTTCTTCACAAATAACTCGCACAATTTCTTCTGTGTTTTGTATGGTTGGGCGATGTAATTCGGAACGGATATCCGGCGATTTATCGCTCGATAAACCGCCATAATGCTTTAGAAATAGATTCATAACGTGCCCGACGCCGTCCTCAGTTACCGAACGAAGATCATCTGCGAAATAATTTCCTCTATTAAAGCTTCCAGTTATTATTTCATAAGAAGGAAAGTAGGCAACGTCATCATGCCGGGATGCAAATTCGCCAGCAGCTGCGCGTAAAACCGATTTAGAATGGACTGTTGCGGTTAGAACGTGATCCTCGCAAGCTGTCGCTGCTAATGGCACCGGAGATACGGTGAGTATAAACTTTGCATATCTATTTTTTTTATCAATAAAACTTTTGATTTCCTCAAGATCTCTCATAACATCAAGAACGGTCATATTGTAAAAGTTATGTTCCTCTGGTTTAAATTCTCCGCCGGACGTGCCTGGACACAGAGGAAAAACGGCTCCGTCAATAGACGACATCCAGCATTCGGTGAGGCCTAGCGTAAATACGAATACATCAAGCTCTTCGATGGCTTGACGAACTGCACCAAAATGTTGAGTGCGATCGGCCTCATACTCGTCGATTGACGAGAATCCGCCAGGCTGAATTTGCGGCCGAAACGGGTCTAGATACCCACCGGCTCCATTGGCCCACCGGTCTTCCTGCGGTTTGAATAAGCCGTATGCCCGCCTCAGTAGCTGTAGCATTTGCCGTGTCGTATAAATGTTTGCATAGCGCGCTGTGAATGTCCCATAGTTCGACTTTTCAGAGTGATACTTAGATAGCAATGGGTGAGCATTTTCAGTAACAAGGTATTCAAATCCACTATTTTTTAGGTATCTAGCAATATGCTGAGCGAAACAGCTTCCCGCTGTCATAACCTTATCTTTGTTAGATATTGTAAATTTCAATGGACCTATGGGATCAACCGCGTCTGGCGGCGTCTGAGAAACGGACGACCGCCAAAATGCTGTTTTAGGTAGTGTTTTGTATGGATGCATTGTCATATTTCATTATCCTTGATGAGACTGCGATTTATCTGTTGCCACACAAGTGCGCCATATTCGGTGCCAGCATGCACTTCGTCATGCTCGAAACCAGATTTCAGCATTCCGTCATCATCAACGCACTCCATGGGCGGATATACGATTTCAATACCATTTTCATTCGCAATGTTTTTTGCAACTTCTATCCATAGAAGCCACATTTTAAGTCGCAACAAAGCAGGGGGAACGCCAAATTTTTTGATATAAGTTTGCAGCGGCTCCGCCGGAGCGTTGATTATTTTATTAACATTAGCTACTGGCGGTGGAGGTAGTATTTGATGAATTTTTTGCTTAACAAATGGCCTTATATGATCAAGAATTCGGAGGGCAGGGCCAATCGAATCTTCAAAATGTTGCAAGATTGTAGTGTAGGGAATTATATTTGCAGTAGAGTCAAACGGAAGATCGGGAGCAAACGGTAATATTACATCAAACTTCCGATCACTACCAGTAATCGACCAGATATAATGTTCAGAGCCTAATAGAGAAGCGTATATATGAGAAGCTTCTATCTTCTCGGCAGCACGGCAGATTTCTTTTAATATATTTTCGTTGTAAGCTACACCATTGTCCCAGTGAAGGTTTGGGTTAAATTTCTGCTCAAAAAGCGATATAAAATCCACGCGGAGCCGGTCATATATTGATTCTTCGATCGACTTGTACCCTCGCATAAGTGAAGTGAGATGGCTGTGACCAAAAGAGACTGCCTTATAGGTTTGCATCTCACATTCCAGACAGATTATCCCAAGCGTATCGCCATCTTTTTGTTGGCGAAACTACACGAAAACGTTTTCGTGCGAAACATGACGCCGCAACGAGCAGATGTCAAGTCGCGAATAGCATGATTTTGTAATGGAATTAGGCTATAGATCATATCGGAATGCTACTGCGTCAATATAAAACGAATTAAATAACAAAAAATAATAATACATCAGCACTTATATAGCTATACTAAGTCATTTTATCTAAACCAATATATGACGCTGCGGCATCGACTTGAGGCTAAATTTGCCGATTTTGGGGTCGAGCTGTGCCAATCGTGAGCAGAAAGTGTCATAGATAGTCTGCCGCCCAAGCTTGGCACATTCGGAGGCACCCCGTGGATCTCGACCGAGAGCGTCACGAGGATCCCGCTGTGGTCCGCGCGGATCGCGCCGCGCTCCAAGTGGACCCCGAACAGCCACAGCGTGTCCCACCCTGCCGCATGTGCCTGATCCCCCATCGCTCGACGAACTCGCCGCACGGTCGATGGGTCTCGCGCCATTCGTCGGGCCGTAGCCCGCGGCACGGGACGACGCCCGGGGAGAGGCTGGCGAGGCCGCGGGACCAGGCGAGGACGGTAGCGGGGAGGGCTTCTGAGGGTGAAATCATAAGCTCAGGGGTTAGACAAAATCCCGAATTTCTCGATCGCTACGGTTGCGGTCGGACGGGCGTCAAAGCGCTCAGTCTTTGAAAATTCGAATTTAAAATAGGCCTCTGACTCCGTGGGTGATGGGTCGAATCCACGCTCCCCGGCCACGGTCTTCTTCGAGCATTCAGCGCGCCGTCCGTGATCGCCGTGAGTCGGTCTGACGCCCTTGTGTGCCTGCCTGGATAGGCCCACGCTGCCTGCTCTCTCGATCACCACCCCTCGATGCGTCGGCTCGAGGTCGGCCTCGTGCGAAGACGGCACCGCCGCACTCTTCGGCTCTTCCGGCTGAGCATGTCGGCGCCTGCACGCGGGTCGGGTTCCTGGACGATCCCACGCGGCGGCCGACCCGGCCGGCGGGCTCCCGGACCGGGCTTGCGGGGAACGAGGGCGAGGCCCGGGCGATCCCGGACTTGCGCTCCGCCGCCCCGCCCCCTCTGATGGGCCCGCCACGATCCGCTCGACCAGAAGCGGACGTGCCCGGGAGAACGCCCAATGCCCCTCACGCCCCTTCGCGCCGCGCTGCTCGCCGCCGCGTCCCTGTGTGCCCTGACCGTCCCGACTCGCGCCGCCGAGCCGCGGCTCTCCGACGGCAAGGTCAAGCTCGCGGTCCTCAACGACATGTCGAGCGTCTACGCCGATTCGACCGGCCGCGGCTCGGTGATCGCCGCCGAGATGGCGGTCAGGGATTTCGGCGGCAGCCTCGACGGCAAGCCGATCGAGGTCGTGTTCGCCGATCACCAGAACAAGCCGGATGTCGGCTCCAACATCGCCCGGCAATGGTACGACCGCGACGGCGTCGACGTGATCCTCGACGTGCCGACCTCCTCGGTGGCGCTCGCGGTCCAGCAGATCGCCAAGGAGAAGGGCAAGGTGCTGATCGTCTCGGGCGGCGGCACCTCGGACCTCACCGGCCCGCAATGCTCGCCCACCGGCATCCACTGGACCTACGACACCTACGCGCTCTCGCACGTTTCGGGCAATGCCGCGGTGAAGAAGGGGCTCGACACCTGGAGCTTCGTCACCGCCGACTACGCCTTCGGCCACGCGCTGGAGCGCGACGCCGTCGCGGAGGTGAAGCGCTCGGGCGGCAAGGTGCTCTCCACGGTGCGCGCGCCCTTCGCCACCGCCGACTTCTCGTCCTTCCTGCTCCAGGCGCAGGGCTCGGGCTCGAAGCTGATCGCCTTCGCCAATGCCGGCGGCGACACCGTCAACGCGATCAAGCAGGCGCACGAGTTCGGCATCGTCCAGGGCGGCCAGACCCTGCTGGCGCTCCTCATCAACATCGACGACGTGCACAGCCTCGGCATCGAGGTGGCGCAGAACCTGCTGCTCACCACCGCCTTCTACTGGGACCGCACGCCGGAGACCCGCGCCTTCGCGACCCGCTTCAAGGAGAAGGCTGGACTGATGCCGACGATGCACCAGGCCGGCGTCTATTCCTCGGTGCTGCACTACCTGAAGGCGGTGCAGGCCGCCGGCACCGACGACGCCAAGACGGTGGTCGCCCGGATGCGCGAGACCCCGGTCAACGACATGTTCGCGACGAACGGCAAGATCCGGGAGGACGGCCGCATGGTCCACGACATGTACCTGATGCAGGTGAAGACCCCGAAGGAATCGACCGGGGAATGGGACCTCTACAAGCTCATCGCCACGGTGCCGGGCGACGAGGCGTTCCGGCCGCTCGCCGAGGGCGGCTGCCCGCTGGTGAAGGCGGCCGCCAAGTAGCGCCGCCGCCCCGCCCCCGCGGGCGGGGCGGAACCCGGCCGTCGCGGGCCGGGATCCCGTCCGGCCCCCATGTCCCGGACCGGGGCCGGGCCCGGACGCCGCCCCTGTCAGACCTGCCCGCAATCCGGGCATGGCGGCGCCGGCGCGCCTATCGACAAGACTCCCGCCATGCGGCCTAAGGGCTTAAGAACCGCCGAGCTAACAAGGAGAGGGCCCGTCATGGTATCACGCAGGGACATCGCATCGCTTCTCGGCGCCGGCACGCTGGCGGCGGCCGCCCTCTCCCCGATCGGTACTGCCCGGGCCCAGACGGGGCCCGCGGCCGAGAACACCTTCCAGCGCATCCGGCGGACCAAGAAGCTGCGCATCGCCGGCATCGTCGGGACCGAGCCGTACTACAAGAAGGACATCGCGTCCGGCGAGTGGTCCGGCTTCTGCGTGAGCATGGCGCAGGACCTCGCCAAGGCGATGGATGCCGAGCTCGAGATCGCCGAGACCACCTGGGGCAACGCGGTGCTCGACCTCCAGGCGAACAAGATCGACATCATGTTCGGCCTGTCGCCGACGCCCTCCCGCGCCCTCACGGTCGAGTTCACCCGGCCGATCATGCTGAACACCTTCACCATCATCGCCAAGCCGGGCTTCGAGCCCAAGACCTGGGCCGACCTCAACAAGCCCGAGGTCCGGGTCGCCGTCGACATCGGGTCGACCCACGACCTGTTCGCCCGGCGCATCATCCCCAACGCCACGCTGCTCGCGCTGAAGACCCCGGACGACGCCATGCTGTCGGTGCAGTCGAACCGCGCCGACTGCGTCATCCAGGTCGCGATGCTGTCGCTGGTGACGGTGAAGAAGAACCCCAAGGTCGGCAAGATCATCGTGCCGACGCCGGCGAGCGCGCAGCCGACCTGCGCCGGCGTGCGGGCCGAGCCGGATCCCCGGTTCCGGACCTTCGTCGACAACTGGCTCGAGTACAATCGCGGCCTCGGCGCGATGAAGGGCTGGATCACCTCCAGCCTGGAGCTGGTCGGGGTCAAGGCCGGGGACATCCCGGCCGAGATCACGTTCTGATCCGGTTTTTCCGGAAGACGACTTCCGGAAAAGCCGTTTGACGCGCGCCCGTCGCCGCGGCCCGGGACGTCCCGCCCGGGCCGGGTCCTCGCGCCATCGACCCCATCCTCCCCGTCTCGCGCCATGCCCCCCGACCCCGCCCCGCCTTTGGGCATCATCATGCTCGACACCCGGTTCGAGCGTCCCCCCGGCGATGTCGGGCACGCGGCGAGCTGGCCCTTTCCGGTCTTGTTCGAGGTCGTGCGCGGCGCCACCGCGCGGCGGGTCGTCGGGGGTCGGGACGCCGACCTGGCGGACGCCTTCGTGGCGGCCGGGGAGGCGCTGCGGGCCCGCGGCGCCGTCGGCGTCATCACGTCGTGCGGGTTCCTCGCGGCACGGCAGCGCTGGCTCGCCGCCCGGATGTCGCTGCCGCTCGCGACCTCGAGCCTGATGCAACTCCCGCTGATCGACCGCTGCCTGCCCGGCGGCAAGCGGGCCGGGGTCGTGACCTACGACGCCGACGCGCTCACGCCGGCCCACTTCGTCGAGGTGGGGGCCGATCCCGCCACGCCGGTCGTCGGCCTGCCGGCGAACGGGGCGCTGCGCGGCCTGATCGAGCGGGAGGCGGCCTACGACGCGGCCGCCCTCGCCCGCGACGTCCTGGAGGCCGCGGGCGCCTTGATCGCGCGGGGCGACGTCGGCGCCATCGTGATGGAATGCACCAACCTGCCGCCGTTCTCGCGCGCCGTCGCCGACGCGTTCGGCGTCCCCGTCTTCGACGTCATCACCCTGGGCCGCTGGTTTCACTCGGGCCTCACGCAGACACGATACCCGTAGAGCGGGCCGGAGCAGACGATGACTTACGAGTGGGACTTTGCGTTCCTGCTGCAATACAAGGGGCTGATCGCGATCGGCGCCCTGTACACGATCGGGTTCACCATCGTCACGGCGATCGCCGGCTTCGTCGTCGGCGGCCTGATCGCCGTCGCGCGCCTGGCCAACGCCAGGGTGGTGACCATCCCGCTCCTGGCCTTCATCGAGATCTTCCGCTGCACGCCCGTGCTCGTGCAGCTGGTCTGGATCTACTACGCCCTCCCGATCGTGATCGGCGTCGAGCTCAAGCCCGCGACGGCGGCGTTCATCGCCCTGACGCTCTACGGCGCGTCGTTCTTCGCCGAGATCATCCGCGGCGGCATCGCCTCGATCGACACCGGCCAGTGGGATGCCGGGCGGGCGCTCGGCATGCGCCGGGCGGCGCTGATGCGGCGCGTCGTCCTGCCCCAGGCGCTCAAGCGGATGATCCCGCCCCTGGTCAACCAGGTCGTCCTCCAGCTGAAGAACACCTCGCTCCTGTCCGTGCTCGCCGTTCCCGATCTGCTCTACCAGGGACAGCTCATCACCTCGGCGACGTACAAGCCGCTCGAGGTCTACACGATGATCGCGGTCATCTACTTCATCATTCTGTTCCCGCTCACGACCCTCGCCCACGGCCTCGAGCGCAGGCTCGCCCGGTGAGCACGAGGAGGGACCCCATGACGACGCAAGCGGTGCGGGCCATGCCGGAGACGACGATGATCGCGGTCGAGCACGTCAGGAAGGCGTTCGGCCCCGTGCCGGTGCTCAAGGACATCTCCCTGAGCGTGCCGAAGGGCGGGATCCTCTCGCTCATCGGCCCGAGCGGCTCGGGCAAGTCGACCCTGCTGCGCTGCCTCAACCTCCTCACCATCCCGTGCGAGGGCACGATCCGCATCGGGTCGCACGCGATGCGCTTCGGCCCCGACCATCGGATGCCGCGGGACCGGGACCTCGCCGCCTTCCGCTCGACGGTCGGCATGGTGTTTCAGAACTTCAACCTTTTTCCCCACATGTCGGTCGTCCGGAACGTCATGGAGGGGCCGGTCACCGTGCTCGGCCGGGGGCGGGACGAGGCCCGGGACCTCGCCGTCCGGCTCCTCGACAAGGTCGGGCTGCGCGAGAAGGCCGACGCCTATCCCGACCGGCTCTCCGGCGGACAGAAGCAGCGGGTCGCCATCGCGCGGGCGCTGGCGATGCAGCCGGAGGTGATGCTGTTCGACGAGGCGACCTCGGCGCTCGATCCCGAGCTCGTCGGGGAGGTCCTGACCGTCGTGCGCCAGCTGGCGTCGGAGGGCATGACGATGGTGCTCGTCACCCACGAGATCGCCTTCGCGCGCGACGTCGCCGATACCTGCGTGTTCATGCGCGACGGCTTCGTGGTCGAGGAGGGACCGGCCCGGCAGGTCATCGAGGACCCGCAGCAGGCCGCGACGAAAGCCTTCCTCAGCCATTTCCATAAGGCGGCGGTGTGATCCCGCCGCGTCGCGCTCAGCGCACCATGTTGCGCAGGCGGCAATAGCTCCCGTTGTCCTGGTAGCCCGCCGGGCAGCGCCGCACGCAGGCGCCGGCCGCGAACTTCAGCGGCGGCCGGCAGACCTGGCCGCGGCCGAGCTGGCGGCGCTGGTACATGTAGTCCTGGGCCGGCCCGGCCTGCGCGGGCGTCAGCGGCAGGAGGCCGGCGAGGAGCAGCAGGGCGGCGCAGGTCGGGCGGATGGGCATCGGGGATCTCCGGCGCGGGGCGGCGGGGTAACTGCCCAAGGGGCAGGAAGTTCGGTGGAAAGCGGGGCGCGGGACATTCCTCTCCCCGCCCGCGGGGAGAGGGGGGGGAATGTCCGCGTCATCGGCGCTCGCCCTATCCCCCGGGGAGACGGGAGTGCCCCCTACCCCTCCACCACCAGCTCCACCCGGTCCGCCGCGAACAGGCTGCGGGTCGCCTGGATCGGCACGCCCGCCGCGTCGACGTTGACGCTCGACAGCATGATCAGCACCCGCCCGGGCGCGAGATCGAGGCGGGCGGCCTCGTCGGCGGTGGCCGGGCGGGCGGTGATGCGGGTCGACAGGCGGGTGTAGTCGGCGATGCCGAACTCCGCGTAGGCCCGGGTGAGCGAGCCGAGCGCCGCGTAGGCCGCCGCGAATCCCTCGAAGCGCGGCAGCGGCAGGCAGGTGCGGGCGGTCGAGAGCGGCGTGCCGTCGGCCCGATGGATCGTCAGCAGTTCGAGCATCGGATCCTGAGGCGCGAGGCCCAAGGCCTCGGCGGTCGCCGGGTCGGCCGGGACGGTCTCGGCCGCCAGGAGATCGCCCCAGGCCTCGCGGCCCGCCTGGCTGACGATCTCCGAGAAGCGGGTGCGCCGGCCGATCGGGTAGGCGAGGCGCGGCGTCTCCACGAAGGTGCCGCGCCCCTGCGTCGCCCGCACCAGCCCGCGCTCGGCGAGCGCGGCGAGCGCCCTGCGCACGGTATGCCGGTTGACCCCGAACCGGGTCGCCAACGCGGCTTCCGTCGGCAACTGGCTGCCCGCCGCGAGGCGACCGGCCTCGATATCGGCCGCCACGCCGTCGGCGATCTGGCGCCAGGCCGCCAGCCCCTCCCCCCGTGCCAGCACCGTCACCGCGCCGTCGTCGCCCGCGTCCATACCGTCATCCAAACTTCATTTGCTCCCGGATCGTCGGTTGTCTATACCATTAGACAACCGAGATGCCAGCGGACCCCGCGATGCCCCATCCTAACCCGGCCGACCGCCAGCCCGAAGCGTCCGATCCCGCCGGCCGCCGCGCCGTGATGGCGCTCTGCGGGCAGGCCCGCCCCGAGGAGTTGCACCGGGCGCTGGCACAGCTCGGCGCGACCGACGAGGCCGAAGACCTGCGCCCGCCCGAGACCGGCCTGGTAATGACCCGCGGCCGCATCGGCGGCGACGGGCGGCCGTTCAACCTCGGCGAGGCGACGGTGACCCGGGCGGCGGTGCGCCTGCCCGGCGGCGCGACCGGGTTCGCCTACCATCTCGGCCGCGACCGGTCGAAGGCGCGGCTCGCCGCTACCCTCGACGCGCTGTGGCAGGTCCCCGAGCGGCGCGCGGCGGTGGAGGCGGCGCTCGCGCCCGTCGCGTCCCGCCGGGCGGAGGAACGTACCGCCCAGGCGCGCCGGATCGCGGCGACGCGGGTGAACTTCTTCACCATGGCGAGAGGAGAGGATTGATGCTCGCCCGCGGCTTTGCCGACCCCGTCCACGACGCCCAGGGCGTCTTCCGCGCCGTCATGGATGCGCTCGCGCGTCCCGGCACGATCCAGGCCCTCGCGACCGGCCTCGCGCCCCCGGCGCCGCTGACGCCCGAACTCGCCGCCGTCGCGCTGGCGCTCGCCGATGCCGACGCGCCGCTCTGGCTCGATGCCGGCCTGGCGGAGAGCCCGGCCGTCGCGGAGTTCCTGCGCTTCCATACCGGCGCCCGCATCACCGACGATCCGGCCGAGGCCGCCTTCGCGGTGGTCTCGGACGCCGCCGCCTGCCCGACATTCGACGCCTTCGCGCAGGGCACGCCGGCCTATCCCGACCGCTCCGCCACCCTGGTGCTCGCGGTCGCCACCCTGTCGGGCGACGAGGGCTGGCACCTCGACGGACCGGGCATCCGCGACAGCGCGCGCCTCGCGGCCTCGCCCCTGCCGGCGGACATGCCGGCGCGGCTCGCCCGCAACCATGCCGGCTTCCCGCAAGGGATCGACCTGATCCTGGCGGCGCCCGGCCGGGTCGCCGCGCTGCCGCGCTCCACCCGCGTCCAGGAGGGCTGACCCATGTACGTGGCCGTGAAGGGCGGCGAGGCCGCCATCGCCAACGCGCACCGGCTGCTCGCCGAGACCCGCCGGGGCGACACGAATGTCCCCGAGCTCTCGGTGGCGCAGATCCGCGAGCAGATGGCCTTGCTGGTCGACCGGGTGATGACCGAGGGCTCGCTGCACGATTCCGACCTCGCCGCGCTCGCCCTCAAGCAGGCGCGCGGCGACCTGATCGAGGCGGTTTTTTTGGTGCGGGCCTACCGCACCACCCTGCCCCGCTTCGGCGCCTCCGAGCCGGTCGAGACCGGCGCCATGACGCTCCACCGTCGCATCTCCGCCACCTACAAGGATCTGCCCGGCGGCCAGGTGCTCGGGCCGACCTTCGACTACACCCACCGCCTCATCGACTTTGCGCTCGCCGCCGAGGGCGAGGCGCCGGTGGCCGAGGAAGCCCAGCCTCTGGCGGATGCCGCCCATGCGCCGCGGGTCACCGACCTTCTGGGCCGGGACGGGCTGATCGAACCCTCCGCCCCCGACGACGGCGCCCCCCCGGGCGACCTGACCCGCGAGCCCCTCGACTTCCCGGCCGACCGGGCGCTGCGCCTCCAGGCGCTGGCGCGGGGCGACGAGGGCTTCGTGCTCGCGCTCGGCTACTCGACGCAGCGCGGCTACGGCCGCACCCACCCCTTCGTCGGCGAGATCCGGGTCGGCACGGTCGCGGTCGAGTTCGTGCCGGAGGAGCTGGGCTTCTCCGTGCCGCTGGGCGAGATCGACCTCACCGAGTGCCAGATGGTCAACCAGTTCCACGGCAGCGCCGAGGTGCCGCCGCAGTTCACCCGCGGCTACGGCCTCGCCTTCGGCCAGAGCGAGCGCAAGGCGATGGCGATGGCCCTCGTCGATCGGGCCTTGAGGGCTGAGGAACTGGGCGAGCCGGTCGGCGCTCCGGCGCAGGACCAGGAATTCGTGCTGGCCCATTGCGACGCGCTCCAGGCCACCGGCTTCGTCGAGCACCTGAAGCTGCCCCACTACGTCGATTTCCAGGCCGAGCTGGAGCTGGTGCGGCGGCTTCGCGCCGAGCACGCCGCCCGGCATGCGGCGCCCAAGGCCGGGCCGAGGCCGCGATGAAGGAGGCCGCGGAATGAACGCCGAGACCGGCTACAACTTCGCCTATCTCGACGAGGGCACCAAGCGGATGATCCGCCGGGCGATCCTCAAGGCGATCGCGATCCCCGGCTACCAGGTGCCCTTCGCCTCCCGCGAGATGCCGATGCCCTACGGCTGGGGCACCGGCGGCGTGCAGGTCACCGCCGCCATCCTGGGCCGGAGCGACGTGCTCAAGGTCATCGACCAGGGCTCGGACGACACGACGAACGCGGTCTCGATCCGCGCCTTCTTCGCCCGCACGGCCGACGTCGCGGTCACCACCCGCACCCGCGACGCGACCGTGATCCAGACCCGGCACCGCATCCCGGAGGCGCCGCTCCACGGGGGGCAGGTTCTGGTCTACCAGGTGCCGATCCCCGAGCCCCTGCGCTTCCTCGAGCCGCGGGAGACCGAGACGCGCCAGCTCCACGCCTTGGCCGAGTACGGGCTGATGCACGTCAAGCTCTACGAGGACATCGCCCGCCACGGCCACATCGCCACCACCTACGCCTATCCGGTCGAGGTCGCGGGCCGCTACGTTATGGACCCGTCGCCGACGCCGAAATTCGACAACCCGAAGATGGACGATTGCCCGGCGCTCCAGCTCTTCGGCGCCGGCCGCGAGAAGCGGATCTACGCCGTGCCGCCCCATACGCGGGTGCGGAGCCTCGACTTCGAGGACCATCCGTTCCGGGTCCAGAGCTTCGACAGGCCGTGCGCCCTGTGCGGCGCGGAAGGGGTCTATCTCGACGAGGTGCTGCTCGACGATGCCGGCGGGCGGATGTTCGTCTGCTCGGACACCGACCATTGCGAGGAGCGCCGGGCCGACGGCCATGTCGGCACCGGCGGCCTGGAGGCGGCGTATGTCTGACTCGACTATCCGCCGGGCCTCGGCGCCCGACCTGCCGGCCGTGCTCGGCCTCTACGCCGAGCTCAATGCCGGCCGGGTCGCGACCCTGGACCAGGCCGAGGCCCTGCTCGCGCGCCTCGACGCCTATCCCGATTACGGGCTCTACGTCGCCGAGGTCGGGGGCCGGATCGTCGGCACCTTCTGCCTCGTCATCCTCGACAACATCGCCCATTGGGGCACGCCGTCGGCCCTCGTCGAGAGCGTGGTGGTCTCATCGAGCGAGCGCGGCACCGGGCTGGGCCGGCGGATGATGCAGGAGGCCGGCCGGCTCGCCGCCGAAAAGGGCTGCTACAAGCTCGCCCTGTCCTCCAACGTCGACGCGAAGCCCGCCCATCGCTTCTACGAGAGCCTCGGCTTCGAGCGCTACGGCTACAGCTTCCGGCTCGATCCGCCCTTTGTGGGTGATGCAGGGCATCTCGGTCATGAGGAAACGCGCGGGATCCCCCCTCTCCCGTGTGGGAGAGGGGCTGGGGGTGAGGGTGCTACGGTTCCGCAGAAGACGCAGGCCGTCCCGCTGTCAGCACCGCGCTCACAGCTTCACACTGAAGCGTGTCACCCTCACCCCTACCCCTCTCCCACACGGGAGAGGGGATCCCGCGCCAATGTCGTTTCGGCCGATGTGTCGGAGCACTCTGTGACCGACGAGGAGACGACGGCATGAGCGCCCCCCTGCTCCAGGCCCGCGGCCTGACCAAGCATTACGGTGCCCGCACGGCGTGCGCCGACGTCTCCTTCGACCTCGATCCCGGCGAGGTGCTGGCGATCGTCGGCGAATCCGGCTCCGGCAAGTCGACGCTGCTGTCGCTGATCGCCACCGAGCTTCAGCCCGATTCCGGCCACGTCGCCTACCGGATGCGCGACGGGGTGATGCGCGACCTCGCATCCTTGAGCGAGGCCGAGCGCCGGGCGCTGATGCGCACCGACTGGGGCTTCGTGCGTCAGGACGCGGCCAAGGGCCTGCGCATGGCGGTCTCGGCCGGCGGCAATGTCGGCGAGCGGCTGATGGGCGCGGGCGCCCGCCACTACGGCCACATCCGCGGCACGGCGCTCGACTGGCTTTCCAAGGTCGAGATCGCCGCCGACCGGGTCGACGATCCGCCGACGCGGTTCTCCGGCGGCATGCGCCAGCGCCTCCAGATCGCCCGCAACCTCGTCACCGGCCCGCGCCTGGTGCTGATGGACGAGCCGACTTCCGGCCTCGACGTCTCCGTCCAGGCCCGCCTCCTCGACCTGATCCGCGGGCTCGTCGCCGAACTCGGCCTCGCGGTCGTCATCGTCACCCACGACCTCGCGGTGGCCCGCCTGCTGTCGCACCGGGTGATGGTGATGCGGGCCGGCCGGGTGATCGAGACCGGGCTCACCGACCAGGTGCTCGACGATCCGGCCGAGCCCTACACCCAGCTCCTCGTCTCCTCGGTGCTCGCCGCATGAATCCGGCTCTCGCATTCCGCGACGTCGCCAAGACGTTCACGCTCCACCTGCGCGGCGGCGTGCAGCTGCCGGTGATGGGCGGGGCCGATCTCGCGGTCCATCCGGGCGAGTGCGTGGTGCTCGGCGGGCCCTCGGGGGCGGGCAAGTCCTCGCTCCTCAAGATGGCCTACGGCAACTACCGCTGCGACCGCGGGCAGATCCTGGTGCGCGACGGCGACACCGTCACCGACGTCGCCTCCGCGTCGCCCCGCGAGATCCTGTCCTTGCGCCGCCGCACGATCTCCTACGTGTCGCAGTTCCTCCGGGTGATCCCGCGGGTCGGCGCCCGCGAGGTGGTGGCCGCGGCCGGGCGCGAGGGCGGCATGGCGGCGGAGGTCGCGCTCGCCCGCGCCGAGGAGCTCCTGTCCCGCCTCAACCTGCCCGAGCGCCTGTGGGACCTGCCGCCGGCGACCTTCTCGGGCGGCGAGCAGCAGCGGGTCAACATCGCCCGCGGGCTGATCGCCGAGCAGCCGATCCTCCTCCTCGACGAGCCCACCGCCTCCCTCGACGCACAGAACCGCGCCGTGGTGGTGGAGCTGATCCGCGCCCGCCAGGCGGCCGGCGCGGCCCTGCTCGGCATCTTCCACGACACCGACGTCCGCGAGGCGGTGGCGACCCGGGTCGTCGACGTCACCGCCTTCGCCCACAAGCGCGCTGCTTGATGAAGGGGACCTCCATGCAAGACCGGATCCTCGAGAACGCCACCCTGGTGCTGCCCGACCGGGTGCAGCACGGCTGGCTCGCCGTGGTCGACGGCCGCATCGCCGAGATCGGCGAGGGCCGCGCGCCCGAGCGCGGCCTCGACCTCCAGGGCGACCATCTCATCCCGGGCCTCGTCGAGCTGCACACCGACCACCTCGAGAGCCACTACGCGCCCCGCCCCAAGGTGCGCTGGCACCCGCTCGGCGCCGTGCTCGCCTACGACGCGCAGATCGCGGCGTCGGGCATCACCACGGTGTTCGATTCGCTGCGCGCCGGCAGCGACCCGGACGGCAGCGGGCTCGGCCCCGAGCTGATGCAGCTCGCCGGCGCGATCGAGACCGCGAGGGGCGCCGACCTCTTCCGCGCCGACCACCGGACGCACCTGCGCTGCGAGATCCCCTCCGCCGACCTGATGGAGACGGTGCGGGACTTCACGGCGCGCTACCCCGTCGGGCTGATCTCGCTGATGGATCACACCCCCGGCCAGCGCCAGTTCCGCGACATCGACAAGTACTACACCTACGCCACCCGCGGCGGCCGCTCGCTCTCCGAGATTCAGGCCAACACCGCCCTGAAGATCCGCGACGGCCAGGCCTTCAACGCGATCAACCGCCCGGCCCTCGTCGATCTCGCCCGGGAGCGGGGCATCGCGCTCGCCAGCCACGACGACACCACGCTGGCCGACGTCGCCATGGCGCGGGACGAGGGCGTGCGGCTCGCCGAGTTCCCCACCACCGTGGACGCGGCGCGGGCGGCGCACGAGGCCGGCATCACCGTGATGATGGGCGCGCCGAACCTGATCCGCGGCGGCTCGCATTCCGGCAACGTCGCGGCGGAAGACCTCGCCCGGGACGGCCTGCTCGACGTGCTCTCCTCCGACTACGTGCCGGCGAGCCTGCTGATGGCGGCCTTCGGCCTGCCCGAGCGGGTCGACGCCATCACCCTGCCCCAGGCGATCGCCACCGTCACCGCCAACCCGGCCCGGGCCACCGGCCTGACCGATCGCGGCGCCATCGCCCGGGGCCTGCGGGCCGACCTCGTGCGGGTGCGCCCCGCCGCGGGCGTGCCGGTGGTGCGCCAGGTCTGGCGCCAGGGCGCGCGGGTCGCGTGATGGCCGGCGGCTTCGTTCTCGTCGTCGGCCCGAGCGGGGCCGGCAAGGACACCCTCCTGCGGCTCGCCCGCGCGACTCTGGCCGACGAGCCCCGCTTCGTCTTCCCGCGCCGCCTCGTCACCCGTCCGCCCTCGGAGCACGAGGACAACGACACGATCGGCGAGGACGCGTTTCGCGAGGGCGAGGCGGCGGGTCGCTTCGCCCTGTCCTGGCGCGCCCACAACCTCGGCTACGCGCTGCCGGGGGAGACCGCGCTCCTCGCCCGCGACGGGCATGTCGTGATCTGCAACGTCTCGCGCCGGGTGGTCGGCGAGGCGCGCCGGCGCCTGCCCGGCGTCAGCGTGGTCGAGGTGACGGCGCCGCCCGACGTGCTGGCCGCCCGCCTCGCCGCCCGCGGCCGGCGCGAGGACGGCGACCTCGGCGCCCGGCTCGCCCGCTCGGCCTCGGTCGTCGCCGACCTCGTGGTGGTGAACGACGGCGCCCCGGAGGCCGGGGCGGCGCGGCTCCTCGCGCATCTGCGAGCCCGCTGACGCGCCGTTCGCGTGTTCCGCCTACGGCAAGGCCTAGGCGAAACCTTTCGCCTCGGCCATGATTTCCGTTCGACCCCTGACATCGAACGGGTCGAACGGGAGATCAGGACCGCCGTGATGAGCGAACCGCGCGAGACCGAGCTGAAGCTGGATGTCGAGGCCTCCGACCTCGCCCGGCTGCGGGAGCACCCGCTGCTCGCCGGAGACTGGGCCGAGACCGAGCTGACCTCGGTCTATTACGACACGCCGGATAGCCGCCTGCGCGAGGCCGGCTACACCCTGCGGGTGCGCCGGGACGGCGACCGCCACCTCCAGACCGTGAAGGCGCGGGGCTCCGCCGCCGCCGGCCTGTTCGACCGTCCGGAATGGGAGACCACCGTCTCCGGCCCGCACCCCGACCCCGCCGCCTTCGCCGGCACCCCGCTCGCCGACCTCCTCGGCGGCGCGGAGGATCTCGCCCCCCTCTACACCTCCAGCGTCACCCGCTTCCTGCGCCGCCTCGCCGATACCGGGCCGGCCGGCAGCCGCATCGAGGTCGCGCTCGACCAGGGCCGGCTCGTCACCCCCGACGACCGGGTCTCGCCGGTCAGCGAGATCGAGCTCGAGCTGACCGGCGGCGCGCCCGCCGCCCTGTTCGACCTCGCCCGGGCGCTCGCCGCCGACGTGCCGCTGCGCCTCGGCGTGCTGAGCAAGTTCGAGCGCGGCGACGCGCTGGTCCGCGACCGCCTCGGCCGCGCCGTAAAGGCCGAGCCGGTGCCGCTCGATCCCGGCATGAGCGCCGCGGCGGCGTTCCGGGCCGTGGCCCTCGCCTGCCTGCGCCAGATGCGCCTCAACGAGACCGTGCTGCTCGGCCACCGCGACGTCGAGGCCCTGCACCAGCTGCGGGTGTCCCTGCGCCGCCTGCGCTCGGCCTTCTCGCTGTTCGGCGCCGTGATCGAGGACCGGCGCATGCCGGGCATCAAGGCCGAGCTGAAGCGCCTGAGCGAGCCCTTCGGCCACGCCCGCAACCTCGACGTCTATCTCGGCAAGACCCTGTCGCGCGAGCGCGAGCGGCGCCCGGACGAGGGCGGCCTCCTGATCCTGGAGCGCCACCTCGAGACCGAGCGCGAGGCGGCGCACACCGTCGTGCGCGGCGTGCTGGAGAGCCGCGCGTGGCGCGACTTCCTCCTCGACCTCGTCGCCTGGATCGAGACCGGGCCCTGGCTCGGCCCCGACAACCCGAACGCCGCGCTCCGCGACGGACCGGCCCGGGCCTTCGCCACCGAGGAGCTGGAGCGCCGCCGCCGCCAGGTGAAGAAGCGCGGCCGCCACCTCGCCGACCTGGATCCGGAGGAGCGCCACCGGGTGCGGATCGCCGCCAAGAAGCTGCGCTACGGCGCCGAGTTCTTCGCCGCGCTCTACACTGGAAAGGGAGCAGGCAAGGGCTCGGCCAGGAAGGCGGCCAAGCGCCATGCGGCCTTCGTCGAGGCCCTGGCCGACCTCCAGGACCATCTCGGCGACCTCAACGATATTGCCACCGCGCACACCCTCGCCCAGGACCTCGCCCGGGGTGCGCCGGCCGGCGCGGTCTTCGCCGCCGGGCTCACCACCGCCGACACAGAGGCACGCACACGGCACCTGCTCGCCGAGGCCGCCAAGGCGCACGAGGCCCTGGTCGACGTCCGCCCGTTCTGGCGCTGACACCGGCTCCCGCGCCGTCGGGTGCGAGATCCCCACGCCGTCAGGCGTGGGGCATCAGGGCGTACAGGGTGATCGCGGCGGCGTTCGAGACGTTGAGGCTCTGGATCGCGCCCCGGAACGGGATCCGGGCCATCACGTCGCAGCATTCGCGGGTGCGCTGGCGCAGCCCCTTGCCCTCGGCCCCGAGCACCACGACGAGCGGCGTCTTCGGCCCGACCGCGTCCAGGGTCTCGGGCGCCTCGGAATCGAGCCCGACCCGGGTGAAGCCGCGCTCGCCGAGCTCGATCAGGGCCTCGGCGAGGTTGCGCACCACCACGAACGGGACATGCTCGAGCCCGCCCGAGGCGGACTTGGCGAGGACCCCGGTGACGGTGGGCGAGTGCCGGGCGGTCGTCACGATGGCGGTGACGCCGAACGCCGCCGCCGTGCGCACGATGGCGCCGACATTGTGCGGATCGGTGATCTGGTCGAGGGCGAGCAGCACCGCGTCGGCGGGCAGCGTGTCGAAGGCCGGGCCCTCCAGCGGCTCGGCCTCGAGGTAGAGGCCCTGGTGCACCGCGTCCGGCCCGAGCAGCCCGGTGATGGTGCCGGGCTTGACGATCTCGGGCACGATGCGCAGTTCGCCCACCTCCTCGGTCAGGCGCACCATCGCGTTCTCGGTGGCGAGCAGCTTGATCAGCACGCGCCTGGGGTTGCGCAGCGCCTCCGAGACCGGATGCCAGCCATACAGCAGGGCCGGCCCGTCCAGATCGTCGCCGCCGGGCCGCCCGCCCGCCCCACCGCGGGCCGGCCCCCGGTTGAAGCCGCCCTTGCCGAAACTCCCCTTGCTGAACCCCCCGTTGCCCGAGCCGCCCTTGCCCGGCCCACCCTTGCCCGGCCCACTCTTCCAACCGCCCCCACGCGGCGCCTGCCTCGTCGTCATCCTGCGTCCCGCCCGCGTTCAAGGCCCATATCCACGGCCGACAAGACCGAGCCCCCGGCCCCCGTCAAGCCCATCAATCCGGTTGCCCTGCCGACCGAACCCCACTATAGCTCCCCTCGCCCCGCACGGCGCCCTTCGTCTAGCGGTCTAGGACGTCGCCCTTTCACGGCGAAAACACGGGTTCGAGTCCCGTAGGGCGCGCCACGCGGTGGTAAAATCATTACAACCCCAGAATCTGTTGAATTTCAGGTGCTTGCCCGCCGGCGCGGTACACTCGCGCGCTACGGGACCAAGTACGATGGGCCGCATGAAGTTCGTTCAGCGCCGCGCTGGCCGCTACGAGTTTCGCTTTCCCCTGCCCGACGATCTCTCCGGCAAACCAGCCCCGCCCCCCTAGCAGGCGGGCGCGGGCGCCCGCCCCGAGCGTCGCCGACAGGAGCAGCGCGTGGCCGCCCGCCCCGACATGGAAGCGCAGCAGGTTCGCGAGCAGCCGCTCCATGTAGGCGTCGGAGGCGTGGACCTCGTCGACCACCAGGAGCTTGTTCAGCAGCGAGACGGCGCGCAGATGCGCGTGCTTCACCCGCACCGCGCCGAGCAGCGCCTGATCGATCGTGCCGACGGCGATCGGGGTTGCGAGGTATCGTTTCGGATGCTCGGCGGCCCAACGGGCCGCACGATCGCCGTCGTCGCTCCATTGCACGCCGAAATCGGGCAGGCGGGTGCCCTCCGCCTCGTCGACGCGCATCTGGCCCGGGACCGCCAGGACGACGGCCGGCCGCTGGTGCGGCGGAAAGACGTTGTCCCGGCACCGCTTGACCCGTTCGAAGATCTGCGTGGCCGCGACGCGGGTCGGCAGGGCAGAGTAGAGGCCGTCGACGACGCCTTGGCGAAAGAGCTCGCAGTAGCGCCACAGGGCGGCCTCGGTTTTGCCAGAGCCGGTCTCGGCCTCGAGCACCAGCAGTCGCGCACAATGCCGCGCCGTCTCGGCCTGGATCGGCCTCGCCACGAAAGGCGGCCGGCCAGGTTGCGCGAAGGCCTGGGCGAAGCTGGCCCCGACCCGGCACGCGGCTGCGCGCGCGGGCCGCGCATCGGGGCCGGTCGCGGAGAGGACGACGCTCGAACGGGCTTGCGCGAACGCCATCCGGTCCTCGGGCCGGCCCTCGTCGAAGGGAAAGAAGTCGGGTGACGGGTTCGAGCCGAGCCAGTCGGCCAGCATCAAGAGTCCCGCGAAGGCGTGCTCGAAGGCTGCGTGGTCGGGCAGCGGGCTCGCATCGGCGAGGGCGTTCCCGAACCAGGTGTCGAACGCTGCCCGCATCGGCGCGAGCTTGGCCATGGGATCGTCGGGCCCGTCCCACCACTGCGCCGAGGCATCCCCGTCATCGGCTTGACGTCCCCCGCCGCCCAGGACCCACGGGCGCCCATGGTGAGCGAACACCGCGTGGAACAGGCCCGGATTGTCGCTTGGAAGCCAAGCCGCAACCCGGTCGAGCCCGAGCCTTCCGTAGAGGCGGTCGCACACGGCCTCTGCGCCGTGGCGAACGGAGAACACCCAGGCGAGTTCATCGATGTGGCCGACATGCGGCGCATCGGCGTTCGACCGGGCCTGGAAGCCGCGATTGGCCTTGCCGATGTCATGAAGGAAGGCGAGTGCCGAGAGCTTGGCCGAAATCGCCGCGGCGTCAGCTTCGTCCGCCCAACATAGCCGCTGCAGGCGGGTGCCGATCAGCGGTAGATCCAACAGTGCCGCCAGTGCCGCGCTCACATCGGCTGAATGCCCGACCAGGGAATGCTATCGGCCCGCGGCATCGCGTTTCGCCCAGAGAACGTCCTGCGAAAAGACGTTCATGCTTTTCCCTTCAATGTTCATGTGCGACACATGAGATTATTTATCAATAATATTGATATTTGCCTGTCTTTATCGGCAGTATTGGTTTTAATATCATCATGATCGTATATGAGTCTTGAGGCCGTTCTACGGCGCTTCTTCGGGTCGGCGCAAATGTGTCGCAATACCATCGCAGAGGAGCGAATCTGCTTCTGCCGATGGGCGAAGCCCTTTTTCAGCAGCCTGCTCGACGTTCACAACATCTCCGCGATCGGCCCGAATCTCGTGAAGGAGGAAGCGGGTCGGGTCGCCTGGATTCCCGTGGAGCGTGGCACCTCTGTCGTTGGCCTCATGACGCATCGCCTCCGTGACCTCGGTCAGGAGGCTGAACCGACGGGGCCGGAACCTCCGTCTTCCGCGAGCCCACACCGAGTGGTCAGCGGGCGCTCCAGCTGTCGCGTCCCCTGCCCCGTCCGCGCTCCGGGCCGTCTCGTCGCCCTGCTCGGCCTTGCGTGTCCCAATGGCCGGGAGTGGGAGAAAGACTTCCATCGAGATCAAGCGAGGTCTCAGAGACTGCTTGAACGATAGATATAATCTATCTAATAAACAACCTCATCCTGACGTGTCGGCGATCGGAGATCGCTCGCGATCTGTGATCGACTGACCTCGAAGGAGGGCTTCAGAAGCCTCCGAGATCACTGGATCCCTCCTTCGAGGCTCAGCGATCTTCGATCGCCCGCGATCTATGATCGCCAGCACCTCAGGATGAGGTGGAGGGTAGGATGGAAAATCCCCTCGCGATCGTGTCGTCGTAAGTCAAACAGGCTCTCAGAAAAGCTCGATCCCGTCGTCGTCCGCGCCGCTCGCGGCGGCCGGCTCCTGGCCGCCGGCCGGCCGGCCGAGGATCCGCTGGCCGAGGCGCTCGCGGATCTCGTAGAGGGTCACGGCGGCGATCATCCGCTCGGCCCAGGCGGCGTCCGGGGTCTCGTCCGGGTCGGCGGCGAGCGGGGTGCGCCCCTCCTGCTCGGCCAGGGCCGCCGACAGGGCGGTGAGGCAGCGCGCGATGTTGTCGAGCCGCTGCTTGGCGAGGTCCTGGAACTGCATCGCCACCAGCGCGGCCGAGACGTCGGCGGTGATCTCGCCGGTGGTGCGGGCGGTGCCGTCGAGGATCGCCGCGAAGCGGTCGCCCTGCTGGGCCAGGGTCTCCATCACGGTGCGGAACCGCGCGGTGGCGGCGCGGCTCTCGTCGGAGACGTCCACCGAGGCGATCTCCCGCATGGCGGCGTGGCTGCCGCGCAGGCCCCCGGCGATGGCGCCGATCTGCTCGCGCACCCCGCTCGAGACCGCGCTGATCGACTTGGCGAGGTCGCGCACCTCGTCGGCCACCACCGCGAAGGCGCGGCCGGCGTCGCCCGCCCGCGCCGCCTCGATCTTGGCATTGAGCGCGAGCAGGTTGGTCTGGCGGTTGATCTTGTCGATCTCGACCACGCTCGACTCGATCCGGCCGAGCGTGCCCAGGAGCCCGTCGAGGGTCGAGACCATCGCCTCGCCCCGCTCCGACAGGGCGGCGACCTTGGTGGAGAGCGACGAGAACGTCGCCTCGAACCCTGCCGAGACCTCGGACAGCGACAGCTTGCGCTCGTCGATGGTGACGGAGCGGACCGCGTCGGCGAGCCCGGCGATGATGCCCTCCTGCTCGCGGCTCGCCGCGGCGATGCGCTGGAAGCGCCCGGACAGGTCCTGGACGTGGCTCTCGGTATGGGCCGTCACCCCGTCGATCTCGCCGACGAGGGCGTCGAGGGCCCGGCGCTGCACGGCCGAGAGGCCGAGCCAGTCCTGGAGGAAGGCCGCGTTCTCCGGCGACAGGATCGGCGGGCGCTCCGCGGCCCGGTGCCGGGGAAACTGGGTCTGCATCGTCGGCACCATCCTGTGACGGCGATTGGACGGTCGGCCGTCGTCTCGCTTCGCGTCGTCCCTGTGCCGTCGAGGAATAGGCGCCTTGGGCTGAACGAAGGGTTATGTCGCGCGTGACGGCGAACGAAAAATCCCTCGCCCGCGGTTCGTTAGTTGCAGTAGCGGGCCCGTGCGGCGCACGATCGGGAAGTGTTGTCCGCCGCCGACGGCGCACCGGCGACGGCCGGTGCCTGGCCGTCCTTCCTGGTCGACGCGGTCTGCGTACATCGAATCTTTACGCCTGGGGCGCGTATCTCGCAGGAGAGGACACGTACTCCCGTGTCGACGTTACCGGGTTGTCGGGGCGTGGAATGTCCGATCGCTATACGCTGACCTTGCCGGACGATTGCGATATCCGCAATGCGGCCGAGATCCAGGCGCGGCTCGGCGACGCCCTGGCGGCCGGACCGGTCGACGTCGACGGCGAGGGCGTGGTGCGGGCCGACGTGACCTTCGTGCAGGTCGTGCTCGCCGCGGTCGGCACCGCGCGCCGGTCGGGCGGGTCGCTGCGCGTCACCGGCCTCTCGGCGGCGGCCAGCGCCGCCTTCGATCGGGCGGGCGTCCCCCTGTCCGACCTCGCCCCTCCCCCGCCCGGACACTGAAGCGGTCGAACAGCACCATGGCCACCATCCTGACGGTCGACGATTCCCCCAGCATCCGGCAGATGATCCGGGTCGCGCTGAGCCCGGCCGGGCACACCATCATCGAGGCCGGCGACGGGGCCGAGGGCCTGAAGAAGGCCCAGGCGGAGCCGATCGACCTCGTCATCACCGACCTGAACATGCCGGTAATGGACGGGCTCGAGCTGATCCGCCGGCTGCGCGGCGTCCCGGCGCTGTCGGGCCTGCCGATCGTGTTCCTGAGCACGGAGTCGAACGACGGCGTGAAGCAGCAGGCCAAGGCCGCCGGCGCGACCGGCTGGATCACCAAGCCGTTCAAGCCCGAGCAGCTGGTCTCGGTGGTGACGAAGCTCGTGCGGCGCTGAGCCGGCGCGGCGGTTCGCCCTCCGGGGGCCCTGCTCCACCCGGCGCATCCGCGTTGCCCATCCCGGGGCGCCCGAGCGGCGCGCCGGGATGAAGGCGTGACGGAACGCCCCCGTCGATCGCTCGCGCCCCAGCACCGGCAAGGACCGCCCGCAGGTCCCGGCCGCACGCTCCCCGCGCGCGGCGCCACGATGCGGGGTAGATCGCCGTCTCCGGCCTCCCGACCTTGTCGAGCGCGCCGCTGCCATCGCGGTTAACGGTCTCTCTACATTTGGCGTCAGGCGGAACGGTTCCGGCCCGATCTCGCTAAACTTGTATCTGATTTACAGAAATTTATCGACGGCGGCGCCAGGTTGCGGTCACGAACCCTGCGACAGACGGCGCGCCAGGGTGGCGGCCCCGCCTCGTTTGCCGGGGGCGCGCCACGTCCGCGCCGTCCGCGTGATCCGGTACCGCCATGACCCACATCGATCCCGCCGAGGTCTTCCTGACGGAGGCCAGCGAACTTCTCGACCGGCTGGAATCGACGCTCCTCGACCTCGGCGACCGGCCGCAGGACCGGGCGCTGATCGACACCGCGTTCCGGGCGCTCCACACCATCAAGGGCTCGGGGGCGATGTTCGGCTTCGCCCAGGTCGCGACCTTCACCCACGATTTCGAGACCGCGTTCGACCTCGTGCGCCAGGGGGAGGTCAGCGTGAGCCGCGCCCTGATCGACGTGTCGCTCTCGGCCAAGGACTACATCCGCCTCCTGATCGAGAACCCGGACGGCACCGACGCGGTGATCGGCGCGGCGATCCTCGACGAGCTGCAGCGCCTGGTCCGGCCCGGCGCCGGGGCGGACGCGCCGCAGGTGCCGGTCCCCGCCGAGGCGCCGCTCCCCGAGGCGGCGGCCGACCGGCCGGACTGGCATCTCGGCCTCGCCTTCGATCCCGACATCCTGCGCAACGGCACCAACCCGCTGGCGCTCCTCGACGAATTGCGCGATCTCGGCGCCCGGTCGGTCACCGCCCGCACCGACGCGGTGCCGGACCTCGCCGCCCTCGACCCCGCGCGGCTCCATCTCGGCTGGGACGTGGTGATGCCCGGCAGCGTCACCCGCGAGGCGATCGAGGACGTCTTCCTGTTCGTCTCGGACGAGATGACGCTCACCCTGCGGCCGGCCGCCGGCTTCGACCCGACGGCCGAACCGGCGGCGCCACTTCCCGAGCCGGCGGCGCCCGAGGCCCCGGTCGTCCAAGCTCAAGTCCGCGACGTTCTTGCCCGCGACGCCCTTGCCCGCGACGCCCTTGCCCCTGAAGCCGCCGAGCCCGCGCCGGTCGCCGCCCCGCCCGCCGCCGCCCGCCGCACCGACGACCAGGCGGTCACCACCGTGCGGGTCCAGGCCGAGCGCCTCGACGCGCTGATGGACCGGGTCGGCGAGCTCGTCATCGCCCAGGCGCGGCTGAACCAGATCGCTGCCCTGCGCTCGGACCCCGCCGTGAAGGCGGTGGCGGAGGAGATCGAGCGCCTGGCCGCGGCGTTGCGCGACACCACGATGGGCATCCGCATGGTGCCGATCGGTTCGCTCTTCGGCCGCTTCCGCCGCCTCGTGCACGACCTCTCGCGCGACCTCGGCAAGCCGGTCGCCTTCGTCACCGAGGGCGAGGACACCGAGCTCGACAAGACCGTGATCGAGCGCCTGGCCGATCCCCTCGTCCACCTGATCCGCAACGCCATCGACCATGGCATCGAGGCGCCCGAGCGCCGCGCCGCCGGCGGCAAGGCCCCGACCGGGCGCATCCTGCTCAAGGCCGAGCATGCCGGCGCCCAGGTGCTGATCACGGTGCGCGACGACGGCGCCGGCCTCGACACCGCCCGCATCCGCGCCAAGGCCGAGGAGAACGGCCTCCTGTCCCCCGGCACGCCGCTGAGCGACCACGAGGTCCACCAGTTCCTGTTCGCGCCGGGCTTCTCCACCGCCCGGGAGGTCTCGGCCCTGTCGGGCCGCGGCGTCGGCATGGACGTGGTCAAGAAGACCATCGAATCCCTGCGCGGCTCGATCGACCTCGCGACCCAGCAGGGCGCCGGCTCGGCCTTCACCCTGCGGCTGCCGCTGACCCTCGCGATCATCGAGGGCCTGCTGATCCGGGTCGGCGACGGGCACTACGTCATCCCGCTCTCGGCGGTGGAGGAATGCGTCGAGCTGCCCGAGGCCGACCGGGAGGCGCGGGGCCGCAGCCTGCTCAACATCCGCGGCGAGCTGGTGCCGTACCTGCGCCTGCGCGAGCTGTTCGGCTGCGACGTCCCGTCCGAGCCGCACCAGATGGTGATCATCACGGCGCTCGCCGGCGAGCGGGTCGGCTTCGTCGCCGACCAGATCGTCGGCAGCCACCAGACGGTGATCAAGTCGCTGTCGAAGCTGCACGCCGACGTCACGATGTTCTCCGGCGCCACCATCCTGGGCGACGGCAGCGCCGCCCTGATCCTCGACGTGCCCCAACTCCTGGCCGCCGGCCAGGCCCGGGCCGGGATCGACCTGCACGGCTCCAACCTGACCGAGGCCGCCTGATGTCCCTCGCCGCCCGGGCCGAGAGCCCGCAAGCCCCCGCCGTCCCGGGCGCCGCCGCGCAGGAGGGCACCCGCGTGCAGGCGCTGATGGTCGGCATCGCCGACGAGATCTTCGCGATCGATGCGGGGCTCGTGCGCGAGATCATCGATCCCCTGCCTCCCACCCGGGTGGCGGGGGCCCGGCCCCACCTGCCGAGCGTCGTCAACGTGCGCGGCGCCATCATCCCGCTCGCCGACCTGCGGGTGCGGTTCGGCCTGCCGCCCCGGGCGGCGAGCCCCGACACCCGCATCGTCGTGGTCGAGCTCGCGATCGACGGCGACCCGGTCTGCGTCGGGCTGACCGCCGACAAGGTCCACGAGGTCACCGAGATCCAGTTCTCGGATGCCCGGCCGATGCCGCGGGTCGGCCTCGCGATCCGCCCCGACTTCGTGCGCACCCTGATCAAGTGGAACGACCAGTTCGTGATCGTGCCCGACCTCGAAGCCATCCTGGCCTGAAATCCCGGCCCTCTCGATCACGACGGAAAGTTCAGACGATGAAGCTCTCGGTGAAGGCCAAGCTCGCGGCGTCCTCAGGCCTGGTTCTGCTGCTCGCCGCGGCGGCCGGCGGCCTGAGCTACTGGCGCCTGAGCGAGCTCGCGGCGAGCCAGCAGGTGCTGGCGGCGCGCGGCCAGCGGGTCGGGACGATCTCCGACCTGCAGAACGCCCTCGGCGCCGCCGGCCGGACCGAGAAGAACATCGTGCTCGAGAGCGATCCGAAGCGGATCGCCGAGTTCGGCCAGCTCCTCGCCCATCAGAACGCCGAGCTCGCCCGCCTGCGCGCCGAGCTCGAGCGCGGTGCGACCGGCGACGAGCAGCGCCTCCTCGCGACGGCGGCCGACAAGCTCGCCGCGGCGGGCCGGACCCAGTCCGAGACGGCGAAGTGGGGTTCGCTCAACTCGAACTTCCGCGCCTCGCAGTTCTACCAGGCCGAGATCCTGCCGCAGGTCCGGCAGCTGACGGCAGCTTCCGACGCGCTCCGCGACCGGATCGTCAAGGAGGGGGGCGAGGAGGCTCTGCGCGGCGCCCTCGCCTTCGAGCGCCTGCGCGCCGACTGGCTGCGCTACACCCGCTCCTTTGCCTTCATGCTGTCGACGGGCTCGCTCGCGGAGCTCGACGGCGTGGTCAAGGAGGCGGATGCCCTCGAAGCCGTGTTTCGGGCCGAGCTCGCCCGTGCGAAGGCCACCGCCCCCGGCCTCGGCCAGGGCGCCGTCGATCTCGCCTCCCGGTACGAGGCCGCCGCCCCGCTGGTGAAGCGCGCGCTCGCGATCGCCGCGGAGGGCGGCAACCTGCGCGCCGCGACGCTCACCATGGGCGAGGGCCGCGAGCAACTGGCCGCCGCCATCAAGGCCTATGACGAGGTCGCGGCGTTCATCAAGCAGGAGATGACGCAGGCGGCCGTGCAGGGCGCGGCGAATGCCGACAGCGCCAAGATGATGCTGCTCGCGATCCTCCTCGGATCGCTCGCGATCGGCATCGGCGCCTCGACCTGGATCGCGCTGGCGATCAGCCGCGGCCTCGCCGAGGCGGTCGGCCTCGCCGACGCGGTGGCGGAGGGCGACCTGTCCCGGACCCTGACGGTGCGCTCGCAGGACGAGATCGGCGCCCTCGTCGCTTCGCTCAACGCCATGACGGCGAACCTGAAGGCGAACGCGTCCGTGGCCGAGGCGATCGCCGCCGGCGACCTCACCGTCGAGGCCAGGCCCCTCTCCGACCGCGATGCCCTCGGCCTCGCCCTCAAGACCATGCTGGAGCGCCTGCGCAGCGTCGTGTCGGAGGCGCTCGGCGCCGCCGGCAACGTGTCGGCCGGCAGCCAGGAGCTGTCGGCCTCGGCCGAGCAGCTGTCGCAGGGCTCGACCGAGCAGGCCTCGTCCACCGCCGAGGCCCGTGCCGGCGAGCACGGCCGGGGCTTTGCGGTGGTGGCGAGCGAGGTTCGCAAGCTCGCCGAGCGCAGCCAGACGGCGGCGGCCGAGATCGGGACCTTATCGGCCGACAGCGTGCGGGTGGCGCGGGAGGCCGGCGAGATGCTGGGCCGCCTGGTGCCGGACATCAAGCGGACGGCGGGCCTGGTGGAGGAGATCACGGCGGCGTGCCGTGAGCAGGATGTGGGGTCGGCGCAGATCAACCAGGCGATCCAGCAGCTCGACAAGGTGACGCAGCAGAACGCGTCGGCGTCCGAGCAGGTGTCGGCGACGTCGGAGGAACTGGCGGCGCAGGCCGAGCAGCTTCAGGCGACGATCGCGTATTTCCGCATCGGCGAGGCCGAGACGGGGGCGCAGACGGACGCGGCGGTGGGCCAGCTGCGGCGCGCCGCCTCCCGGATGGCCGCGCCCGCAAAGGCCAAGGTTGTATCGAAGATCGCCCCGAAGAGCCCGGTGAAGGCCGCCCGCCCGGTCGCGCCGCGGCCGGCCGCGGCCACTGGCTTTGCCTTCGACATGGGCGAGGACGAGGACGACGCCGCCTTCAAGCGCAGCGCTTGACCGAGGCGGGGCGGACTGCCCCGGACCCGACACGACGACCGACCGCCGCGCGACGGCGACCATCCGCTGGAGATCTCACGTGCGAATGACGATCAAGGCCAAGCTGGCCGCGAGCTCGGGGCTGCTGATCCTGCTCTCCCTCGGGGCCGGCGGCCTCGCCTACACCCAGCTTTCCGAGATGGGACAGGCCGAGATCGCCCTCGTCGCCCAGGGCCGCCAGGCGATCCGCGCCGGCGAGCTGCAGGAGCAGATCCAGGCCCAGACCCGCTCGGAACGCAACATCCTGCTGCTGACGGCCGACAAGGACCGCGAATCCCACATCGAGAGCCTGCTCGCCCGCCGGACCGAGGCGCAGCGGCTCTACAGGGAAGTGTTCGAGGGCGCCAGCGAGCGGGGCCGTGCGCTCCTCGTTCCCGCCGAGGCCGGCTACAGGCGCCTGAACCAGCTCCAGGACGAGATGATCCGGTTCGCCCGGCTCAACTCGGCCAACCACGCCGCCGGCCTGTGGAAGGGCGACGGCCTCGCCGCGGTGTCGGCGTTCAACGCCGCCCTCGACGCCGCCGGCGCCGGGATCGCCAAGGCCGACCCGTCGCCCGAGCGCGAGCGGGCCGGCCTCGACCTCCAGACCCTGCGCTACCGCACGGCGCGCCTCGCCCGCGTCAGCCTCGAGGTCGTCGGCGCCACCACCCTGGCGGAGATCGAGGCGGCGCGGCGCGCGGTCGCGACGGAGTCGGAGACCACCGGCGCGGCGTTGCGCGACGTCGTCGCCGCCCTGGTGCCGCTCGGGATCCCGTCGGCGGAGGTGCGGGCCAAGGCCGAGCAGATCACCGGCCTCGTCGGCCGCGTGGCCGAGATCGCCGCCGCGGCGGGCGACATCCGGGCGCGGGCGATCACCGTCGGCGACGGCCTGACGGTCGGCCGCGAGGTGATGGCGGGCTTCCGGCAATACGCCCAGTTCACCGGCACCCGCATGGACGAGGTCTCGGCCGCGGCGCTGAAGGGCGCCGAATCCGCCAAGACGCTGATGCTCGCCGTGGTCGCCGCCTCGGTGCTGGTCGGCCTCGCCTCCTCGCTCCTGATCGCCTTCAGCATCGGCCGCAGCCTGGCGCGGGCGAGCGACCTCGCCGATTCCCTCGCCGCCGGCGACCTGACCAGGGAGGTCGTGCCGCGCAGCGACGACGAGATCGGCGACCTCGTCCGGGCCCTGAACGGCACCGTCGCCCGGCTGCGCACCGTCGTGTCGGAGGCGCTCGGCGCCGCCGGTAACGTGTCGGCGGGCAGCCAGGAACTGTCGGCCTCGGCCGAGCAGCTGTCGCAGGGCTCGACCGAGCAGGCCTCGTCCACCGAGGAGGCCTCGGCCTCGATGGAGGAGATGGCCGCCAACGTGCGCCAGAACGCCCAGAACGCCAGCCAGACCGAGACCATCGCCCGGCAGTCGGCTCGCGATGCCGAGGCGAGCGGGGCGGCGGTGGGGCGCGCCGTCGAGGCGATGCAGACGATCGCCCAGAAGATCACCATCGTGCAGGAGATCGCCCGCCAGACCGACCTTCTGGCGCTCAACGCCGCCGTCGAGGCGGCGCGTGCTGGCGAGCACGGGCGTGGGTTTGCGGTGGTGGCGAGCGAGGTGAGGAAGCTCGCCGAGCGCAGCCAGACGGCGGCGGCCGAGATCGGGACCTTGTCGGCCGACAGCGTGCGGGTGGCGCGGGAGGCCGGCGAGATGCTGGGCCGCCTGGTGCCGGACATCAAGCGGACGGCGGGCCTGGTGGAGGAGATCACGGCGGCGTGCCGTGAGCAGGACGTGGGGTCGGCGCAGATCAACCAGGCGATCCAGCAGCTCGACAAGGTGACGCAGCAGAACGCGTCGGCGTCCGAGCAGGTGTCGGCGACGTCGGAGGAGCTGGCGGCGCAGGCCGAGCAGCTTCAGGCGACGATCGCGTATTTCCGCATCGGCGAGGCCGAGGCGGGAGCGCAGACGGATGCGGCGGTGGGCCAGCTGCGGCGCGCCGCCTCCCGGATGGCCGCGCCCGCGAAGCCGAAGGCCAAGGTCGCGGCCAATGTTCCGGCCAATGTCTCGGCCAAGACCGCGGCGAAGAGCCCCGTGAAGGCGAGCCGCCCGGCCCCGCCGCGGCCGGCCGCGTCCGGCGGCTTTGCCTTCGACATGGGCGAGGACGAGGACGACGCCGCCTTCAAGCGCAGCGCCTGACCGCAACGGGGCGGCCCGCTCCGACACCCGACACGATTCGAACTCTCCCGGTGACACGACGATGCGCGTAACGATCAAGTTCAAGCTGGCGGCCGGCTTCGGTGCGGTCCTGGTCCTCGTCGGCGTCGCCGGGGGCGTCGGCTACCAGCGGCTGAGCGCCTCCAACGAGGCGACGGCCTTCATCGTCAGCCGGTCGGAACTGCAGAACCTGGTGCTCGACGCCAAGGCCCAGGCGATCCGCGGCGTCTCGAACATGCGCGCCATGGTCGTGTCGACCGACGAGGCCCAGATGGCCGAGTTCGCCAAGCGGTCCGCCGACAACCGGGCCGACGCCGTCAACGCGCTCGCCAAGGCCAAGGAGTACATCCAGACCGAGGAGGGCCGGCGCCTCCTGGCCGACCTCCTGACGAAGTACGAGCGCCAGCGCGAGCTGGCGGCGAAGGTCCAGGAGTTGACCCGCGCCAACGTGGTCGTGAAGGCCTGGGGCGAGATCAACGCGGCCGGGCGCCCGGCGCTGAACGGCATGCGCGGCGAGGCCGAGGGGCTGATGCAGCGCGCCGCCGCGCAGAATGCCGGCGAGCTGATGCAGGCGGTGTTCGCCTTCCAGAACCGGGCGGAGCGGGCCTGGGGCCAGCTCCAGGCCTCCACCGGCGCCACCACGCTGCCGATGCTGGAGGAGCGCCTGTCCGCCGCCCGCACCCTGCGCGACGAGACCGCGAAGGCCCTCGACGGGATCGTCCGGCTCGCCGCCGCGCAAGGCCTCCCGGGCGACGCCCTGCGGGCCCGGGCCGAGGCCTGGCTCGACTCGTTCCGTAAGACCTTCGCCCTCGTCGAGACCGGCAGTACCCTGCGGGCCACCGACCTGACCTCGGGCGAGTACGCCGCCGCCAGCACGGCCGCCAACCGCGCCTTCGACGCCCTGGTCGAGTTCCAGAACCGCCGCATGTCCGAGGCGGTGCTGCGCGCGAAGTCCGACGCGGCCGAGGGGCAGACCATCCTCATCGGCACCGTGGCGACGGCCCTGCTCCTCGGCCTCGGCCTCGCGACCTGGCTCGCCCTGTCGATCTCCCGCGGCCTGACCCGGGCGGTGTCCCTCGCCGATGCGGTCGCCCTCGGCGATCTCGGCCAGCGGATCGAGGCGACCTCGCGCGACGAGATCGGCGACCTCGTCGGCGCCATGGCGCGCATGACCGCCAACCTGCGGGCGACCGCCGACCTCGCCGACGAGGTGGCGCGCGGCAACCTCGCGGTCGAGGCCAAGCCCCTGTCCGACAAGGACACGATGGGCCTGGCGCTCTCGCGGATGATCGCGAACCTGCGGGCGAC